>NZ_CP117866.1:10107769-10421022 GCF_028736035.1 Streptomyces sp. T12
CCCCCTCCACCTCGGTGGCGGTTGCCCTCCAGGGCGACCGAGTATCGCAACCGCACGGCCGGCATCGCGGCCGCCCGCGGCCTGCTGGTGGCGGTCGCCCTCCTGGGCGACTGAGGATCGCAACAGCGCGGGCGAGGAGCCGTTCCGGGACGGGACGCTGGTGGCGGTTGCCCTTCGGGGCGACCGAGTATCGCAACACCGAAGAGGGCTGGATGGTGCAAGCGCTGCCCGGTGGCGGTCGCTCTCCGGGGCGATCGAGGATCGCAACAACTCGTAGGATCAGGAGGTGGCGGAGGACGACGAGTGTGGCGGTTGCTCTCCGGGGCGACCGAGGTTCGCAACGTTGAGAACTTGGCGCGCGAACCAGTGCGCCCTGGGGTGGCGGTCGCCCGCGGAGTGACCGAGACTCGCAACGAGTGGTGTTTGTCGGGATGCCATCTCCCCCTCACAAGGAGGCGGTCGATCTCCGGCGGTGGTGGCGTCGTGGGGCGGTTGCCCTCCGGGGCGACCGAGGATCGCAACGTCAAGCACTTCATCCGGCCGGAGCAGGTAGCCGAGGCGTGGCGGTCGTCTTTCGGGGTGACCGAGGATCGCAACATGTACGGCAGGGCAACGATCGGCAGACCCAGGTAGAGCGGCAGTCGCCCCCCCGGGGATGACCGAGGATCGCAGCACCGAGGACGGCGAGTACATCCGCACCGAGTACCGGGTGGCGGTCGCCTTCCAAGGCGTCTGAGGGTCGCAACGGATCCAACCGGTCCACCAGCATCAGCAGACGGCAAGAGTGGCGGTCGTCCTCCGGGACGACCGAGGATCGCAACACGTCCACCGGACAGCCCAGGCATCCGCTGTACGTGCTGGCGGTTGCCCTCTGGGGTAAGCGAGGATCATAACAGCTCACACTGGCCGTGGATGCGAGCGCCGAGCTTGAGGTGGCGGTCGCCCTCCGGGTGACCGAGGATCGCAACGGTGCGCTCATGCGGCAGCTGCACGTCTGGTTCGGGTGGCGGTCGCCCTTCGGGGCGACCGAGGATCGCAACTTCGCGACGTTCACCGCCGTGGCGATCGCATGGGACGTGGCGGTCGTCCTTCGGGGCGACCGAGGATCGCAACCGCGTCATCGCGAACGTCACCGACCCTGGCGCGCCGTGGCGATCGCCCTCCGAGGTGACTGAGGATCACAACAGCATGACCTGCAGAGTGTCGTTGCCCCCGAGCTCGTGTGGCGGTCGCTTTCTGGGCGACCGAGAATCGCAACCACGACGACGAACGGGCCCTGGAGTACTGGGAGGACGGTGGTGGTCACCCTCCGGGACGACCGAGGATCTCAACGTCGAACACGGCACCCGGCAGGTCGATCGTCACGGCCATGGCCGTCGCCCTCTGGGGCGACCGAGGATCGCAACGGGTTCGCGCGCGACGTGCCGAACAGTGGCGGTTCCGGGCGGTGTGCTGTACGGCTGGGCTGTACGGCTGTCGCACAAATAGGCCGGACACGACGTGCGGGTCCGCGCCAGGACGTCATGGTTTGTCGTTGGGCAGCAGCCACGCGTGTCGCCCAGTTTCGGGAACGCTTCTCGGCCGCTGTGTCGGCGAATTGTGGCAACACCCCCGTCCGCTGTGGTCCTGCGCAGCTCAGAGGCGTTGACGGTACTGACCGACATCGAACTCCGGCATCCGCGGCGTTGTCGGCTGTCAGCGACGAACGTTGCCGGGATCCGCCGACATACTCAGACGTCATCCACAGCGACGCCGCCCACCGCATCGCCTTCTTCGGCATCGTCCCCGACTCAGACGCTGTCGGACGTGACCTCCGGGACGGCTCAACGCATAGGTCTGGGGAAGATCTGATGAAGCGTCTGATCGCGTTGGTCACGTGCTGGCCACGTTGGTCACGAAAATCGCGCATCGTTACAGGTCAGACCCGCAAGCCCGGGAGACGGCCGGGGCCGCCACCCCTGGCCTGATAGAAGCGTAAAGGGCCTCTGACCTGGCATTTTGTTGTCCGGTCGTAAGTTCGCGCTTCCTGTCTAGGCTGACCCTCATCTAGGTGTTTCTGCCTGTTCCTGACCGCTACTGGTCACGCGCTGGTCACGTGTCCACCGTCGGGGCGGCCCCTGCGGGCTGTTGCGGCAGAAGCGGGCATCTCGCTGATGGGACGGCCCGCGTGGAGGTCGAGGACCACGTCATGCAGGACGCGCAAACATACAGGTCGAATGGGGTCTGACTCTTCGGGGTCAGGCCCCTTGAGCTTTACTGCGGTGGGTAGGTGCTGGACTGTCTGACCTCTCGTCATCTGCCGTCAGCCCCGATACCCGTACCGTGCTGGATTCGTGCCGGATGCTGACGAATCGCGCGGGCACCTCGGGCGTGCGTGCCATTCGGGAGGGCTGTTAACCCAGTCGATCAGGCTTCCAGCACACGTTCTTCACGCGATTACTGCCCGTTGCGGAAACAAATCTCCACCTGCCCGGCGTTGTCGATCTCCGATGCGATAACGGGGGTGGTCGGCTTGAAGCTGTTCCGTACGGACATAACGAAAAGCGGCGTGACCGAGGTCACGCCGCGTCTTGCTGAGGTCGAGGCTGATGTGCAGGGTCTGGTCGAGGCGCACATGGAGACGCTGCTGGGCGTCCGGTTCCTGGCCAGCGAGTACGGCACCGGGCCGGTCCACGGGGGCCGGATCGATTCGCTCGGGCTGGACGAGAACGGATCGCCCGTCATTGTCGAGTACAAGCGCGGTGTCGACGCTGGCGTCATCAATCAGGGCCTGTTCTACCTGGCGTGGCTGATGGACCATCGCGCCGAGTTCGAGCACCTGGTCCGCGACCGGCTCGGGGTGACGGCCGCGTCCCAGGTCCTGTGGAGCGGCCCTCGACTGATCTGTATCGCCGGCGACTTCACACGCTACGACGTGCATGCCGTGCGTGAGCACCGGCGGTCGATCGACCTGGTCCGCTACCGACTCTTCGGCAGCGACCTGCTCGGGCTTGAGACCGTGGCGTCCGTGAGCGGCGGAATGCAGGTGGCACGCCGGGCGCGCCGCCAGGCAGTTGCTCGGGCGGCAGCCGACGCCGAGGGTGCGTCGATGGTGGAGCTGGCGGGCGCGGTCGATGAGGCGCTACTCGGGCTCGGCGACGGTGTGAACCGTGTCGAGCGCAAGCAGTACCGGGCGTATCAGCGGTTGCGGAACTTCGCCTGCCTGTGCCCGCCGCAGCGCAGCAAGCTGCTGGTCTACCTGAAGGTCGATCCGAAGGAGGTCGACCTCGTTCCGGGCTTCACCCGGGACGTGTCCGGGCTCGGTCACCACGGGACGGGTGACCTGGAGGTTCAGCTCCGCACTCCGAGGGACGTGGAGCGGGCGCAGGATCTGTTCCGGGCGAGCTACGCGGCGGCGTGATCGGATGCCGCTGCCTGTCGCCTGGCGGGCTGCGCTTCGTGCGGTGTCTGCGGTCGTGGGCCGGTGATCAGCGCGAACGGCTGGCGGGTCGGCTGGCCGTGACCGACCGAGCCGCCGGCGCACTGGCGGCGAGTCGGGTCCTGTGCTCGCGGCCTGGCTGCGCCTGGCGGGTGCCGGTCTTTTGGGCGAGGGTCTCGGCGAGGCCCGTCAGCAGTGAACTCGGGGTGTGCCGGGACGCGGTGATGGCCCAGGTGGGCCGTTCCGGACCGGGACTGGCCCAGATGGTCCAGGTGGCCAGGTTCTGATTCGGGTGCTGTGCGGCGAAGGCGTCGAACTGGACGCCCGCGTCCCCGTCGGGGGACGTCCAGCGGATCCATCGCCCGTCCATGGTGTGCTTCCATCCGGCGTCGGAGAGCGGCTGGGTGGCTGCAGTGACCGTCTTCTCGTCCACCGGGACACCGATGGCCGTGTCCCAGCCGTCGCCGTCGGCGAGGTGGATGAGCAGATCCTGCAGCACCGGTCCTGGGGTGGCGCCGGTCGCGTTGAGGACCCACATGCGGTCGGAGACGGGTGTCTCGTAGGCGGCTACGGTCCATGCGGTCTCGTGAGCGGGGGTTTCGTGGACGCGCTCAATACGCAGGGTCTGCGACTCGTGGATGGCGTGCGTCGATCAACTCCAGTTCGGGCTGGCTGCCGCGCATCGACATAAGTCTGGGTCCGGGATCAGGAAGATGCGGCATCTGTGACTGGGGAGCCTCTGAAAAGGTCCGTAGAAAAGTCCGCTTACAGAGCTGATGCCGGTCGTCCGTTGGTGCAATCTGCTATTTGGAGGGCGCGTCCGCACACCATGCCAGGTTGCCAACCAGCCAATCGGCCGGGATGTGACAGAGCGTCATACAATCAGCCGTGCGCACAGGCACCAGGACACGACAGCGTTGAGGTGGGGCAGTGGCAAGAGACCAGCCCAAGACCGGGCAGCCTGAGCCGAGTGAACCTACAACCCATATGAGCGCTACGGTTCACGATCAGGGCACTGCCAATCAAGCAGGTAACAACCAGTACATAACCAACAACAACTACTTCGGCGGGGCGGCTCCAGGCCCTGCCCCAGCGTCACCATCACAGGACACTGCGGACGGCGGCGACGGCGCAGCCGAGGAGGGCTGGTTAAGAGCACACCGCAAGGAGTGGATTCTCGCCCTCGGCGGGGTCGTGGCTGCCGCCATTACTGCTGCGGCCACGTACGCAGCCGCCACCGGCGACAGTGACGAGGGCACCGGTTCCACGCCTTCCTCATCCCTCACCAGCGGTCCAGCCACTGGATCGCAGTCGGGCAAGGGCGAATCAGGCGGCTCTTCACCTTCGACCGGTTCTAAGGGTGAGGAAGCGAGCCAGACCTCCTCGATACCAGCGGTCTCCCCTGGCGTGCAATGGCAGGGTCCGTTACTGCTCGACGGTGGCGCTAAGGACTTGGACAAGGGCCAGCCCGTCGATGCAACTGGCCGCAACGATGTCGGCACGGGCGGCATCTCTGTCCCCTACGACGTCTTCGCGCTAGACGACGGATCGTTGTCATTGTGGGAAGGCGACCGCAAACTGCCGAACTACGCCGACTGCGCGGAAACCGTGGACTCCACCGGCACTCACTCCGTGTCCGTGGATCTGGGAAGTGTCGTTTGCCTGAAGACCGAAGAGGGGCGCGTCGCACGACTGAAGGTGACACAGTTCCCAGAGGCCAGCGGCCCTGTGGTGAAGTTTGACGCCGTCGTCTGGGATCTTGCTGCCGAGGCTGACGGCTAAGACTCCGGCCGTACCAAGGGTGGAAGAGGCGTGCCCCCGGTCCCCCGGCGCCCGGTACCGGCGTGGACCACGGCCCACTCGGCATCCGTCACGTTGGTTGGTACCGGCGTGCGCGCATCGGGTTGTCGGCGGTGTTTCCGAATCGGTGCGTGTGGAGAACGGTCCCCTGCTCGAATAGCAGCCGACGGCGAGCGGTCTCAGGAGGCTTGAGTTCGTCATTGAGACTCCTCGTGATCGATGCGGGCCAGGACCAGGACGTTGGTGGCGGCGACGCTCCAGTTGGCAGCCTCCAAAGCCATGAGGGCGACGCGGGCCTGCGTGCCGGTCAGGACGGCCTGCACGGCGCTCGGGTGAGTGGGGTGGGTGTCGAGGCGGACGTGGGCGTCGATGGTGGCAGTCACGTGGGGGTCTCGTCTGTTCTGCCGGTGGCCGGGCCTTCGGGGCCGGCCACCGGCGTACGTGGGGGCTATCGGGTTGCTCGTGTGGACCGGGCGGTGTGCGCGACCGTGGTGGTCGGCGGTCCGGCGCGGGTGGTGGGCGCAGGCAGCTGCTGCTGTGGCGGGGTGGCTCCGGTGGCGTGCTGCCAGCGGGTGCGGACGGCGCCGATGTCGGCGAGGGAGCGGCGGGCGCCGACGACGAGTTGGAACGGTGTGTTCGCTGGGTCGCTGGCGTACGCCTCGATGCGCCGCCCGGTGTGTTCGGCGGTAGCCAGGAGGGAACGCCGCAGGGCGCGCTCGCCCCAGTGCTCCACGGAACCAGCCGGTTCCGCCAGCATGCGGAGCACCTCGCCCGGTGCACTGCCGTCGTCCAGCAGGCCGCGCTGTTGGGCTTCCCACAGGACGGTGACGGGGTCGACGGGCTCGTGGCGGCGGGCCAGGGCGGTCAGGCACTGCCACAGGCCGGCGTGCAAGGGCAGGGTGAGGTCGTCGGGGAGCAGCCACGGGACGGACTCGATATCGGATGGGTGGGCGGTGGCGGTCGCGAGCAGCAGTTGCTCCTCCTCGACCGCCTCGGTGTAGTCGGGCGCGATCGCTGGCGGCGGTGCCGCGGTGCGGGGCAGCACTCCGGCGCGCGGCGGGAAACGGCTCGCGATGTCGTCCACAACTGCGGCGAGCGCGTCGGCCGTGGCGAGCACCGTCTGGACGGGGTGCGGCAGAGAGGCGTCGTGGACGGTGTGGACGAGGCGTTCGGCGGCCGTCTGCAGACGGCGGCGGGCGTGTTCGGCCTCGACCATCCGTGCGTAGGCCGGTGCGTGGCGAGGCCAGGGGCAGACCTGGACGAGGGTGTGCAGGTACGAGGCGGTCAGTCCGCGCGCCTGCTCGCGCCCTGTGGCGAGCACGTGGTTGAGCCAGTTGGTGTTCTTCGCATGCTCGGCGGGGTCGGGCGGCGGCAGGGTGCTGATCGCGGCGAACAGGGCGGAGTGCGCGGCGGTGGAGAACGAGTTGGCGGCGATGCCGCTCACGTCGTCAAGGCGGTGCGGATCGAGGAGGAGGGCCCCGAGGAGGGCCTGCTCGGCGTAGCGCACGGGCAGTGGGGGATGGGTATCGGGCAGGTCGTCGAGGTCGTCTTCGTCGGGTTCGGGATCGTGGGGCATCAGGCGGCGAGGGTGAAGTCGTCGGGGGCGAGGGTGACGCCGAGGTGCGGGGCGAGGAGGTGGCCTGCGAGCAGCGGGGGCACGGCGTTGCCGATCTGCGAGAACTGCTGGCCTTTGTTGCCGGCCCAGGGGTAGTCGGCGGGGAAGGTCTGCAGGATCCCGGCCTCGCGGGCGGTGATCCGGATCGGCTCCGGCACCGCTGGCACGTCCGTGTCCTCCGCTGGTGCCGAGGCCGGTTCGGCGACCCAGGTGCACTCGTTCGCGCGGTGTCCGAAGAAGAGCGTGCCCGCTGGCTCCTGGATGGACCGGATGGTGGCATTAGCCTGGTTGTTGCTCCGCAACGACCAGGACCAGCGGTGGTCCCCGGCGGTGAACGCCGGCGCCGGAGCGGTGTCAGAGCGGTCCTCACGTGCGCCGTGCCGGGCCGCCCGTCCAGCTCCTTCGCGGCGGGACGGCCGGTCGACGCCGTCCGGCCGGGGCATCCAGGTGCCGCGCTCCCGGGCGTCGGACAGCGTCTTGCGGGAGCCCGACGGGAACGGTTCGGGACCGCCGCCGGGACCGCCCCCGGCGCAGACGGTAGGGACGGGCCGGTCGGTCGCGCCCCAGCCCAGGGCCTCGGCCATACTCACCCAACGGGCACGGCCCGGCCCAAACAGCGACTCCGGCTCGGCGACTTGGGAGTGCGTGGGCGGGGGAGGCTGTGCCGTACGGACCCGGGAGGCGAGGAGGATCGCCCTTCTCCTGGTCTGCGGGACGCCGAAGTCGGCGGCGTTGAGGATGCCGTACCAGACGGAGAATCCCCATCCGCGAAGGACGGCCGCGTACTGCTTCCACAGGGGCAGGACGTCCGGCACCTCCTCCATGGCGACCCAGTCGGGCTCGCCGACCGTGTTGAGGGCATGCAGGTAGCGCATCGGCTCGGCTGCGAGCAGGGAGCGCTCGTCGCGGCACGCGGCGAGGAGGCGTTCACGGGTGTCGCGTCCGGCAGCCAGGTCCTCGACCGCCGCGTGCACCAGCGGCTGGTCGAGCAGGCCGAGGCGTTTGCCGGCCATGCTCCACGCCTGACACGGCGGGGACGCGATCAGCCCGCGCGTGCGGCCGATGAACGGCCACGTCGGATACCTCGCCACGTCGGTCCGGACCGTCAACTGCCCAGCAGCGATACGGGTTTTGCACGCCCACGGGTCCCATTCCAGACCGATGTCGCGCACGCCGAGGACGCCCAGTGCTCGGCTCCAGCCGCCCGGCCCCGCGAAGAGGTCGAGTATCACGTGGCCAGCCCGAAGTCGTCCTGCGAGACGGCCGGTTCGCTGCTACGGCAGGCCCAGGGCGAACAGCCGACCACCACACCCTGCTCCAACTCCTGCGCATCAGGAGCGTCGGTCAACTCGCTTTGCCGGGCAGCCCATTCGGCGGCGGTGACATGGTCGATCGGGGCTTCGCTCAGCGGTACCCTGGAACGGTGCAGAAAAGCCTGCCCGAGGAGCCGGTTGCCGCTCGCGTTCGCACGGGCGTTGCCCTGACGGATAGCGGCGTCGAATTCCACGACGTCCTGCCACTCGTCCGGGCTCGTGTCACGGATATTCCGCCACTGCGCATTTCCGTGGAATGGGCACCCCAGACAACTCGATTTCGGCGTGTCCGCCAGGCCGATCGATGTCAGGTAACGAATGCAGTCTTCTCGCGACCAGCCCATGTCGATGAGCGGATGCCGGTTGCGCATGTAGCGGACGTCGGCGTCCTTGGCGCGATGGAATTCGTCCGTGGAGATACCTACCCACTGCTCGACGAACACGCCCTTGGGGATGCGTGCGGGGTAGGGGTATCCGAGGATTTCTCGGACCTTTTTCTTGATCGGTTTGATTTTGTATTCCCCGGTGCATTGCCGTCTGGTCATCCCCTGCTTGCCGTCCTGATTGAGGATGTAGAGGGGCATGGAGGCGAAGCGGTGCGCCGGGTCGAGGGCGTCCTTTCGAATGTTGCCCGAGGAGACTCGTAGAATGGGTATTCCGGCCGGGGTGGCTATTTCCTGTTCGAGTCGGTCGAGATGATCGTAGACCGTCCGGGGTTCCCAGCCGGTGTCGGCGAAGATGGCGTAATCGGCTTTGGGGAGAACGCCGTTGGCGGAGAGGGCGAGCATGGCGCTGGACTGAATGCCGGCGCCCAGTGAAATGCAGATGCGCGTGGGGGAGTCGTGAATCGGGAATTCCTTGCATGAATGGAGGAGAAGGCAGGCAAGCGCTGACGGGGGCGGCGCTGTCAGCGGCGTGCGCGGGAGGAGTTGACCGTGGTGGGTGCGGCAACGGGGCCGACGGCCGGCCTGCTGGCGGGAAGGGGGGAAACGACGACCGTGCTGAGGGCGGAGATTCCGTGGGCGGTCAGCCGTGCGCGGTCGCGCAGCGGCCCGCCCGTAAAGAAGGGCGCTGCGGACGCGGGCTCGCGGATGACCAGGACCTGGGCTTCCAGCTGGCTCAGCATCTCGGCGTCCACAGCCGTTTCGTGGTGGTAGACGCGCTGGTTCCCGTCGTATTCGGTGACGGCGATGTGGCCTCGGGCGACTTCGAGCAGCGCAGCGCGATGGTCCTTGGTCATACCGGGCACGGTGGTGGTGCTGCGTGCCCTGCTGGGCAGTCTGCCGGCGATGACCATGGCGGAGCCGATGATGGTCAGGGGTGCGAGCGCGGTGAGTTCGCGGGCCAGCTGTACGTATTGGCCGACTCCGTGCCGGGGATCGAGGAGCTGGTGCTGTGCATCGTCCGGCGGTCGGACGTGCTGCGCGGCGGTGAGGTAGCGAGTGGCGCCACCGGTCAGGTGGGTGAGCTGCTTCAGCCGTACGACAGCGCCCTTGACCGAGTCGATGGCGGGCAGGGGCTGCTGGCGGACCGCCTTGATGGCGGCGAGGGCCTCGCGCTCCAGTCGCCGGGCGGAGGCGGCGTAGGCATCCGGATCAGGTTGGGGAGTGCGGCCGGAGAACAGGGTGTCGATCAGGTCGTTGTGCTGGGTGTAGAGGTCGGCGAGCGCCAGCAGCCGTTCCACGGGGGTCAGGGGCGCGGGTGCGTCCACGTCGAACAGCGGGGCGTCGGACGGTGTTGTCATCGCGGAGGTTTTCAAGGGCTGCGGGGGCGAGTGAGGGGTGGGCGAGCTGGCCGACCGCATCTGGGAGCTTGTCGGCCCCGGCCAGGTGCCGTGGGGGAGACGAGTACGAGGTCGTCGGGGGCGAAGCTGTTCACCGCCGCCTGCCAGCCGCGGCGGCAGCAGGAGCGGGCAACGATGCCGGTGCCGTTGTCGGCGTGCGTGCGGGTTTCTGGGTGTCCAGTGCCAGCCGTCCGGCGGTGGTGATCGTGACGCTCCGGTCAAGGAAGAGGGAGGCCCCTTGCTGGATGCGGATCAGCTTGCTGTCCGCGAGGACGGTGAAGGGCTTGCTGCGGATGGTGCTGCCGTCGCCGGCCCGGACGGTCTCCCGGCTGCTGCGCAGAGACCGGGAGACGCTGGTGCCGCCCTGGGCGATCTTTTCCAGGGCCGTGTAGTGGGCTGGGGTCAGCGGCGGAAGCGGTGGCAGGTGCTCCGGGTGGCTCTTGAGGTCCCCGACGATGCCCGATGCGGTGTAGAGGCAGCCGGTTGCGCACAGGTCCAGTTGGTGGGCGACCCTTCCCAGGGCCTCGGCCAGACGAGGGGCGGCTTCGGCATGCCGGGCCTTGCGCACGGTGTTGTCGTCCAGCGGCGGGCCGCCAGCGAAGGCGGTCCCTTCCAGCGGGTTGTCCGCGACCGCGCTTGCGAGGTCGAGGGCGGCCACAGACGCTGATTCCACGACGGAACTGAGCGCCTCCAGGGTGGCTCGGCTGCCGGGTACGGCGGTGTACTGGCTGCCGTCGAGGGCGGCCAGCCGCCCCAGGGCGCGGCCGGTCAGCTCGTGAGCTTGGGCGATCTTCGGGGCGAGCTGCTTCAGCATCTCGCTGCCTGGCTGCGCCTTCAGCGTGCTGACGCTGGTCTTCAGGGCGTTGAAGTCGGCGCCGAGCTTGCGGAGGTGGTCGACCTGCACGGGCAGATCGATCTGACGGATGGCGATGGTGGGTCTCCGGGGAGGTCAGTGGGTGCGGCGCCGCGCAGGCTCGGTGGCCGGTCCTCGGGGGACGGCGGCCGACGTGTGCTGGGGCGCGGCGGGGATCGCGTCGGGTGTGGGGATGCCCAAGTCGACGTGGACGCCGAGCCCGTGGGCGTAGGCGTGGGATTCGGCACGGACGACTGAGCCCAGCAGGTCACGCTCGCTCAGTGGCATCGGTGGCCGGTACGACGAGCCGTCGGTGGAGGGCGTGAAGCCGTGCTGCTCCAGGAGGGCACGGGCGGTGGAGGTCGCGGCGGTCACGGCAACGGTGCCGTCACCGATCCGGAAGCGCAGTTCGGGAGCGGCTACGGGATGGTCGGGGCTCCAGCGCGTCGTCCAGGAGAGGTCGACGAGGTCGTGGGTGTGGGCCAAGAGCCCGTACATCGCGATCCCGGCGCGCTCGTGCGCGTCCTGCGCGGCGGACGGTGGGAGCAGGTAGAGGGTGCGGCCGAGGTGTTCGCGGGCGAGGAACCCGGCCTCGGTCAGCAGCCGTTGGGCGTCGCGGATGTGGCGGTTGAGGACGATGAAGGTGTGTCCGTCGTCGGTGGCCCCGATGAACACATCGGGGATGTCAACAAGAGGCAAGGTGGTCCAGGGGTATGTGGCGCTGCTTCAGCGGACCAGGCGGGAGGTGGCCCTTTCCGATGACGCCGACGGGGCGGGCTGGCTGAGGACGCTGGGCGAGCGGTGGCGGGAGTGCGGAGTCTGGTGCGGGCTTCGTCGCGGGAGTGGACGGGCACCAGGTGCAGGCGGGTCTGGCTCACGCTGCCGGTCCGAAGTCGGCTTGGGTGGGCGCGTGCTTCGCGACGGCGCGGGCGGTGATTGCCTTCGACGCGCGCTCGGAGGCCGCCGACAGGTTGGCTGCACCGGGCTCCAGGTACCAGGGGCGCAGGTCGAGCATGGCGGCCCGCATGCCGGTGGCGAAACACAAGGCCGTGCCCTTGGGGAGTGCCCGGATCGCGTCGGCGGGCAGGATCCGCTCCTGCCGCATCGACACCGAGGTCGACTTGCCGGACTCGGACATTGAGGTGGAGGTGGTCTCGACGTCATGGTCGCCTATGAGCCGGGAGAGCTTGTCAGCGAAGTCCGGGTCGTCGATGCCGCTGCCGATCACCTTGACGGTGGAGGCAGACCACATAGCGTCCATGCCCGCGTCGCCCCACACCTTCTGGCCCTGGCGGTAGGACTGCAGGATCGTGATCGGGATGATGCCCCGTGAGCCCAAGTGCGAGTACAGGTCGGGGAGATCACTGATCTTGCAGACGTTGGCGGCCTCGTCGAGGATCGCGAGCATCGGCGGGTCCAGGCGCCCGCCGGCACGCTCGGCCTGGGCGGTCGCGGCGCGCATCACGGAGTCGGCGCACGCCGCGATCAGTGCCGAGGCGCCGCCACCGCCGTCCTTGCTAAGGAGGAAGAGTGTGTCGGTGGAGGTGACGAACTCGCTCGGCCTGAACTCCCGCACGCCCTTCTGCGGGGTGACCCACGCGGCAATCTCCGAGTTGAGAAGGGCGGCGGCGTACTGGCGGGCGGTCTCGTAGATGCCATCGCGGGTCTCCGGCGGTCCTTCCACTGTGCCCTTGAGCTGGGCAGCGACAGCCGTGAAGCCGTGGTCGCGCAGGACGTCCAGCGGGGTACGGTCGGCAGGGAACGCCAGCCAGTTCATGACATCGGTGATGGGTCGTTCGTCGAGGGCCGCAGCGAGGAACAACTGCGCCAGGATGTTGGATCCGGCCTTGGACCAGAAGTCGCCCTGCTGGCTCGCGTCCACGGAGGCGGCGAGGAAGTGGCCGGCCAACCGCCCAGCGCCGTCCAGGGACTTGGCGTCCGCGAGAGGGTTCCACCACATGGCCCGTTCGGCGTGGGCGATCTGTTGCGGGTCCATCGACCAGGTTCGGCCGATGGCTGCGCGCGCGTCGAGGGTCGCGGTGTAGGCGTCGCCAGCCGCCTTGTTGGAGGTGAGCAGGACCGGTCCGGGGGCGTTGAGGATCGACGGGATCGCGAGGCTGGTGGTCTTGCCGGAGCGCGGCGCCATGATGGCGACGGCGACGTCCTCGTAGCCCATGCGCACCTCGTGTTTGGTGCCCTGCAGGTTGCCGAGCAGGATGCCGGTGTCGCGGGCCTCGATGTGCTTGGCGTCCTTCAGGCTCGGGCGCAGGGAGCGGGCCTTGTCGGATATCGCCTTGGCCATCAGCGGTTCGATGTCCCGGGCTTTGGCCATGCCGGTGATCTTCTTCTTCCGGCTGCCGCTTCGGTTCTTGCGCCGGGCCCACAGGATGCCCGCGGCAGTGCCGAGGGCGAGGAGGAGGAGAACGGGGACGATGCGGGCACCGATCAGCAGGGACGTTTCTCCCGCGTCCGGCCAGACCTGCTTGGGGTGGAGGAGGGAGTCGGTTGGCTGGTACGGCGCCCAGTCGGCTCCGGTGAGGTAGGCGGTGATGTTGCCCGACAGCCAGGCGAGGTGGGCGAGGGGGACGCCGATCGCGACCATGCCGAGGAGGAGGCGCAGGACGAGGTCGTACCCGTCGGTGGAACTGTTGGGGGAGGAGGAAGGGGGCAAGAGCTACGAGCTTCCGGGCGGGGACGAGGGGGCAGCGGCTGTGGCCGTTCTTGGCCAGCGGTTGTCGCGAGGGAGTCGGGGCTGGCCGCCAGGGCGGTGCGCCGGGCAGCGAGGGAGCGAACGTGTTCTTCCAGAGCCCCGGCGACATGCAGGGCGAGCACGTCCGTCGTTGTGCGGGTGACGAGGTTCGGGCCAAGGGCCGGGAGACTGCGCGCGCCGTTGGGACGCGGTGCGAGGGCCGGACCGCGAGCGCGGTAGTGAGGTGACGCGCTGGGATGAAGCCGACCCCGACGGTCTCGTGAGTCGCGACCGCGCTCACGTTCGTGCCGACGCCCGCCGACCAGGCGAGGTCGAGGCTGCGGTCGGCATGGGGGCCAGGGGTGAGGGGGCTGTGCGGGCTGCCTTGTGGATCTCGCGGAGTGACTTGCCGTGGGTGGCCCAGTCGTCGAGGTAGCTCCACGACTCGGCGTGGTGTTCGGCGAGGGCGTCGTCGTAGGCCGGGGTACCGGGCTTGGCGGTGGCGGGGAGGGCATCTCGTGTGGCCAGCCATTGCTCGTGCAGTTCGTCGAGCCGGTCGAGGGCGGCCTGCAGGACGCCCAACTGGTAGACCCAGCGGCTCTGCATGGTGTTCGCCGGCAGGCGGCCCAGTTGCGTCTCGGCTGTGGCCAGCAGGTGGCGGGCGCCGTGGCGGAGTGGCTCGAACGCGGTGTGGGTGTCGGCGTCGCGCTGGCTGGCCCGCAGGCCGTAGGTGTGGTCGTCGTAGGGCCAGCCGTCGAGGTCGGTGTGCTCGTCGGAGTAGGCGTCCCAGGCGTCGAGGATCTTCTTGCTGTCCCGCACGTAGCGGTCGAGGTGGCGGAGGAACGCGCGGTGTGCGCGGTGATCGGCGGAAATGGCGAGGGGTCCTGTCGGTTCAGCGGTGGGCGGCCGGCTGCGCGGTGCTGGCGTTCGCCGGGGTCGTCGCGGGTTTCGTCTGCTGTCGGCGGGCGGCGCGTGCCTGGGCACGCAGTGCCTTGATGCGGGTGGTGTGCGCGTCGACCGTGTGCTGCGGAGTGAAAGGGCTGGACCTCTGCATGACGCCGTAACGGGCGGTGCGGTCGAACATGCCGCGCTGCACCGGTGCCGGGTCCGTGAGCGCGGCGACGAAGGCGGTCACGAGGTGCTCGGGCGTGTGGCTGCTGAAGGCGGCGTGCCACAGGTGGGTGCCAGAGCTGACGCCGTCGAGGCGGTCGCGGACGTCGATGTGCCAAGTGACGGACACCTGTTCGCGCCAGGGCACCGTGCCCGAGCCGTTCCCAGGCAGGCGCTCCACCCTGCACCCCGGCGGATCGCTGTACGCGATCCCGCGGCCGTCGATGAGCCATCCGGCGGCTTCCAGCACGGACAGAGGGCTGGTCGGCTCGGCGGGCGCGCCAGCGACGAGGGCGTCGGTGAGGCCGGCGAGGACTTCGGCGGGCACGAGTTCGCCGAACTCGGCGTACCAGCCGGGCTGGGTGTCGGCGGGTTCGGCCCGCAGCCGCCACCATGCGGAGGTGGTGGACTGCGGGTCGAACTGCAGGCGGTGGCGCAGGTCGGGGCTGCGCAGGACGATCTCGGGACTCAACGGGTCGGAGACGGCGCTCCATCCGGCGGCGGCCAGGCCGTGGGTGACGTGGCGGGCGTCTCCGGGGCCGGCGAGGTGGCGGGGGCTGGTGTCGAACGGGATCTGCGTGGCGTGTGTGTCGGCGAACGCGGCGAGCTGCCGTTCGCTCAGCGGCATCAGTCGCCCGCCGGCTCGCGCGGGCCGGCACTGTCGTGCAGGTGGCGGAGATCGTCTAGCACGTAGTGGAGCGTGTGCTGGTCGGCCTGTTCCCACGCGGCCGTGCGCAACTCGGTGATCAGAAGGTCGACTTGTGCGGTGCGCGGGATGTCCGCGTGGTCCTGCAGGGCTCGGGCGAGGGCGCGCAGGGTGTCGGCGAGTTGGACGGGCAGGCCCGTGTACTCGTCGAGGAGGGGCTCGACGAGGGCCAGGGCCTCTGCGGGGTCGGGATTCTCGCGCAGGTAGCAGGTGAGGTCCGACAGGGTTTCGGTCGCTGCGTGGATGGCGTCCGGGGTGAGTGCGGGCATCGGGCTCCTTGGGACGGGGACGTCGGGGTCAGCGGCGGGTCCGCGCGCGGCCAGCCGGAGTGCGGGGACGGGCGGTGGTGCGTGGCCGGGTGCTTTGGGCGCTGTTGCGGGCCCAGCTGGCGGCGCGGGCGGCCGTGATCCGGGCCTGCTGCCAGGCGCGGAGCTGGGAGAGCGTGACGGAGACCGACCAGGTGCGGATCTGCGCGCTGTGCGGGACGCGTCCGCGCGGGCGCATCACGGGATCCGGGCTGGCGAGTTCGGTGGAGAAGGCTTGCACCAGGTGCATGGGCATGTTCGGCGTGAAGTTGGCCGTCCAGCCGTTGCCCTGCTTGTCCTTCGCTCCGGTCCACCACGTCGCCGTGCCGTCGGGGCTGTGGCGGTACTGCATCCACGCGGTGCCGTCCGGGTTGGTCGCTGTGTAGTGCTTGCCCTCGAACCGGGTGTGCCAGTTCTGTTCCTGCAACGGCTCCCAGACGTTGGGAGCGTGGGCGGAGCGGGGACGGGTGAGGGCGTCGGTCACGCCGGCGACGATCTCCACCGGGGTCTGCTGGCCCAGGTGCGCCGACCAACCGCCGTTCAGGCCGTCCGCTTGGCCGTGGATGGTCCACCCGCCGGGAAGGACGTAGGGGTCGTAGGCGACACGGAGGGTGCGGTCCGGGCTCTCCATGAGCAGAGGGCCGCCCGTCTTGGACTTGTCCCGCCATCCCGAGGCGCGCAGGAACTCTGAGACGTGCCGGACGTCACCGCCGCCGGCGAGGGCGCGCGGCTGGACGAGGTAGTGCTGCTCGGCCTGCTCGCCGGGGCCCCAGCCCTGCCATTGCTTCTTCTTCACCGGTGCCGCCGGGCGATGAGCGGTGCGGGTGCCGGGGGCTTCGCCGCGGTGGTGGCGGGCTGGGTGCCGACGTGCTGCAGGGTGTCTTTGTGTTC
Organism: Streptomyces sp. T12; assembly: GCF_028736035.1. Lineage (NCBI taxonomy): Bacteria > Bacillati > Actinomycetota > Actinomycetes > Kitasatosporales > Streptomycetaceae > Streptomyces > Streptomyces sp. T12. The sequence goes on from NZ_CP117866.1 coordinate 10,124,253, forward strand.
GTCCAGGTCGAGGGTGATGTCGTGCAGTCTGTTCGAGGCGCGGCCCAGGGCGAGCCATACCTCTGCGGGGAGGGTGCCTCGTTCGGCCTGGTCCTTGGCGAACACGCTGCCGGTGGCGACGAGGTGGGTGATGCCACCGAGGACTCCGGTGTCCGGGTCGAGAACGTGGGCGATGACCTGCGCGGCCTGGGGAGGGGGGAGTTGCGAGAGGTGGTCGGCGAGCTGGTCGAGCTGGCGGGTGATCTCGTCGGCCAGCCTTGCCGGGTAGGGGGCGGGGTGGGACATGCTCCTCCGGGTCAGAGGGGGGACGGTCAGTGGTGGTGGCGGTTGCCGATGCGCAGCGTCTCGGCGAGGACGGCCTCCGGGCGGGCGCCCGCCAGCGGGGACGCGCGGTCGGGGTCGGTCGGGATACAGGCGCGCAGGTAGCGGCGGAACAGAGCCGTGGCGAGTCGGGGCTTGAGCCGATGGCTGATGGGTGGGGGTGTGCGGGGTACTACGGGTCTCTCCGGTCGGGTCGGGTGGGGCGGCCCCGGAGATGTGCCGGGGCCGCCCGGTGGGTTTTACGGGGTGTGCCGGGCTTGTGCGAGGCGCGAGGGGGAACGGGCCGGTGCCGGGTGCTGCGTGGCGGGGCTGGCCGCACGGGCACGGATGTCGCGCACGGCCTGCTGGTAGGCGGCTTTGTCGAACACGTCGGTCGCGCAGCTGACCTCGTACCCGGCCAGGAGCAAGGCGGGGATGGCACGGGTCGCTAGGCGTTTCTGCTCGTCGGCACAGAGGCGTTCGGGCACGGTGTGCCAGATGTAGATCGGCGCGCCCGCGGGGTATTCGTGGCGTTCCAGCCCAGCTGGTCCAGCAGGTCGTGGAGCTTTGCGGGGGCGCCGGTCGGGGTGTCGGCGTGGATGGTGGTCGTCAGGGCCTTGATGTAGATCTCGACGTCCGTGCCGTATTCGTCGGCCAGGTTGGCCATGAAGGTCTCTCCGGGGTCAACGGCAGCGGGTGGCCGGGGGCTGGTCGGGGCTCGGCGGTGGTGCAGGGGTCGGCTGTTGCGGAGCGCGGGCGGCATGGTTGCGGGCACGAAGGATGGCGTGGGCGGCCCTGTTCAAGGAGCTGGCGGTGTCCCCGAGCCGTGCGAGGGGTTCGGGTTCCCCGCCGGGGGCGGCGCTCTGAAGGTCACTGGCGGCGATCCAGGCCCGGACGACCACCTCCCTGGTGAGGGGCAGCAGCCCGTCAACCGGTGCGGCGATCTCGGACAGGACCTCGGCCACCTCACTGCTGGTCTCGGCCACCCCGGCCCGCTCGGCGAGCCGGGTGAGGTAGCGCCGGGCCGCATCACGTTCGCTCTCCGGTGTGGCCAGCATGTTCAGGGCGGGGTCGAGGTGGACGCTGTCACCGGACGAGCAACGTGTGCGCGGCGGTGGTCGCTGCGAGGCGCTGTTGCTCGACGGGCAGGCCGTGGGGAAGCCGGTGGTAGTCCCCGCGAGGTCCGGGAGCGGGGAGGAAGCCCCCGGTCCGCTGGAGGATGCCCGCCGCCTTCTCGGTGCCGCCGAGGGCGACGACCACGTCGGTGCGGGGGTCCTTGGCGATGGTGACGTACTCCAGCACCCTGAAGTCGGGCTCCGTCTGCTTCATCGAGCCCTGGCGGTCGGCGTACGGCTGCCGGCCGGGACCGGTGGCATGGAGGCTGGGGCGGAGGTGGGCGCGGTTCGGCCTGCGGGGTGCTGGAGGGCGGTGCCGATGCCGAGGGCGTCGAGTTGCGGGCCGATCTCGCGCAGGGCGCGGGCCTGGGCCTGGGTGTCGTCGCCGCTCAGGCGGTGGATGCCGCTCTGCGGGTCCGGGACGAAGCCGATGGCCACGAGGACGGCGCCGACCCGGTCGTCGGCGGGGGCGGTGGCGACGCTGCCATCGTCCTGCCAGGTCAGGACGAGCCGGTCCGTCTGGGAGGGCTGGATGCCGCCCAGGGCGTTGCGCCGGGCCTGGGCGAGCGCGCTGTCGTAGCGGGCGAGCAGGTCGCCGGAGATCTGCTCGGCGCTCAGGAACGGATCGTCCGATAGGGCGATGCCGTTGGGTTCGGGGACGGCGCGGTATGCCTCGTCGGGCAGGGCGCGGGGGGCGACGGCGGCGATGAGGAAGCCGTCGCGTGCGTCGTGCCGGTCCAGGACGACGAGCTGGGCGCCGTCCGGGCGGCTCAGGACGGCGGCCTGCTGCAGCGGCTGCTCGGCGAGCATGGCGGCAACCAGGTCCAGGTCCCAGATGCGGTCAGCGAGTTCGGCGAGGTCGTCCTTGGCGTCGGCCGGCAGGTGGGAGCTGGTCCAGGTGTCGGGGAGTTCGCCGGCGAGGACGTCGGCGTAGGAGGCGAGGCGCTCGGAGGTGTCGTGGTCGTGCATGGTGTCCTTGGGCGAGTTGAGGGTCAGCGGCGCAGTCCGGCGGCCACCGGGGGCGGCGGAGCCGGGAGCGTGCGCGGCGGGGGCGGGCAGGCGCACATGGCGGAGCGTTCGCGTTCGGTGGCGGGGACCTCCGCGGTGCAGGTGCTGCGGCCGGGGTGCGGGGCGTGCCGGTCGGCGAGTGTGTTGCGGGTGTGGGCGAGGTCGGTGCGCAGGATGTGGAGGTGCTCGTCGGCGAGGTAGCGCAGCCGCCGGGCGGTGTAGGGGTCGGCCGTCTGGCCGAGCCCCTCGTGGAAGTCGGCGGTGGCGGTGAGGACTTCCTCCAGCGCGGCGAAGATGCCGTCGTGGGCGGCGGTCAGTTCGGTCAGCGCGTCGGCGACCTCGTCGCTCGTGGTGGCTTCACGGATCCGTTCGGCGAGGTGGGCGACAGACGCGCCGAGCGGCAGGTAGTGGGCCTCGCGCGTCTCGGTGTCGAAGGCGTCGTCGGCGTCGACGTGGTAGTTCACGGCGCGCAGCCGGGCCACGGCCTGGGTGGCGAGACGTTTCTCCTCGGCGTCATCGAGACCTGTGGGCAGGCGGTGATAGGTCTCGTGGAGGCGGACGACGGGGACGAAGCCGCTGCGCTCAAGGATGCTGTGGGCTTCCGGGTCGCCGCCGCCGGCGAGGACCTCGTTGGAGTCGAGGTCGCGCCCCAGGGTCAGGAAGCGATCGGCAAGGGCCAAGAAGAGGGTTCTCCTACGGTGATCGGTGAGCGGTGTGCCGGACGGCGGGCGGTACGGCGGCGCCCCGGGGCTGGACCAGATGCGCGGCGGTGCTGTCCAGGTCCTGCTGGATGGCATGGAGGCGGCGGCCGATCAGCTCCAGGCGGTGCGCGGCGTTGATCCCGGCGGCGCCGGGCTGGCGGGCGATCCGGTGCGCGGTGTGCTCGACCAGTCCCCGGACCGCGGCCAGCGGGCCGGACTGCTCGTCGGCAAGCTGCATGAGGACACTCGCCAGTTGGGCCGATGCCGTGGGCGTGCGGATAGTGGGCCGCGCCGTGAGCCCGGTGCATGCGGGGATCAGACGGAAGTCCTGCTCGATGCGGCGCGCCTCGTCCGCAAGGCGCCGCAGGACGTCGACGGGCGGGGCGTGCCATGCACCGTCGATGTGGATCAGGTTGGCGATCAAATCGAGGCGTCCGGACTGGGCCTGAACGGCGATCCAACGGCAGCCGTCCTCCTTGCCCGGAATCTCGATGCCGGCAACGCGGGCTAGCCGGTGGGCAGCTTCGGCCCACTCGGGGCCGGTCAGCTCCCGGTCGTCCGGGTGAAGCCGGACGTCGAGATGGAGGATCGGCCGCCGGTCGCCGTCCGGACTGGACCCGAACGGATAGTCCAGATAGGGGTCTTCGAGGTGCTCGGCCCACTCGACGGACGTCCAGGTCCTGTGCTCGTCGTCCGGGGCGAAGTAATCCAATCCCGGCCAGTGGGCGACGACCGTGTACTCCGTCAGGCCCTCATTGGGCGAGACGGGCCGCCCCAGCGCCTCAGCGAGTGGATCGTGCGGAGTGTGGCTCCGCTCGTGCAGGCGGGGGATCATCGGCCGCTCCGGATGTCGGCGATGTGCACAAGCTGGTTGAGGGCGGTGGTGGTGTACCAGCCGCAGTCGATCACCTCGTCGCGGTCGGCGTACCGCGCAAGGAGCGCGTCCTCCATGGCCCGCAGGTAGATCAGGCAGTCCGGGCAGCGGCGCGAGAGGTGCACGAGGTAGCGGGGGTGGGCGGTGACGTAGGACTGGGCGCCGCCGGTCGCATCACGCAGCCGCCATCCGTCCTCGTCGGTCGGCGTGTGCCAGGACGGCGCGACGACGCGCATCGCGTCTCCCCACAGTTCCCCGCCGGCCACCCCCCTCAGGACGACGACGGTGTCACCGGCCTGGAAGTGGGCGTGGGTGATGTCGCGGTCGGGGGTGAGCGGGTCGGGTGTCGGAGCGAACGCCGACGTGGGCGAGGGCTGGGACATGCGGTTCCTTCCACACGAGACGGGCGGGGTGGGAGGAACAATGGTCCGGAGGAACGCCGGTTTGGCTAACCGGCGTTTCCCGGCTATGTTCCGCCTGCGTCAGCGGAACGGGTTCTCCGTCTCGCGGTCCGCCTCGGACGCTGCGTCGAGGAGTTCGACCAGGTCAGCGCCTTCGGCGTCGCGCTGATCAATCCACCACCCGGCACGAGTGATGGCGCGAGCCTTGTCCTCCAGCTCCGCCCAGTCCGCCTCGTCCCAGGCCCCTTCGATGACGAGCGCGGTGTGCGCCGCCGTCATCAGCTGGTGGCGGGAGCGCTCGCCCCACTCCAGGGCCTTCACCGGGCCCTCCAACGGCGGCATGTCGAACTGCTTCGCCCACGCGACGGCAGCCTCCTGCTCTGCGGCGCGCTTGGCCGCGAGCCACTCCTCCTTGGACTCGGTGTCGGCGTCGCGCGCCGCCTTCCAGCAGTCGGTGCAGTCCTTCGCCGCGAGCCAGCGGGCGAAACCCGCCCGCTTGTCGGCAGGACGGTCGGAAAGGTCATGAACCACCTGGTGAGAGCATGCGTGCTCCACGGTCCAATGCGTAGGGACCCCCGGGGAATTCCGTTTGATGGGCGTTACGTTCGAGGTCGGGCTGCTGGTCTGGGGCTTCAAATCGAGTGCCTTTCGTTGGCGGTTGGGGTGGTGGCCTGCGTCGTTGCGGAGGTTCGAGCATCAGATGCACGCTTCATGCGGCGGACGGAGGTGGTCTGGAGTGCTTGGCGGTGGTCTCGGGGACGCTTCCGCCTTCTGCGTCGTCTCAGCGTGTCCTGCGGATGGCGTCTGTGGCCGCCTTGGCGATGGCGGCAGGAGCGCTGGAGGGCTGGGACAGGTGCAACAAGGTGGTCCCCGGCAAGTGGTGGGACTTGGCGGTGAGGGTGAGCTGGAGTACGGCGCAGCCGGCGGTCGTGAGCTGCTTGACGCGGGTGACGGCTTGAGCGGTTTCGTCGCTGCCGTACCGGGCGTCGGTGACGATCACGAGGAGGCGGCCGGCGCCGGGGCGGCTGAGTTCGAGGCCGTGGTCGAGTGCGTCGATGGCGTCGCCGAGGTTGTGGTGGCCGCCGTTGGCATCGAACGTCGTCACGCGCTCTGGTGCTCGGTGGGTGGGTCGGGTCAATGCGGTCAGGTGCCTGTCGTAGGCGATGGTGGCGGTAAGGGAGTCGGGGTCGGTCAGGGCTGCTGCGCGTGCCACGATCCAGGCAGCGGACGCGACGGGCGCGCAGGCGGCACGCATGGAGCCGGAGACGTCGACGGCGATACCCACACGCAGCGGTGGGGTTGGGGAGTTGCGGCGGCGGGTGTGGGTGAACGGTTCCGCGGTGGGGACCGACCCGGCCGCGCGCTGAGCGTCGCGGGCGAGGGCCGCGCGCATGTTGAGGCGGCCGGGCGGGGTGGGGCTGGTGGTCCGCTCCTCGGTCCGCTCGCGGTAGGCGGCAGCACGCAGGGCGCGGCTCAGGCGCGCGGCGGCACTCTGCTCGGCGGCGGTGGGCCTGCGGGTGCCGGTGACCGGGTTGCTGTGGGGCGCCGGTGTGCCGTCGGGGGTGACGGTGGTGCCACGGGCGTTGAACACCGACTTGGCGGTGGCGGCGGCTTTGCGTCGCTGGCCGGCCCGCTGGGCGCGGTCCTGAGCCTGCGCCTTGGACCGCGACGCCATGGCGTTGGACGCTGCGTCCTGTGCCGCGAGGTCGGCGGCGTCGGTGGCTGCCGTGCTGTCCATGACGACCCCCACGGCGCCGGACAGCAGATCGGTGAGGTTCTCCGGCACGGGAAGGGCGGGGGCCGCAGTGTCCAGAGCGTCGCACCATTCTTGACCGTGCGCGAGCATGGTCGTGGCGTCGTGGTCGGCGCACTGGTGGGCTGCGGTCCAGATGCGGGTGAGTGTGGCCAGCAGATCTGCGCCCAGCACCCTTTCGCACAGATCGGCGACGGCCCGGGTCTCGCCGGCGTCCAGGATGCCGACGTCACGGCGGCCGAGGATCAGGGCCGCCACGGCGGCGGCGTGCTCGATGCCCTGGAGGGTGGGGTGGGCGATGTCGGGCAAGACCAGGGTTCGGGCACTGGTGCGCAGGTACGTGCGGTCCGTGGGCCGCGTGATCAGGTGTGCGCCTTCGACGCGGCTCTCCTCCAGCAGGAGCGCGGCCTCGACGACACGGGGGTCCGCTCCGGCTGGCGCCGTCCAGACGGAGTGGGCCGCGTGCGCGGCCTCGTGGACGAACACTCCCCAGGCGGCGGGATACCGCTCCTCGTCGCCCACGATCCGCGGATGGATCTCGTGGGGCTTCAGCGGGGCGAACAGGCCGGCGTCGAACTCGACCTCGCCCAGAGTGGGGAAGAACGCGGCCGGTGCGCCGCTGCGTGTGCCGGGGCGGCAGGTGACGAGGAGGTCCTGGCGGCCGGAGAGGTCGACCAGCCGGTCGCCGAGTTCGGCTCCCACGCGCAGCCACGCGGCCGGGGAGGAACGGGGTTGCGCGGGCGGGGCGCCGTCGTCGTCCCATCGCGCGAGGTCGGCGTCGTCGTCCCGCGTGGTGGCGGGGGACTGGACGTGGTGGTGGGCGCTCATCGCGAGCGGCCCCGGTGTGCGGAGCCGGTGCTGCCCGGGGGCTGCCGGGCGGCTGAGGCGGGGAGCTGCTTGCCGAGGGTGAGGGGCGCGATCTTCTTGACGCCGACTGCCTTGATGACGGCGGCGGCGACGGCGTCGCGATCCTCCACAGGAGCGATGCCGACCAGGTTCGCGAGCGCGGCTTTGGTGCCGAGGACGGCCTCGGTCTTCTGGTAGCTGAGCAGTTCTCGCAGTTGGGGGGCCCAGCCCAGCTCGCCGAGTTCGACTTGGTGGGCGAGGTGTCGGGCGACCCGGACCACCCGGGCATCGATCCTCAGCGCCAGGGCGAGGTCATAGTCCGTGCCGATCTGGATCTGCACGCTGAACCGGCTCGCGAGCGCCTCCGTCAACACCGCGCCGTGGACGCCGGGATTGTGGCCCGCCACCACGTAGAAGCCCGGCTCGGCCTTGATGGTCTCGCCCTTGTGGGCCTTGACCTGGATCTGCCTGCGCCCGTCCATCGCGGGATACAGCGCCGCCAGGACCTTCGGTGAGATCAAGGTGGCATCGTCGATCAGCAGGGCGCGGCCCTCGGTCATCGCGGTGACCAGCGGACCGTACTGGAAGACGTAGGCTCCCGCGTCGTCCTGTGTGTACTCGCCGATCAAGTCGCCGACCGTGGTGTCGCCGTCGCCGGCGACGGTGAGCAGGTCCGGGAACGCCGCCTCGACCAGACTCGTCTTGCCGGTGCCCGGAGGGCCGTAGAGCAGCACCGGCACGTCGGCGTCGCGCAGGCGATTCAACGCCTCGACGTCGGGCAGATCGGCCAGCTCCCGGGGGTGGTAGAGCTGGCCCCCCGCGCGGCGGATCGGGCCGGTCTGCCTGGGCGGGGCTGCTGCGGGCATGGTCGTGCGGGCCCTGGCCGCCTGGGCGCGGGGAGAGTGGGTGCCCGGGGGGCTGATCACAGCGGTCTGCGCGGCTGCGGCGGTTTTCGCGTTCGCGCGGAACTCCGGTTGTCCGGTTCCGCCTTGGTCGGCCTCGCCGCGTCGCACCAGGGTGAGGGCGGCGTTGCGGACGGCGCCGTGGGAGTGGCCCAGCTGCCTGGCCATGTCCCCGATGGTGAGCGTGTCCGCCGGCCGGTCGGCCAGCAGTCGGGCCACCTTGGCCCGTAGTTCGCCGCCCTTGGTGCGCGCTGGACTGGTAGGCGGTCCGGGTGTGGTCAAAACGAGGGTCCTTCAACAGGTTCTGGTGCGGGCGGGGTTGGCGATGCGCTGGAGAGGCTGGCCGCTCTCGGAGCGGATCACGGACTGTGCCGACATCGGCGACCGGGCCAACCGGGGCGTACCGTCGGCGCTCACCGGCCGACCGAGGGCTCGGTCCAGGTGCAGGGGGTGGTGGCCGGCGACGAGCAGCTCGCTGGCTGCCGAGCAGGCCCGTGCGTCCGCTCCGTACCGGGTTCCGTCGCTCGGCAGGCGCAGCCGGGCGTCTCTTCGAAGCCGTCCTGGAGCAGGATCCGCCGGGCGGCGGCGTTGTAGCCGGTGGTGGTGATCTCGCCGGTGATGGTGTGCCGGATCGTCATGAACGGCTCTGCTGGTGCTTCGGGCAAGGCGGATCTCCTAATCGGTGGTGGCGGGAAAGTGGTGGGGTGTTGGGCGAAGGCGAGGCGGGCCCGGAGCTTCCAGCACATCAACGGTGCGTGGCTGGACCGCGAACGATGGGCAATGACTGCCGACATGCTCCAGGGCGGGCCTCACCGCCCCGCAGCTACCTGACTCGCCTTTCCGCACGTTCTGATAGCCGGGTGTACCAACAACGGCCATAAATGGATCTCCTCAAAAGGGTTGGAAAGTAGTGGGGGTTGCGCCTTGATCAGTGCCGCGGGCGGCGATGCCGGCCACGCTGCAGCTGTCCGGTGGGGGCAGAGACATCGGCGCACGGCGAGAGCGGCGCGAGCGAAGTCCTCGCCGGCGGCGGGGAGCGCAGCGCTGGCTAGAGGCTGCTCGGCGAGGCGTCCAGCGAGAGGGGTGCTGGCGGACTGCTCGACGCCGATCGGCATGATCAGCCACGGTGGCTTAGCGGTGGCGGGCGGTCGTGCGGGCGCGGGGCGGTGGCGTGGGTGGTGTGGTGTCCACGGCGGGGCGCGGGCGTACGCGCAGTACGGGGGTGCGGTGCGGCGGCAGGACGGCGACGGTCGCACCGAGGTCCTCGGCCGCCTCTTCGACTTCGCGCGTGAGGAACTCGATTTGCCGGCCCAGCGCTGAGAGTCGGGCGGCGATTTGGCGGCCCTGCACGGTTTCCAGGGCGCCTGCGAACTGGCCGCTCGTTTCCAGAAGTTCCTGGAGGCGGACCATCGGGCCAGCGTCGTATCCGCGCTGGACGGCGGCAAGGAGCGCTTCGGAGGCGTCTCCCGCGGCCCGGCCCTCGACGACGTCGCGGATGAGTTCCTGCAGCGACACCTCCGGGACCGGCGCGGGGCGGTTGAACCGGGAGACGTCCGTGCGCAGTACGCCGGGCGGGACCGGGACGGGCAGCGCCTTTCCCGCCTCGTATTCGTGGGCGTAGTGCCCGATCACCTGCCAGCCCGGTGCGTCCGGGTCGCCTCGCAGCGCGATCAGCGTCGAGTCGTCGTCCTCGACCAGGTGGGCGAGGGTGATCGGCTGCCCGTCGGCGGCGTACCACGACTCGGTGAGCATGAGTTCGCCTCGCTGCTGCGCGGCATGGGCCATCTCGGTCCACATCTGCTGTTCTTCGTCGGTCAGCGGTGCCTTGTGATGGTGTTGTTTGTTCTGGTCGGCGAGGTCGCTGGCGATGAAGCTGTGATCTGCCCAGGCGGTGAGGTGCGGCCACAGGGCCGAGTGCTGAGCGCGTTCGGCCGGGGAGCCGGGGGCGGCCGGCCCGGTCGAGCGCCCGGCGGATCTCGGTGGCGGAGGCGGCCAGGCCGTCCAGCACGGCCCGCCACCCGGCGAGGTGCCGGGCGGGTGGCAGCTCGTCGAGCGCACGACGGGCAGCTTCGAGGAGAGCATCGGCGTGCGGGGCGAGGTGCGTCGCGTACGCCTCCACCGCCGCCTTGTCGCGGTGGGCTCGTGCCGCTGCCGCGGCGCCTGCGTGGACGGTGCGGCCGTAGCGGTCGCGCGTCAGGTCGAGCGCGGTTTCGCTCTCGCGGTCGATGACCGCCATCCGCAGCCGGAAGTCGCGGGCAGTGTTGGCGAGTTCGGGCGCCACTGGCAGGGGGCCATCGGGAGCCGGATTGCTCGCGGGCGTCATCGGGACCGTCCACTGCCCGCGGCCGTCAGGTGGACGGTCGGTGCGTAGGCGGGCTTAGGCGGGATCGGCCGCGTGGCCGGCGGGGAGGTGGTGGGCGCTGTGGCGCGCTGCGTGGTTCGGCCGGCGGCGGCCTGGGCGAGACGGCTGCGGCGTTCCTGGAGTCCGTTGGAGCGGACCGGGCGGGGTGGGCCGGCGGAAAGGGCCGGGTCGAGGTGCATGTCGGCCTGCACGGTGTAGCCCTGGCGGCGCAGATCGTGCACGGCCTGGCGGGTGCGGCGGGGACCGTCGCGCTCGGGCTCGCTGAGCCGGTACAGCCCAGCGTGACCGGGGACGGGCTCGAACTGTTCGCGGGTGAGGAACCATTTGGCCAGGTGCGGGGTGACGGCGGCCGTGGGGGCGGCGACGAAGCCGTGCTCGGGGTGGCCGGCGAAGTGGAAGTGGGCGGACAGGGGGCGGATCCTTTCTGCTGGGTCAGCGGCGCGCTGCGGCAGTCCGAGGCGCGCAGGGCGGCGTGGGGCGGGCGGTGAGCAGGCGCGGGCTCGGCGCCGACAGCGCCATCGGGCCGCCGGGGACAGCGGCACGGGCTTGGCGCTCGAACACCTCGCCGTCGGCGAGCCAGGTCTCGATCGCGGGCAGGGCGGCGAGACCGAATCGGCTGCGGGCCTGTTTCCACCCGTCGACCGAGAACAGGACGCCACTCAACTCTCTGTCCTCGTCCCGTACTTCCTGGCTGCCGGCGAGTGCCGTGCGCAGACGTTGCAGGGCGGTGGCGTCCTTTGGCCAGGGGCTGCGGGCGGGGCGGCACCGGCTGAGCAGCGCGGGGGCGTGTTCGAGGACGTCGCGGAAGTGGAGCCAGGCGTGGTCGGCGAACGCGCGCTCCATCTCGGGCAGCATCCGGGAGTCGCGGAGCGGCGCGCCGTCGCTGTCATGGTGGGACTCCTTGATGGTCTGAAGGGTTTCGTGCTCCGGCCGGATGCGCTGCAGCGCGGTCAGGACCGTGTCGAGGCGGCGGTTGTGCAGGCAGCGGCTGTACTCGGGCAGGAACGTGGTGGCGACGGCGTGTGCGGCGAGGTCCGGTTCGGCGGGCAGCACGATGCTGCGCGGTGCGTTCGGTTCCTCCCAGTTGTCGTCGTATCCCTCGGTGGCAAACGCGCCCAGCAGGTATCCGCTGCTGTGCCCGGGGCGTTCGATCAGCAGCAGTTCCGTGCCCGCCGTGTTCTTGAGGACGACCGCGCTGGGAACGTGGTCGTGGAGCAGCGCCTCCAGGAGGTCTCCGCTGTCCCACAGCGGGCCGATGAGGTCCTCCTGCACCAGCGGGTGGTAGTAGAGCTCCAACTGCGCGCTCCAGGCGCCGGGCAGCCGGGCGGCGAGGTCCTCGCCGAAGTCGGCGAGGTAAGGCCGGGGGCTGGTGGTGATGGTCGCGCCGTGCTCGTGGGCGCGGTGCACCAGGGCGCTGGCCGTCTGGCGGGTGGCCGGCCCGTCGGTCAGTGGCGCGGCGAATGCGCCGCCGGGGATCCGGTGGAATCCGGCTTCTTCCAGGGCGCGTGCGGCCCGGCGGTGCTCCTCGCCGTAGGGGATGGCGACCAGAGCGCCTGCGCGGCTGGTGCTGAGGATGATCTGGGCGGTGCCGGAGGCCATCAGACCGCCAACTCCAGCCGGTCGGTGCGCGCATGGTTCAGCGCGGCGCGCAGTGCACGGCCGTGGCGGAACGCGAACTCGCGGGAGGGGCCCTCCAGTTCGCGGTACGCGGCGCCGCCGGCGGTCATCTGGGCGGGGTGCTTGCGGTAGTAGTAGACGACGTGCGGCAGTAGCTCGCCCGGTGCGAGGTTGGTGACGCCGTTGACCATAACGAAGTCCTCGCCCTGGGGCAGTCCCCCGTGCCCGCCGGCGGCCACGACGAGTTCGGTGCGGGCCAAGAGCATGGTCTGGCCGAGCGGGATCTGTGCCTCGGGGCTGGCCCAGTACTCGGTCACGTCACCAGGCTGGTGGACGCCGGGCGGTGTGGGGCAGCGCCAGATCGTGGTGGTGCCGTCCGGGTGCAGGTCCGCGCTCCAGCCCGCGACCCAGCCCAGATCGGTTTCGGTGATCCGCTGGTGGCGGATGGCGAGGCTGTCGGCCGGCAGGAGATCGTCGTCGTCGCTGTAGCAGACGAAGGGAGTGCGGACGCCGCTGAGCCCGAGGTTGCGGGCGGCAGCGGCGCCGACCGGGCGCGGGAGTTCCACCACGCGGAAGCGTGGATCGGTGGCGAGCGGTTGAGGCAGGAGCGTGCGGGGCGCGCCGTCGAGGACGAGGACGGCCTCCCACGGCACGGTCTGCCGGGTGAGGCTGGCGTGTAGTTCGGCGAGGTAGCCCAGGCGTTCGGGCCGCAGCTGGGTGGCGATGACGACCGTGATGTCGGGGCGGCAATGCGGGGACAGAGGGTCTCCAGAGGCGAGTAGGGGCCAGATCAGCGACGGGCGGGCGGACGGGCTGCCGCCGTGGCGGGTGTGGCAGGGCACGACGGATCCGATGTCTTGAGCGCGTAGCGGGATGAGGGCGGTCAGCGCGTTCGGCCGCTGGGTGGCGGCGCTGCAGGTGAGCCGGGCGGGGTGTGGGCGGTGGCGTAGTAGTCGGCCACGGCTTCCTGCCAGCTCTGGCGCTGCGGGACGGCGAGGTCCCGCATCCGGTCGGCCGCCACGTGTAGTTGTTCGCCGAGCCGACGCAGCGTGATCTCGGCGGTGCGCAGGTCGTGGTGGAGGTCGTAGCCGTCCTGGCGCTCGGAGGACTTGGCCGTCTTGCCCGCTGTTTCGAAGAAGTCTGCGAGATGTTCGAGCGCGCCCGAGGCCGGGTCCAGGACCTCGTCGAGGAGCTGGGCGGCGTCCTCGTACGAGTGGGCCGCGTTCAGCCGGTCGGTGAGGCCGCGTACAGCCCGGGCTGCGGCCTTCTGGGCAGCGGGGCCGTCGGGCCGGGCGGGCGGGTGAGTTTCCGCAGCCGGTGATGATGTGTCGGTCAGCGCCGTGGCCTTCCCTGATCGGGCTGTTGCCTGGGCGGTGGAGCCGGGGACGCGGGCTGGGGTGGCGGTGCCTGCTGGGGGAACGTGTTGAGGTCGGGGGCTGGGTCGTAGTGGGCGCGCAGGGTTTGCAGGTCGGCGTCGGCGGCCATGGCCAGGGCAGTCTTGATCCGGCTGGCGGCGTCCCTCAGCAGCAGGGGCGGGGAGCCGGGGGCGGCTCCCCGGTTCTGCCGACGCCATTGCGCGGCGGCGGCCAGGTAGCCGACGACCGAGTTGAGGACGGGTTCGGCTGCGTCGAGCAGGGCGTTGGTGACCGCGCTGAACTCGGCCGGCGTCTTTGCCGCGGCCAGAGCCGTCAGGTACGGATCCAGATCCGGCACCGGCAACGGCTCAGTGGGCAACGGGTGTTGAGTACGGAAGGCTTCGGCGTCGCGGGTGGCCCAGCGGTACAGGTCGTGGGTGGTGGCGGAGCGTGTATGGAAGGCGCGGATCTGTTCGGCGGTCCGGCCGACGTTGTCGGAGAGCTCAAAGTCGGGGTGTTGCAGTGGGGCCTCCAGTCAGGCGATGGGGCTTGGGATTGCCCCGAAGCAGTAGCTGTCAGGGACGTGGCGTCGCGTGGGTGTGCTGGTGTTCCGAGTCATGCGGGGGAGGGCTGGAGCGCGCATGTCGGCGAGGAGGGGCTGGACGTCGCGGTGTGTTTTCCGGCGACGTCCGGTGGCGTTGACGGCTTCGAAGGCCGCGCGGTGCAGTGCGAGGGCAACTGCTTCAACCGTTGCAGCATGGGCTGTTCAGCGGGTTCGGGCACGTGGACTTTGGGATGTCGCGATTGCGGGAGCGCCTGCCTGCGTGGAGGGAGGTCTGTGCGATCTCGCGGGTGCCGGTTGACCGGGCAGTGCGCGTGACCGGGACTCTCCGCGCGGACGTGGGGTCCTCGGCGGTGCGTCGGGAGTGCCGACGGGCTGGGTGCCGCCGATGAGAGAGGGGCGGCCGTCGAGTTCGTTGAGCCAGCTCAGGAGCCTGGGCAGGTTCTTGTCGGGCCCGTACACCAAGTAGGTGCCGTCGGCGCTGTCGCAGCCGAACCACTCCGCTATCCCCAGACGGAGGCGGGAGTTGACGCGGCCCATGTGCACGCCCTTGCCGCGAGCTTTCGCCTCCCGGGCCAGCCGCTCCGCGACCGGCCCCAGCTTCCACTCGGTCGATCCGGCCAGGAACAGGACGTCGAAGGCGTCCCACGGCAACAGACCGGGTGCATCGCAGCCGTCCTGCGCCGCGTAGGCCGCGGGTACGCCCAGTTTGCGGATCCGGGCCAGCCACGGCAGGGATTCGGTGAGAGTGCCGGCGGCGTCGAACGGCTGGTCCGGGGCGAGCGCCCACAGACAGCGATCCGGCCCGTACCGCTCGACGGTCCGGCTCAGCCACGCGAACCACGCCTCGGCGCCGGGCCAGTAGCGGCCTTTTCCGTCGCTGCCGAACTTCGAGTTGTCGCACGCGTACAGGGCGCCGTCGGGGATGCGGCTGCCTTGTGCGGGCGTGGTCATGCAGCCGAGGCGTCCGGCGCTCATCGCGGCCCGTATGTCAGGCCCCGAGGGAGTGCCGAGATACAGCACCGGGCACCTCCCCGGCAGGCGGATGACGAGTTCGGCCGGAAAGAGGGACGGCTCGGTGCTCGGCGGAGGAAGGGCGTCTTCGTCCTGTGCGGGCTGGGGTCACCGGCTGCGTGGACGGGTCTGGCGGGGGCGTAGGACGGCCGGATCGCCGACCTGTCTGGCTGCGTGTGGAGTGATGTGCGGGGCGGTGGAGAGGTCTTCGAGCCCGAAGCCGGGCAGGGCGCGGCCGTCCTGGGTGAAGTGGATCTCTACGTACTGCGCGTGCAGGTCGTCCTCGGGATCGGTGCGCCGGAAGACGCAGAGGGTCTCCCGCCAGGTGCCATCGTGGCGGTGGCAGGTGCTGGTGATGTGCAGAGACCAGGGGTCTTCGGGCGCGGGGCAGTCTTCGCCACGAGGGTGGTCCGGCAGTTGGGTGTGGGCGAGCAGGGCTTCGAAGAAGGCCAGGTCGTGGGGTGTGAGCGTGTGGTGCTCAACGTAGGAGAAGGACATGGGCCGTTGGATCGATTCGTCGGTCGGTGGGGGCGTGAGGCTTCGTGCTCCTGACGCTGCTTCTGTGCGTGCGGGTGTCTGTGGGGCGGGTCAGCGTGAGGAGCGGCGTGCGGGCGCGGCCGGTGGGGCAGGTGCCGCCGCGGGGCCGCTCGCGGCCGGTGGAGGGCGGGTGTCTGCGGCGGCCCGTAGGTGCTTCGCGGCGCGGGCGAGGTGGAGGCGGCTGTCGCCGAGGCGGTCCACGAGCTGGTGGTGCTCGGTGGTGATGGCCCGGGTGCGGGCGGGGCCGGGGGCCTGGTCAGCGAGGTCGGCGAGCTGGCCGAGGTGGTAAATGGCGGCACCGAGCGCGGAGAGCGCAAGCCCGGTGGGGGCGGCGGCGGACGCGAGGGCGAGGGTCGTTCGGCGCACCGTAGCCGTGGGCCGGGCGGGGGAGCGGGCGGTGGCCCGGTACCGGAAGGCGCTCTCGCCAGCCAGGAATCCCAGCAGGCGAGCCAGGTGGCGGACTTCGTCGTCGAGGATCTCGCTCAGTGCTGGATCCGGGTGGATCTGGTCAGGGAGTGGGAGCTGGTCGGCGACAGAGTTCAGCCGGTCGGCCACGTCGTGCAGCAGCATCCGCTGGTCGGGATCGGACAGCGGCACCTCCTTTCGGCGAGGGTGAACTGATCGGCGTAGGCAGGGTGGCGGTGGTACTCGCTCGTCCAGGCGCCGGGCAGACGGACGGCCAGGGCGGCGGCGAAGGCGGACAGGTCGCTTCGGGGCGAAGTCATGTCCTCGGAGGAGACAGTGGTCCCGCGTCAGCGCCTGTGCCGTGGCGGTGCCGGCGGCAGGGCTCGCGAGGGAGGGGACGGCGGACGGGCCGGGGCGGACGGGAGCCGCGGTGTCGGCAGAGGCGGGGTCAGTGCCCGCATCCGGTCCTCGGCCACGTGCAGGACCTCTGCGAGGTTGCGGATCTCGGCGGCGGCGTCGGCGAGGTCGTAGGACAGGTCGAAGCCGTCGTCCTCCTCGGCTTCCTTGGCCTTCTCCCCGGCGGCTTCGAAGAACTCGCCGAGCCGTTCGAGCAGGCCGTTGACCGGATCCAGGACCTGGTGCAGCAGGGCAGCGGCGTCCGCGTGCGACTCGGCTCCGTTGAGCCGGTCGGTCAGAGCGAGCATCGCCTTGCCGCAGACGTAGACGGAGGCGCGGTCTGCTGTATCGGGGACGTCCGGGGCCCGTCCGGCGGCGTCGGCCTGTTGCGCGTGCGGGATTCCCGTGGGGGAGACGGGATGTGGCAGCAGCCCGAGTTGGGCAAGGCGATGGTCGATCGCCTCGATCAGGGGCGTGGCGTTGCCGCCGTGGCGGGCTTCGGGCCGCTGGGGGGCACGGGGGTCGGCGGAGGGAGCCGAGTCGTAGACGACCTCGAACAGAGATGGGTCGTCGGGGTCCTCACGGGTCGCGATCCAGCCCTCCGGGTTTCCCGGCGGGCGGTCGGAGGCGGGCTCCTGCGGCGGGCCGATGATCAGGAAGCTGTCGTCGGGGAGCGATACGCGCACGATGTAGGAGCTGAGGCCGTACTCGATGTCGCACTCCAGCCCGCGCTCGCGCAGGGGCGTGGTGATGTGCGCGTGGCGGCCCCACAGCTCCTGCCACCATGGAGTGTTCACGTTGCGGTGGTCGGGAAGCGCCGCGCGGCGAGCCTGTGGGGTGCTCTCTTTGTCAGCGCCCACGGCTCCTCCTGCGGGAGGCCGGAGTGCGGTGCGGCGGAGGCGTCCGGCGAGTCCGGGCGGATTCTGGCTTCGGAACCGGACTGACATCGAGTTCGTACTCGTCGTAGCTGGCGATCAGGTCGTGTTCCAGCTGTGCTTCGCGCTCGGCGACCTGGGCCATGACGTCGTCGTGCTCGGCTTGGCACTGCTGGTACTCGGCCCAGTCGGCGTCGCTGAAATGGGCGGGGCGGTTCAGGGGACTCCTTGCGGTGGGATGCCGACGCGGGTGCTTCGGCGTGGGTTAGCGGTGGCGTGTGCTTGGCCTGGGCGGTGCAGGCGCCGGGCTCTGCCGTTGGGAAGGCGTCGGGAAGAAGCGGCGGAAGTCGAGGTGTGCGGTGAGTTCCTTGGCCGCGTCACGGAGCGATTCCGAGGTGCGCCGCAGGTAGGCGCGGGCTGTCGCGTGGTCGATGACCATGCGGTTCTCCGGGTACGTCCGGTCGGTCGGGCCGAAGGAGCGGGAGAGGGATAGGGATAGGGCGGTCTCCGCGGTCTCGGTGAAGTGTGGTGCGGCGTGGCTCGACAGGGTGGCCGCTGTCGCGAGGTGAGCGAGTACGGCGCTGCCGGCCCGGTTCGTGCTGTGAGGGCTCCGGGCGAAGTCGGCAGCCAGCCGGAGGACGTCGCGGGAGAGGTCCTGCGCATCGGCGGCGTGCTGGAGCAGCTCCGCGTAGGAGGGCGCGGCCGGCACGTGTCCGCTCTGGTCCAGCAGCTCCCACTGCTCGGCGGCGTCGAGGAGTTTGGCCGTCATGACGTCGAGCGCGTCGATCAGGCGGAGGGTGTCGTCGCGAGGTATCACTTCGCGCTGGACATCGGGATTCATGAGCCTCTTGTGTTTCAGTGCATGCGGGCGTCGGTGTCGAAGAGCGCCAGCTCGCGCGGGTGGAGGAGGTGCTGGACGATGAAAGATCGTCCAGCGACCTTCCACAGCCCGCGCCCGCGGTTGAGGTGGGAGATCGCGTCGGTCTCCACCGAGGTCAGGCCGAGCAGGGCGGCTGCGGCGTGGAGTTGGTCGGTCTCCTGGCGGTAGATGATGCGGGTGGAGCAGTCGGCGAGCAGACCTTCGGCCAGGGCGCGTCCGCGGGATCCGGCGTCGCCCGCGGTGAGCAGGTCGGACAGCCGATGGATCACCATCAGGTTGGCGATGCCCAGGCCGCGGCTCAGCTTCCACTGGGACTGCATGCGCTGCAGGAGGCCGGGGTGGCGCATCAGGCGCCAGGCTTCGTCGTAGACGATCCAGCGCCTTCCGCCGTTCGGGTCGGATAGCGCGGATTCCATCCACGCCGAGGCGCAGGTCATGGCGAGGACGAGGGCGGTGTCGTCGCCGGATCCGCCCAGGCGGGACAGGTCGATGGTCAGCATCGGCGAGGTGGGGTCGAAGGCCACCGTGCTGGGGGCGTCGAACATGCCAGCGAGGTCGCCGTGGACCAGCCTGCGCATGGCGTGGGCGAGATCGCGGGAGGCGTCGCCGAGGCGGCCGGACATGATGCCGCCGACCGTGTCGAGTTCGTCGGAGTTGTTGAGAGTGGCGGCGATGTCGCCGAGCAGCGGGGTGCGTCCGGTCGCGGCGGCGCGGGTGACGACGGCGTCCAGGGCGACGTCGAGGCCAGTGTGCTCCATGGGCAGCAGGTCCCGCCCGAGCACGGTGCGGGCCAGCGAGCCGAGCAGCAGCAGGCGGCGCTTGCGGATCTCGCCCGCCCAGTCAGCTTCCGGGACGGAGGCCGGGCGCGGGGCAGCGTCCAGCGGGTTCAGCTTCCCGGGCAGGCCCGGCCCGAGCGCGATCGAGGTGCCGCCCAGCGCCTGCGCCACGGGCGTCCATTCACCCTTCGGGTCACACGGCACGTAGACCCGGTATCCGAAGGCGATCGACCGCAGCGCGAAGGACTTGGCCAACGCGCTCTTGCCCTGCCCGATCACGCCCGCGAGGAGGACGTTCGGATTGGTGAAGCCCTCGACCCTGCCGTACAGCGCGAACGGATCGAAACAGAAGGACGCCTCCGCGTGGACGTCGCGGCCGACGTAGATGCCCTCGGCGCCGAGACCGCCTTCGGCGAGAAACGGGTACGCCCCGCTCGCGGTGGCGGTGGTCATGCGGTGGGCGGGCAGCTTGAGCCTGTTGTGGCGGGCGGACGCGGGGCCGGGTCGCCCCGCGGGCGGGAAGAGCGGCGGCGGCATCTCCTCCTCCTGCCCGCCGACGCCAGGGATGGGGACGGCGGCTTCTGCGCGGGCCTTCGCGGTGGCCTCGGCTAGCTGTCGACGGGCGGCTTTGCGGAAGGCGCGGTCGGTACCGTGTGGGGTGAACAGGGGGCTGGCGCTGGCGCGGCGGGCTCGGCGCGCGGGCCGGTGACTCATGAACGGGCGGCTTTCACGAAGGCGGGCGGTCTGGACGCGGCGCGGAGGGTCAGACGACCGGCGAGGCAGTGAACAGGATCGGCTTGAGGTAGCCCTTGCCGTCGCCGGACCAGTCCAGCTGGATGTAGCCGTCGGCGAGGTAGCGGCTGCCGGATCCCGCCTTGTGCTTGAGGGTTCCTGTCGAGTAGGAGCCGTTGCCGTGCATGCTGCTGTGTTCGAGCGCGTACTCAAGTCCGTTGTAGGCGGCGGACTTCACGACCGGGTCCGTGCCGCGGACGCTGCGCTTGGTCTGGAGCTGGAACTTGGCGTTGTTGAAGGTGTAGGTGTTGCGGTTCTTGGCCGTGTAGGGGCCGTCCCAGTACACGGTGGCATTGGTGTAGATGTAGCCGCCGGACCTCATGGCGCAGAGCGTCACCTCAAGATCCCAGTTGTCGGAGTCGGGACCGGTGTAGGACGGGTCGTCGACGGAGTCGCTGCTGGTCTTGCACTGGTAGCCGGCGGCGGTTGCCGGGGCGGCGGTGGCCAGGGCGGTGGTGCCGGCGAGCGCGGCGAGTATGAGGGCGGTGGCGGTGGAGCGCTTCAGCTTGCGCATGCGGAGGGCCTTTCGGTGGTCGGGGGTTAGCGGCTGCAGGTGGTGGTGTGGCCGTGCAGCGGGGTGTTGAGGTCGCTGGGGGTGGTCTTGCGGCGGACGACGTGACCTGCGGCGAGGTGGCGCTGGCAGATGGTCAGAACCGGTGGTCCCTCCGGCAGCCGCTCGGGATGGCAGCCCGTGTCCGCCAAGGGCTCGTCTGCGACGGGCAGGAGGTGGAAGGCGTCGTGCACGGCGGCGGCGGACTGCCACAGCCGGGTGTGCGCGGTGGCCAGGTGCCGTCCGGCGGCGGGGTGCGGGGGCCGGGTGGCCTCGGCGAGCTGGTCGAGCAGCTGGTGGGCGGCGGTGAGGTGGGCGTGCAGCGTGTCCAGGTGCAGACGGTCGGCCGGAGCGCCGGAGGCGGTGTGGGCGCGGGTGTGGTGGCGCAGGCCGGCGGTGGAGGCGCGCAGGTAGGGGTGAGCGTCGGGGTGGGGTGTGTTCAAGAGGGTCCTTGCGCCGCGAAACGGCGAGGTCAGCGGGTGCGGGGCCTGGAGGAAGAGGCGGGGGTGGTCGGCCGGATCCCGGTGCCGGTCGGCCGGTTGGTGGCAGCCGGGACGGCGGGCGGCTGCTCGGGACGCAGGTCGGCGTACTCCCCGGGGGCGCGCAGACCGGGGTGGCTCTGCTCAGGCAGGAACAGTAGATCCGGGCCCGTGATCGCCGGGCTGTCGGAGGCGTTCGCCTCGCGCCACTGCCGGAAGCCGGGAAGGGTCTCGATGACCCGGCGGGCCTCGTCCAGGCCGGTGGCGTGGACGGCGAAGCTCGTGGGCCGTTCGCCGTCGTGGCGCTCGCGTCCGGCGAAGGTGAGGGTGAAGGTCTGGAGTGCGGGCGGGCCGACAAGCCGAATGAGCTGGGCGACGACCGTATCGAGGTGGTCGCTGGCCTCGATCGCGGTGGTGGTGCGGGCCTCGTCGTAGTCGACGTAGGCGTCGTCTCGTACGGAGCCGTCTTCGTCGCGGTAGGGCTCCAGGGTTGCTTGGTGGCGGGCGGCGAGGTCCTGGCAGGAGGCGAGCAGGGCGTGCAGTTCCTGGATGAGGTGGGTGTGGTCGGTGAGGGGCATCGGCAATCGCGGCGGGAGGGGAGTTAAAGGGCCGTGCGGGCGAGGGGCAGGGCGGCGAGGGTGAAGGCGTCGGGCTGCTGGTAATAGAGCCTTCTGAGGTCGACCTGGGCGGTGACGGCGGCAGTCTCGATCTGCGCGCACGCGGCATCGAGCAGGGTGTCGGTCTCGGCGGACACGGTCAGCAGCCCGGTCAGCGCTACATCGGCGTGCCCGGCGATGAGCTGGCGTTCGCGGGCTTTGACGTCGGCGTATTCGACGGAGTCGGCTTCGGCGTCGACCTGCCCGCGGCGGGCGCGCTCGTTGGCGTCCGCGATGATCGCCGCCTTCTTGCGTTGCACGTCGCGCAGCGCGGACTCGAGCCCCTGCGGCACGTATATAAGGGAGAGGCTGCGCCGGACGCCGGCGGTGAACATCAGGCCGTGCAGGAAGCCCGCCGAGGTTTCGGTGCGGGGCCAGTCCTCGACCCAGTAGGTGGCGTGCCGCGCGGAGTCAGTGGCGAGCCGGTCGTACTCCTCGACCTGGACCACCGGCCCGGCGGCGGCAGGGTCGGCTTCGGCCCGACCGGTGTCGGACCACTGCTGCAGCGCGGACAGTGCGCCCGGGTCGTAGGCGGTGCGGATGACGGCGGCGATCTCGCGCGCGGTGAGCCAGCCTGTCACTGTCAGTCCGGCGCTGCGGGCGGCCTGGGCGATGGCGGCGGTGGTCTGCTGCATGACGGTGAAGGCGCCGGGCAGTCCGCCGCCGGCCTGGCTGATGAGGCGCTTGGCGGCCTTGAGGTCGAGGGAGATGGCCAGGTATGCCTCGTGCGGGGCGGCGGCGGGTCCTGCGGCGGCGACGAGTTCGCTGTAGACCTGTCCGGCGACCGGGGCTTCGGGGCGGCCATGGTGGGTCCAGTGGCGGGCGAGGGTGTCGCCGCTGTCGGGCACGGTGCGTTCCAGGACCTGCACGGTGGCGACGTGTCCGGTGCGGGCGATGCCCGCCAGGGCCCGCCCCCATCCGGCGACGTTGTGGTTCTGGGTGGCTGGGTCGAGGAGTGCGAAGGCGCGTGAGGAGACGCGGGCGACGGCGGTCAGGGTCTGAGCGTGCGGGTCGTGGACGGCGGCGGCGCCGTTGGCGGAGTCGCCGGGGGTGACGACGCGCAGGGAGGCGGCGGTGCCGGGCAGGTGCAGGATGCCGTCCTGGCGGGGACGGGTGACCGGCCGGGCGAGCCACAGGGTCTGGCCGGTGCGGCGGCGGTGCGCGTAGCGGGTGACGATCGGCGCCCAGTCGATCAGCGAGCGGCCGTTCCGGCGGACGGCGACCAGGGCGGCGACCGCGGCCCACAGCGGGGTCAGGGCGAGGGCGCCGAGCAGCCCGGTGGATACCACGGTGACCAGCAGCAGCGCCAACGCGCTGGAGACGAGGACGAGTTGGGGCAGGGAGAGGCCGAGGAGGATGCCGCGGCGGGACCGGTGGGGGAACTTCACCGTGCCCGGGGCGACGGAGAGATCATTCAAGGGGCGGGTCCTGGTGGCGCGGGTGGATCCCGGGGGCAGGAGGTGGCGTGCACGTCCCGCCCGCGGGTGTCGGGCAGGGGATCAGAGGCCGGTCGGAGGTGGCGGCGGTGAGGCCGGCCCGCTGGACGTGGCGTTCTGTGAGCCGGGGGACGGCGGTGCGCCCTGCGGCGGCGGGGTCGTGGTCGGCGGGATGGACTGCCATCCGCTGGCCTGGCCGGAGGCGGCGTTCGCTCCGGATCCGCCAGGTCCCGGGCTGCCGCCCATCTGGCCGTTGGTGTTGTCGGACACGCTTGTCGGGGCGGGCTGGGCGGCCTTCTCCAGGCCGGACTTGATGGCATTGCCATCGGGCGATCCGCCTGTGCCGCCGCTCTGCGGGCCTTCCTTGCTTTCTCCGCCTGCGCCGGTCGGGTTGGCGGCGATGTCGCCGGGGAAACCGCCAGCGGCGTCGGGGCCCTGCGGTGCGGCGGCTGCTCCGGCTGCCGCGCCACCGGTTCCGGCGGTGGCCGCAGCGGCGGCGGCCTTGCGTGCGGCCTTTTCCGCGTGGGCCTTGGCGATCTGTGCTCCGGCGCCGCCCGCCCGGTGGATGGACTCGCCGTCGGTGCCGTCGGCTGCCCAGTGCACGAACTTGAAGACGGCGTACGGGCACAGCAGGACCAGGATCATGATCACGATGCCGGCCGTGACGTCGGCTAGAGCGGCGATGCCGTCCTTGGCCTCGGTTTTGCCCATGGCGGCGATGCCGAGGACGAAGATCACGGTCATCAAGAGCTTGCTGACGACGAGGGTGGCGGTGGCTTCGATCCAGCCCTTGCGCCAGCGTCGGGCGACCTCCCAGCCGCCGCCGGCGGCGGCGAAGATGGCCAGTGTGACCATGACGAGGATGCCGACCTTACGGACCATCATCACGCACCAGTAGAGGAACGCGCCGATGGCGGCGCCGAGCCCGGCGACGACCGCAACGAGCCAGCCCAGCCCGGACAGGCCCGGGATCTGGCTCACCTTCACGATGCGGCGCACCGCCGAGGCGATGTCCAGGTGCGCGGCTTTGAACAGGCCGTCGCTGACGGCGTCGACCACTTCGACGGCGACCGTGGTCAGGGCGATGGCGCAGAAGGCGAACAGGACGCCGCTCATGGTGCCGGTGAAGGCTTGCGCGAGGGCTTGTCCGTCGCGTCTGATGGCGGCCCGGACCAGTTGCGCGCAGAATGTGGCGACCAGCAGGACCAGGCCCAGTGGCAGCAGCATCTCGTAGTTGTCGACGAACCACGTCGCGTTGAGGTCCACCTTCGTGGTGGTGTTGACCGCCTCGGCGGCCAGATCGGCTGCTGCGGCTGCCAGTTCACCGGTGGACTTGGCCATCCAGTCACCGATGGCCTTGCCGGGGTCCGAGGCGAATTCCACCGCGTCACCGACGGCGCACAGCTGGTCTGCCAGGGGGAAGTCACAAAAACCCACGGGGAGTTACTCCTCCTTTCGTGTCTGCGGCGCGGGTCACTGCGTGACGTTCGGTGCGATGGCGGCCAGGGTGCAGTCGTGGTTCGGGCGGCATTGGACGGCGAGGGTCACGGCGCGCTCCTCGGCTCCGCCGCCCCCCTTTTTCCAGGCGATCTGCTGCTTGCCGTTGACGGTGACGACGTAGATGTATGCCTCGGTGATCGCGGACGGGTCGTCGGCCAGCGCCTGCTTGAACGCGGAGGGGTAGTGGCCCTCGGTGACGCCGGCGGTGGCGTGCTGGTCCTGGTCGGCCATCCGCGACCACAGCACCGGGTCGGGAACCTGGCCGGAGACGGATGCCCAGTCGGCGTATTTGGTCTGCTTGGTCATCCAGGCGCGCATGCCGGTGAGCTGCTGGTCGCGGGTGGTGTCGCGGGTGTCGTAGGACCACAGCATCTGTGCGGCTGCCTTGGCGTAGGCGACCGGTTCGGCGATCTGCGGGGGCTTGGGCACCGACCCTGACCCGGCCGTGGGCTTCGGGGCGGTCTCGGAGGAGGGCGGGCTGTCAGCGGGGGCGGGCGCGGCGGTGTCCGGGGCCTGGTGGCCGTTGCCGCTGCTGGTCAGCAGGGCGACGGTCCCGGCGATGGCGAGCAGGATGGCGACGACGCAGGTGACGAGCGCGATGCGCTGGTTGGCCGACCAGCCCGCGCCGTACGAGGACAGCGAGAGGTTCCGCAATCGCTTCTGCATCAGCGGACCTGCGAGCCGAGGGCGGAGAAGAAGGCGACGATGCCGTTCGCGGCGCCCAGACCGAGGGCGGCGCCCGCGGCGACGGTCGCGCCCTTCTTGCCGTTGGCCTCAGCCTGGTGGCCGCCGGTGTGGTGGCCCCAGGCCCATACGCCGAGTGAGACGGCGAGGGCGCCGACGACGGCGATGATCCCGAACAGGTTGATCGAGTTGACGACGTTCTTCAGCACGCTCAGTCCGGGCAGGCCGCCGCCCTTGGGTGAGATTCCTGGGTCGTAGGCGAGCTGGATGACGCGGTCTGCGAGAGGGAGGGACATAGGTGTGGCGGGGCTCCTTGCATACGCGGGCCAGGCGAGGGCCGGCGGGAAAGGGGGAAGCGGAGGGGGAGGTGCCCTCGGGGCGTGGAAGTGGCCGCGGCGGCGTCCCGTCTGGAGCGGCCGGGCGGGGGTGGCGTCAGAGGACGCGACGTGCGGCGAGAATCGTCCAGTCCTTGATCGGGGTGATCCGGACCGGCTTGGTGGTGCGTGGCGCCTCGATCACGAGGCCCTCGCCCACGTACATGCCGACGTGTTCGGGCCGGGCTGCGGTGCCGCGGCTGAAGATCAGGTCACCGGGCTTGAGTTGGGCGGGCGAGACCGTCTTGCCCTCGTTGATCTGCGTGTACGTGGTGCGGGTGAGGGTGACGCCGGCGTGTGCGTACGCCTGCTGCATCAGGCTGGAGCAGTCGCAGCGGTCCATGGGGTCTGGGCCGTGCGCGTTGGTGCAGGATCCGCCCCACTGGTAGAGCGTGCCGAGCTGGTGCATGGCCCACTTGATGGCCGTGCGTGCCTTCGGGTCGGC
Source organism: Streptomyces sp. T12 (assembly GCF_028736035.1). Lineage (NCBI taxonomy): Bacteria > Bacillati > Actinomycetota > Actinomycetes > Kitasatosporales > Streptomycetaceae > Streptomyces > Streptomyces sp. T12. The sequence goes on from NZ_CP117866.1 coordinate 10,149,848, forward strand.
GTCCTTGGGGATCGTGTATCCCTTCGGGACGCTCCCCTCGGGGATGCGGCCGAAACCGGAACCGTCCTGGCCCGGCGCACAGCCGGTCGACGGCTGCCTGTCCTGGGCCGGATCCTTGCCGTCCGTGTCGTTGCCGCTGCTGGGGAAGGTCTTGGCGATGGCTTCCTGCAGTGCGGTGGCGAGGTTCTCCCACTGCGCGTATGCGTCCGGCAGGGCGGACTTCTGGACGGCTTGGGCGGCCTGGGTGACGGTCATCTGCTGCCAGCCGTTCACCTTGAGCAGGTGCTTGTAGAACTGCTCGGAGGCGTAGGCCGGGTCGCGGATCTGCTGGGCGCTGCCCCATCCCTGGGAGGGGCGCTGCTGGAACAGGCCGAGCGAGTCGCGGTCGCCGTAGTTGAGGTTGCGCAGCCGGCTCTCCTGCATCGCCGTGGCGAGCGCGATGATCTGTCCCTTCTTGGGGACGTCGAGGGAGAGGCCGGTGGCCACGATCGTCGATGCGTTGGGGACCTGCTCGTCGGGCAGGTCCAGGCCCTCGACACGGACGTCTTTGCCGGACGCGCCGTCGAGGATTCTGGTGACCTGCTCGGCGACCTTGTCCGTGTCGATGTCGGTCAGACAGCCGCTGAGGGAGCCATTGGTCTGCACGGCGTCGGCGGAGGAGGCCAGCATCATGCCGGTGCCGCCGATCAGGAGCGGGGAGAGGAAGACGACGCCGATGGCGGCGGCGAGCCACTTCAACCGGAGTCGACCGCTCGCCGGTCAGAGTTTTCGGGCAGGGGTGGGTGGCGAGACGTCATGAGCGTGTCCTTCGGGGTTGCGGTGTCCGGCGTGCCGCGTGCGCGAGGCGTGGTGGAAGGGCGCGGCGGCCGGGGTGGGCATGAGGGTGCTGGCCGGCGTGGGCGAGTTGCCGCTCGTTCCACGTGGCTGGGCCGGGAGCTAGGTGTGCCGCGGCAAGGGGGAAACCTCCGGGAGGTGTGGCGGGGGAGTGGCCAGCGGCGGTGTGCGCCGGGCGGTTCAAAAACAGTAGGCGCGAATTGGCCGTTGACCAAAAAGTCGGCGTGATGTGCCGGAATCCGGCACATCAGCAAGGCACTTCTTGGTCGTCGGCCAATTCGCCTCTACAGTTTCTGGACTCCCCCTCGCCCTCCTCGGTCTGCGGCCCTGGGCTTTCGCATGCCCACATTCCAGCCCGCGAGGACTCCTATGCGAGCGGAGTAGTTCCCACCGTGCTTCCACACCCGAATCGGGGTTCCTCTTTGCCTTTTTCCCTGCACCAGGGCGACGCTCTCAGCGTCCTCGCCGGCCTGCCGGACGACAGCGTCGACTCCGTCATCACCGACCCGCCGTACAACAGCGGGGGCCGGACCGCGAAGGAGCGCACCACCCGCTCCGCGAAGCAGAAGTACACCTCCGCCGATGCCAAGAACGACCTCGCCGACTTCACCGGCGAGAACATGGACCAGCGGTCCTACTCGTTCTGGCTGACGCAGATCATGACCGAAGCCCACCGCCTCACCCGTACCGGCGGTACCGCGCTGCTGTTCACCGACTGGCGCCAGCTGCCCACCACCACGGACGCGATCCAAGCGGCCGGATGGCTGTGGCGCGGGGTCCTCGCCTGGCACAAGCCCCAGGCCAGGCCCCAGAAAGGCCGGTTCACCCAGAACTGCGAGTTCATCGTCTGGGCATCCAAGGGAGCGATCGACGGCTCGCGGAACCCCGTCTACCTGCCGGGCCTCTACAGCGCTTCGCAGCCCTCGGGGGCCAAGCGTCAGCACATCACGCAGAAGCCCGTCGAGGTGATGCGCGAGCTGGTCAAGATCAGCCCCGAGGGCGGCACTGTGCTCGACTTCTGCGCCGGCTCCGGCTCCACGGGCGTCGCCGCCCTGCTGGAAGGCCGCGACTTCATCGGCGTGGAGAAGACCGAGCACTACGCGTCGATCGCGGCTGACCGGCTCACCGAGACGATCCGGCAGACCCTCACGCAGGACGACGTGGTTCTCACCGTCTGAGCCGCAACCGCGTCCCCCGCTACGGGAATCGGCGCCCCATCTCAAGCCCATCGGCGGCATCCCGCCGGAGCGTGCGTGTGTAACCCGCCGGCCGGTTTTGTGCTTCGCCGCTTCCGCTTTCCTGCCATTCCGCGTCTCGTAGGAGGCCGTACTCTTTCATGCCCGAATCCATAGAACCCGCGGACGGCGGGGAGTTGGAGCCGGTTCGCATCCCGGATCCGCAGCTGGAGGGAATCGAGGCGAGCGTCCGACGGCTCATGGAGCAGTCGGCGCAACAGGCCCAGCAACTCGATCATCTCGCGTCCGACCCGGCGCCGGGCGGAGCGTCGTTCGCCGCGTTCGGAATGCCGGGGCTCGGCGGCCCGCCTCCCGCCACTCCGCCGGAGCCCCGCCCCATCCTGGAACTGGACGGAGAGGAACGCGAGGACGAACTCGACGCGCTCAGCGACTGGGTCGATGACTTCCTCCTCCCGGTGTACGGGGCCGAGGTCACCACCGCGGCGCCCTGGTGCCTTAAGTGGCAGGAGCACGACGACGTCGTGGCCTGGCTCCACGCCCTGTGGCTCGCCTACCAGCAGCACAAGGAGCCAGAGGCCGGCTTGAGCGGCCTGTTCGTGTGGCACCGGGACTTCCTCACCCACGCCGTCGCGGCGATCCGCGCGCCGGGCGGTCCCCTGTCGGCCTGCATGACGTCCCCCGAGCGTCCGGCGCACCGGCTCCTGCCCGGCCCGCCCCCCTCAGCACGTACGGACAAGGAGACGCAGGGCATGGCAGAGGACGCCGGGCCCGCCGAGCCGGACGAGCCGACGCCATGACTGCGGGACAGGGACAGCCCGCCTTCGGGCTGAGCTTCCACCCGTTTGTGCTGACTGATCTCCTCCAGGCACCCAGCGATATCCGCGATCTCGCCCTCGCTGACCTGCAGAAAGTCGTGAACGCCCAGAGCTTCGGGCTACGCCTCGACGGTGACCTGGAGGGCTACCGCAAGTTGGTCGTGGATGCACGCAAGGAGTGGCGCGTCGTCTACTGCGTCCGCCCGGCGCCCGCGGAGTCCGCGCACTCGAAGGAGATCCACGTGGTTGCGGTCCGGCCGCGCGCGGGCAACGACGTCTACGACGAGGTCGGCCGCCGCCTGGGGATGACGCGCCGGCCGCTGAGCGCCCGCACCCACGCGGCACGCTCCCGCTCCCCGCAGCTGACCACCCGAGGGTCTGCACCCCGGCCCGGTCCCCCGCCCACCGCGCTACCGGGTCTGCCCCGTCCCGCGCATAACCCCGCGCACCATTACACCCGCTGAACGCACGGAGCCTCGCCTATGCCCCCTGCACCCGCGCCGACACCAACCCGGCGCGCGGTCTCCCCGCTCGACCACCGCCTCGAAGCCGTTACCGGCCACGACATCGACACCCTGTGGGCCTACCGCGACCGCGGAATCCTCGACGAGCCACACGCCCACCTGGTGGACCAGCACCGTGAGTTGGCCGACACCCAGATCGGCGTCACCTTCTACCTCGCACTCCTCAACCGCCTCAGCAGCGGCGAGTTCGACGTCGACGACGCCCTGTTCACGCGTATCGACCGCACCGTGGACCAGTTGGAGGAGGCCACCAACGCGCGGGATGCCGCCGCCCGGAAGGTACTCGCCGCCCTGGAACCCATCGAGGCTGCCACGGCGGCCTCGGCGCCCGACACGAAGCCGCTCTCGACGGACGACCAGGCGGCGCTGCTCGCCATCGCCGGCGGAGCCAAGCTCTACGAACACCTGCTGACCGGCCGCATGTCCGTCACCGCCGCCTCCGGCACCCGCATCCCGCGCGCCGAGCTGCAGCGGCTGGAGGACGCCGACCTGGTCGTCCGGGATACCAGCCACCCCGTGCACGCCGGTCAGCCGGTCTCGCTCACCGACGCCGGACGCGCCGCGCTGTTCGCCGCCCGACGGACGCCCACGCCCCAGGCGGCGAAGCTCACAGCTCGCCCCGGCACATCGCCGTCCACCCCAGCACAGCGACGCTGAACTCCACCGAAAGGCCCTTGTTGTCCCCCACCGAACCGGCGCCGGCCCGGAAGCCCATCCCTCAAGTCGACTTCGAGCTGGATGACTTCGACGCCGACGAAGAGGTCTACCTCGACTTCTACCACCAGGTCGCCGTCAACGAGGACATGCTCGTCCCCCTCGCCGAACACCACACCGCCGACGGCGTGCACAGCTTCTACGTCCTGTTCGACCGCACCGCCACCTGGGGGCACCCCGGTATGCCGCAGGTACTCGCCGTACATCTGCAACGGGACCGCGAGAAGCAGACGTTCACCTTCGAACAGGCTCAGTTGCCGCTGCCCGCGATGGCACAGTCCTGGCTCATCCACCGTGGCTGCCCGCACGAGTCCATCGGCCTCGATCCCGAGCTGGGCCCACCGCCGGGAGACGAAGCGACCCGTGCGCTGGAACAACGCCTCGCGGGCGACGGCGACCACTACGCCATGGGCTACTCCTACACCCAGGACGACCCCGACGACATGGTCACCGTCGTGGCCCTGCGCGCCCTGGCCGAGCGAGCCCCCTCGCCGTTCCGCGTCATCGTCGAGGAGGTCGACACCGACGCCTGGACCCATACCCTGCGCGAGGGCGGCTTCGCCACGGTCGGCGAGGCCCTGCAGTGGTGCAACGACCGGCTTGCCGGCGAGGCCGGCCCTCTCCCGCCGGTCCGCCCAGCAGCCGCAGCCAGCCGCCCGGCCGGCGTCCCGAAAGCCCCAGCTCCGCGCCCGCACGGGCGCTCCCGCTGAGCGCCTCGGGCGACGAGCGCGGCGAAACATAGCCGACGATCGCCGGTTAGCCAAACCGGCGTTTCTCCGGACTCTTAATACCGCCGCCGGGACAACTTCCCGCGGCGCAATTCCACGCAATCCCCTATGCCTTCACGGAGGTTTCTTCCGCATGCGCTCTACCCGAATTGCCATATCAGCGGCGATGCTCGGCGCACTCGCACTCCCGGTCCTGTCCACCGCGCCCGCGAGTGCGGCCCCCGTCGCTGCCACCCTGACGCCCACGAGCATTGGTACGCCCTGCCCGACGACCCCGTTGCCGTACAAGGTCCACACGTCGGCTGTGACGATCCGGTCCAAGGCCACGACGAAGTCCACGGCGGTCGGCGTGCTCTACAAGAGCCACAAGTTCACCGTGCACAAGAAGAGCGGCAACTGGCTCTACATCACCGACCGGACCACGGGCGTCAAGGGATGGGTGTCCGGGACGTACGTCTACCGCGACACCCGCATGTGCCTGGACTGACAGGCACACAGAAAAGGGGCCCGTCAGCGACTGAGCCGCCTGGTCCGGCTGCCCCTTCACCTTCTTCCTCTGAGGCATCGGCCTTTCCCGAAAAGGAGTTTCCGCTTTGTCTGACGGCATACCTGATGACGCTGAGGATGTCGTGGGCGTGCTCACCGAACGGATCGAAGCCCACTTCGGCATGGCCATGGACCAGTTGAAGGCCGCGGTCGCCGCCGCGCCGATGGCGAATCGTGACGCCACCGAAATTGTCAGGTGGCACGGCCTTCTCGTCGAGGCCCAGTCGGTGCTCGACGGTGCGGAGGACGACCTGCTCGCCGCGCTGGAGACACAGTCCAGCGAGGTCGACGACCCGACGATGGGCCTCGCCCTGCGCGTGAACGTGGCTGTCACCGCACGCGATGGCCGGGCCCTGGTCGTGCGGTGGCTCCTCGACCCGGACGCGCCGGGCAAGAAAGACCTCGCCGCCGAACGACTCGCCCGCCTACGCGCCCGAACGGGACCGGCGGTGCAGACTAGCGCTCCACACCGACCCGCGGGTGCACCCGTGCCGGCGTCGGCGTGGCGGGCGGGAAGGGCCGTCCGATGAGCCGGTTCAAGTCCAGCACGATGGACGGCGACCTGCAGGAGGTGTTCGGGACCCCGGTCCCCGAGCTGTACGAGGCGGCTGCCGGACCCGATGCCTCGCCCGCGCTCGCCCGTGCCCTGGAACTGCGCTCCTTCCTCGCGCTGACCGAGGAGCAGGTCGCCCGCGTCCGCGACCGCGTTCACGCGGACATGGACCCGGACCGCGACATGGGCGAGCTGTCGGCGGACAAGCTCCGCTTCGACGCGGAGTGGCTGGAGGCGGCTCTCGACGCCCGTGACGCCTACCGCGCTGCCCTCGGCGAGCTGCTGCGCACCATGCCGCCACCCGATCAGCGGGCCCGGCCGGTACGCACGACGCAGCTCAGGGCCACCGCCACCCTGCCCCCGTCCGCCGCCCCGGCACCCCAGCGTGCCGGGGCGGCCCGGGCCCGCCAACCGTGAAAGCCCCGCTTGCCCCACCTCACGTCCACCGAGATAGCCGGACGGATCGAGGACCTGTACGGCGCCCCGCTCGCCGACCTCACCTCCCACGCCCAGGACCAGCCGCCTGGCATGCTCGCCGCTCTGCTCGGCATGCACGACGCCCTCGCTCTCGCCGAGCGCAGCATCGACGTCCACCGCGAGCACCTCGCCCGGCTCACCCACCCCGAGCGGCAGATCGGCCGGCACGAGGTCTCCCATCTCCTCGACGGCGCTCGCCGGCTCGCCGAAGCAGTCGCAGTCCGCGACGTCCAGGCCAAGTCGGCCGCCGCCGTTCTGCAGAGCCTCGCCCCCGTCCCGGCCTCGGCACCGTCCCCGCCGACGCCCTCGCCGCCTGCACCGGCTCCGCCCCTTCCCGCCCCGAGCCCGGCGCACAGCCGCTGACCCGCAGGCGATCCCCCGTTCATTCACCCAGGAGTTCCTCCCTTGGCCATCACCGCTCTGCCTCCCGACACCGAACGCGACATCGCCCGGGTCTCCGAAGCCCTTGCCATGATCACCCCGCGCTGGAGTGTGAGGATCCTGCTGGCCCTCTCGGGCCCGCCGCTGCGCTACACCGAGCTGGCGGCCAAGGTGTCCTGGCTGCAGGCCGGCCAGCTCCACCCCAAGCTCAAGGCGCTGTGCGACGCCGGGCTCGTCGAACGCACCGAACACACCGCACGGCACGTCACCTACGGCCACACCGAGCGTGGCGTGGCCCTGCTGCCGGTCCTGCCAATGATCGTCACCTGGGCCGAGGAGCATCTGGAGACTGCGGACCGCCCGCTGCCCGCGATCGAGCAGATCGAGGACAGCCTCACCCTGCTCACCCGGCGGCACGCCGCCGCCATCCTGTGGGTGCTGAAGTCCCGTACGGAGGCCAGCGGGCGGGCCCTGGCCCGGATTGTGATGCCCAGCTGTGACTGGACCAACGTGTACCCGCCGCTGCGGCAGCTCGTCGCCGACGGCCTGGTCGACACCGAGGGCATCGGCCAGCCCTACCGGCTGTCCGCGGCGGGCGACGGTCTGGGCCCCACTCTCGCTGCCCTGTCCGCGTGGTCCGCAGGGCAGCCTCTGAACCAGGCGGCCCACCACCCGGTCTGGGGGAACCCGCAGGCTAAACCCGCGCCGAGGCCCTGGGTCAGCAGCCCGCCCCGGCCGGCACCCGCAGCGCACACGCCAGCCCGAGCCGGCAGGTTCTCCCCGGCGTGGCACAACCGCGATCTCTTCTCCCACGCCACCACCGCCCGCCCGAAGACGGCACTTCCGGCAGGAGGTCCGCGCCGATGACCCCCCTGTACACCCCTGCCGAAGCACGCAACGCGGTCGAGCTGCTGGCCTCGCGCTCCTTGATCCGCCTGGTCACCGAGATCGACGACAACGGGGCGATACCGGCGCGCCGACTGGCCGATAACCTCCCCGACCTCTCCGCGCACCAACTGCGCCACGCTACCGAGGCAGCCCGCAAACACGGGCTCGTCCGGGTCGCACCCGGATTCGGCCTGGAACTCACAGATGCTGGCGCGGAGTTGGCCGACCTGTACGACGTGATGGCTCGCTGGGCCCGACGCCACGCCTACCCGGCGCCGGTCTGCGAGTTCAGCAGCCGCATCCGATACGTCCTCGACCTGTTGGCAACTTCGGCCGCCACCGAGGGCGGCGACGGCCTCTCGCGGCCGTCCACCACGCGCCTGACCAGCGCCGAGGCCGGGGCGGACCTTGCCCGCCCCCGTACCCTGCTGATCCAGTGGCTGGCCGGCAACCCGCAGGTCACCGGGGTGTCCGAGTCCGAGCCGGTCGCGTGAGCGCTGCTGTCACGCCCCGGCACGCTTGTCATCCCGCCGGGCTGATGCGCAGCATCTACCTGCCGCGCACGGCGGACGCTCTCGCGTTCGCGATGTCCACGTACGGCATCCCGCTGCTGGTCCTGGCCACCACGCGCTCCGCCGCACTGACGGGCGCCGCGTTCGCGCTGGAATGGATCCCGCGGCTGGCGGCGTTCGGGTGGGCCGGATCGATCGTCGACCGGTGCGGGGCGTCGGCCGTCTTCTTCCGCGCCTCTCTGGGACGTGCGCTGGCCCTCGCCGCCGGCGCGGTCCTGCTCCACCTCCACCCGTCCGGCACCGTTGCGACCGCGACCGTGATGGTGCTCGCGGCGACGACCGGCGTGCTCACCGAGTTCAGCTACATCGCGGCCGAGACCGCGGGTGCCGCCGCTGGCCGCCGAGCAGGTACGCGGGCCCACCGCGTCCAGGCCGTCCTTCTCGGGATCGACCAGACCGCGACCATGACCGGTCCGGCGCTCGCCGGACTGCTGCTGCTCGCCGGCCCGTCGCAGATGCTGGCGGTGATCACCGTGCTCTCGCTTCTCGCCGCGCTGCTCGCGCTGCGCACGCCGCCCTCGACCGTCGCCGGGGCGCACGTGCCGAAGGACGCGAAGAGCGCCGGGCTGATCACCGGATGGCTGACCATCCGCTCCCTGCCCGCGCTCGGCTGGCTCGTGACGGGCCTTACCCTCTCCAACCTCGCCATCGGCCTCTTGCAGGCGGCTGGCCCGGTGATTGTGGTCGAGTACTTCGGGCAGTCCACCACTGCCGTCGGCCTGGTCTGGTCCGCCGCCGCGGCGGCCACCCTCTTGGCGGTCACCATCTGCCGGTTCGCGATCGACCGCCTGGGGCTATGGCCGGTCGGCGCCGCCTGCGCGGCCCTCGCCTCACTCGCCTGTCTCGCCGCCGCCCAGGCCCCCAACTACCTGTCCTACCTGGTCCTGGTCGCGGTCCTTATGGCGGCCGAAGGCGGCATGACGGTCGTCCTGCGCACATTGCGCTCCCGTTTGATCCCTCCGGAGCAGTTCGGCAGCACCCTGTCGGCGACCATCCTCATCCTCCTGTTGCCCTTTCCCGTCGCCGGCGTACTCACCGCGCTCACCCCGCCCGACGCCCTGGGCCACGTCATCGCCGCCTGTGCCGCCCTGCAGGCACTCGGCCTGTTCTGCGCCTTCCACCGCCTGCGCACCGATCCCGCCCTGCGCACCTGACCCAGTTGCACGCCCTCAGTCTGTGGAGAACTTCATGCCCACCACCGTCCTTGGGACGAACCGCGCGAGTGGTCGCACCATCACCGAACAGTTCCACGCCTTCGACGCACACAACCCGCACGTCTACTGGGCTCTGAAGCGCATGGCAGCCCGCCGCCTGGCCGCCGGCGCCATACGGGTCAGCCTCAAGGACCTCTTCGAGGAATTGCGCCGCCAACTCCCGTACGGCGTCGCCGGGCTGAACAACAACTTCACCGCCCTCTACGCCCGCCGCCTGATCGACGACCACCCCCACTGGGCCGACGCGTTCGAACTGCGCCGCCGCCGCGCTGCCTGAGACATCCCTCTTTCTCTTCCCTCGTCCTGCCGCCTACCGACTCGGAGAACCCCTTCTTGTCTGCTCGCCCCCTCGTACTCGTCGTCTCTCCGGGCGATGAGGCCGATCGCGGCTACTGCCTTGAGCAGGTGGCCGCCGCGTACGACATCGTCCTGCTGACCGGCGCCGAACCCTCGTGGGAGAAGCCGTACATCGTCGACCACGCCGTCGCCGATCTGAACGACACCACTGCGCTGCTCTCCGCCGGCCGGGCTCTGGCGGAACGGCACGACCTTGCTGGGGTGGTCACCTGGGACGAATGGCGCCTCATCCCCACCGCCCGCCTCGCCCGCGCGCTCGGTCTGGCCGCGAACTCCGTCGAGGTGATGCGGGCCTGCCGCAACAAGGCCACCGCCCGGACTCTGTTCGCCCGCCACGGAGTGCCGTCGGCCGCGTCGATGAAGGCGCGGAACCTGCGGGAGGCTGAACTGGCGACGAGGATCCTTGGCCTTCCCGCCGTCATCAAGCCCGCCGCAGCGGCCGGCAGCATCGGCGTGATCCGCATCGACCGTCCCGAAGAACTACCCGCCGCCTTCGCGTTCGCCTCGGCCGGCGCAGGCCGCAGCCGCGAGGACACCGGCGTCCTGGTCGAGGAGTACCTCGACGGACCCGAAGTCTCCGTCGAATGCGTCACCCACCACGGCGAGACCACCGCCGTCGCAGTGACCCGCAAGCGCCTGGGCCCCGCACCCTACTTCGACGAGACCGGGCACACCGTCGACGCCGCCGATCCGCTCCTCACAAAGGTGGCACCGGCCGCCGCTGCCGCCATCAGGGCCCTGGGGATCATCGACGGCGTGAGCCACGTCGAGATACGCCTGGTCGGCGGGCGGCCCCGGCTGATCGAGGTCAACGCACGCCTGGGCGGCGACATGATCGGACACCTCGTCCATCTGGCCACCGGCGTCGACCTCGCCCGGGCCGCCGCCGACATCGCCTGCGGGCGAACCCCCGACCTGACACCCACCCGCTACCGGGCCGCGGCGATCCGTTTCATCTACCCGGCCTACTCCGGCACCCTCACCGCCCGCCGTGTCACGCAGCCGACCGGGGGAGTGGAGCGGGTGCGCTTCCAGCGGCAGGCCGGCGACCAGCTCGTGCTGCCCGAGGACGGCGGCGATGTGTACACCGCCCGCATCGGCTACCTGATCACCACCGGGCCGACTGCCACCATCGCCCAGGCCCGCGCCCAGGAGGCGTACCGCAACCTCGACGTCCAGGTGGCCGCCACTCAGACGGCCCCGGCCACCGGGGAGTACTCCGCGTGAAGCAGACCGCGGCGCCTGAGCTGGCGCGCAGCCGCCGCCTGCTGACCGGCTATTTCGCGGGCATGGGCGTGGTGATGGCCGTCTTTGGCGCACGCATGCCCGCCGTCCAGCACACCGCAGATCTGAGCACCGCCGGGCTCGCCCTGGTGTTGCTGGCCGCCGCTCTCGGCATGGTCGCCGGACTTCAGACGGGCGGACGCCTTGCCCACCCGGCCCGCTTCCCCGTGCTGCTGACCGGCGGAGCCATTGCCCTCGCCGCCTGCCTTGCCGCCGTCGGGGTCTGCCGAAGCCTGGAGAGCCTGTTGGTGGCGGCGTTCGTCTTCGGCGCCGCGCACGGCGTCCTCGACGTCGCGGCCAATGCCGCGGCCGTCTGCTGCCAGGACGCCCACGGCCGCCCCATCATGGGGCGGCTGCACGCGAGTTACAGCCTCGGCGCCCTCACCGGTGCCGCACTGGCCGCCATCACCGCCCACACATCACACACCCTTCTGTTTGCCGTCGTGGCAGCTTGCGCCGCTGCGGCGGCAGGCGTGACCACGCGGCTCGCCCACACCGTCGCCAGCCCTGCACTCGTGCCCGTCCAGCACGGTGCTGCACGGGGCCCGGTCGAGCAGGAGGTGTCCCGGCGCCGATTGTGGCTGCTGGGTGCGCTGGCTGCTGCCACGCTGCTGGGCGAAGGAGCCGCTGCCGACTGGGCCTCCGTCCACCTGCACGACCTCGGCGCGACGGCCGCGACCAGCGCCGCGGCGTACGCCGCCTATAGCGCTGCCATGGCCGCAGGCCGCCTCGCCGGCGACCGGCTCACCGCCCGCTTCGGCGCCCCCGCCGCCGTCCGCACGGGTGCCGCGGTGGCCGCGCTCGGCCTCGCCACCGGTCTGGCCGGCTCCACCATCGCCTTCGCCCTGCTGGGCTGGGCGGCCTTCGGTCTGGGGCTGTCCGTCACCATCCCCAGCCTGATCACCGCCGCCGGACAGGGCGGACCCCGCGCGGTCGCCACCGTCGCGGTCACCGGCTACGTCGGCCTGCTCGCCGGCCCCGCCGTCATCGGCGCCCTCGCCACCGTCACCGCCCTGCCGCACGCACTGCTGCTGCCCGCCCTCCTCGCCGCAGCCGTCGCCGCCCTCGCACCCAAAGCCCTGGAGAAACCGACCCCTTGACCCACACTTCCGCCTCCCCGACCGGCGTGGACGCCCTGATCCTCGACTACAACGGCGTTCTGGGACGACAGCCCGCCCCAGCCATGTGGACCCGGCTCGCCGACCTCGCCGAGTGGCCCCACCGACACATCCCCTCCTTCCAGGACGCCTTCTGGACTCCGCGAAACGCCTATGACGCAGGGAAGTTGAGCAATCTCGCCTATTGGGCGAAGGTGCTCGGACACCACCCCGGCCCACGCTGGCTGCGCACCCTGGTCGCCGCCGACACCGCCATGTGGACCCGCACCGACCCCTTCGTCCTCGACACCCTCTACCTCGCCCGCGCCGCGGGCCTGCCCATGGTGCTGCTCTCCAACGCCCCGGCCCACCTCAGCACCGTCCTGGACGCCACCGACTGGCGGCGCGAGCTGATCGACGACGCCCTGTACTCCGCCCGCCTGGGCCTGTGCAAACCCGATCCGGCCGCGTACGAACACGCCCTGGCCGCCACCGGCGTCGACGACCCGTCACGCGTGCTGTTCGTCGACGACCGCGAGGACAACTGCCAGGCCGCCGCCGAGCTGGGCCTGCGAACCCTGCACTACACCGGCCAACTCGCAGATCTGCAACAGAAGTTGCTGCCCGCCCCGGTCAGCAACTTCCGTTCCTGACCCTCATGCCACGCAACCCACCACCGCCCCGACCCCAGGACATTCGTGCCCGACACCGAAGAGATCGACGGCGACGTCTACGTCTCCCCCCGCCATCTCGCCTCCACCACCGGGACCGGCGATCCCGCCCTCGCCCCTCTCCTCGACCTCGGCTGGGACCTCCGGTACGACGAGGAATCCAACGTGTACCTGAGCGCTCCCGACCGGCGCATTCGCCTCGGATACCTCCCCGAGGGTGAGGACGACGGGCTCTGGCGCATCAACGCCTACAAGGACTCGTTCGGCCCGCCAGCATGGGGCGTCTGTTTCAACGACCGCGTCCCCACCGAGTTCGTCCAGGCGTTCACCACCGCCCTCGCCACGGCGTACGAGCAGGGGCCGGACGCCTACCTCGCCCGGCCGGTCTCCGGGACCGACGAGCACGACCCTTTCCTCGCCGTCGTGCCGCTCCTGAAACAGGGCTGGGAGATCGACCGCCCGCGCTGGGGCGTCTTCACCGTCCAGGCCGCCCGGACGGACTCGCCGGCATGGAGTTCACCACCGGAGACCTCGATCCGGAAGCCGAGCTGACGACGCGGGACGCCCGCTGGCAGCTGTGGGCGGGCACGTCCATCGACCGGCCCGTCTGGTACGCGACCGCCAGCACCGACACTCCCGTCGCCCTGCTCACCGCCGTCACCCAGAGCGTTGCCGACCCGGCCCCGCTGCCCCGGTGGCGCGAGAACACCTTCAGCTACATCAAGGGCATGGCCCAGCTCACCCCGATCCTCCCGCCCGAACGGCTGGCACCGACACCGCTCGACGTGCAGCGGGCTGCCGCATCCCGCCGCCCGACAGCGCTGCCCGCGGGCAGCGTTCCGCGCTGGAGCACCACCAGCCGACCGGCTCTGCCCGGCCCACGCCGCTGACGCCACCCGACCCCGACCGGAGACCCGTTGTCCCTGCAGGCCCCCGAGTTCTTCGCCGAACTCTGCCTTCCCCTCCACGACCACGCCGTCGTAGGCAACACCTACTACTCTGCCCCGGTTCCGGGCACGCCCCTGCGGCTGCGGATCGACTTCAGCCGCACCATCTACGCGGACACCTACGGTGGCCTGCGCCTGGCCGTCGTCCACCCGGACCGCGGGGAGATCGACGTCGTGGTGCTCGGCTTCGTGGACCACGGAGCCTTCCACCGCCGCGACGAGCCTTCAACACAAGCCCCAACGCCAGCGGGTACGGCACGTTCGGCAAGTACCACCGTCCCGGTCGGCCACCGTGGGACGGCGCCGTCACCACCGGGCTGCGCGATCCCATCGAGCACTACACCGCCGTCTGGTTCCCCGGCTCCTGGAACGCATCCGCGCCCAGCCGTACGGCGGGCCGGACCCAGAACACGTCTCCCGTCGTGCCCGCCGCGCGTACTGGCCTCCGCGCCCGCTGAGCCGCGCCCACACCCGCCGGCCCCAGCGTCCACACTCTCCCGACTTTCCCGCAGGAGCTCTGCCCGCGATGACCCACCCCTTGGAGAACCTCGACCCGGCCCAGACCGTGCAGGTGCTTCCCCGGCACCTCGCCGGAGCCGGCGCCATCGACCCCCGCACCGTATGGGCCTTCCCCTTTGACGAGGGCTGGTCGTTCGCCCAGACCGACGCTGGCACGGCCACCGCGTTCAGCCCGTGCCTGCGGCTGCAGACCACTTACGATCCCAAGCCCGACCATATCGGCAAGGGCACGTGGACCATCAGCGCGCACCAGGCCCCGTTCACCCCGCCGACCTGGCGGATCACCTTCGACGCCACCACCCCCGTCGAGCTACTGCACGACGTCCACACCGAGCTGCTCAACCTCTACCTCGAAGATCAGCACAGTGACAGGGACTGGCTGTTGCAGGACGAGACCGCGCCGCACGAGGCGTACACGCCGCTGCTCACCCGCGGCTGGCGCCACGACGTCAAGACCGACGGCACGCAGACCTTCCTCACCCCGGAAGGACTCGGCGGAGTACGCCACCGGTACGCCAACAGCAACTACCGCGAGCCGGCTTGGCGGGCCTGGGGCGGGTTCCCGAGCGAGCCGCACTGGAGGGCACGCTTCTGGTTCGGCACACCCACGACGCTCGTCGCGGCCTTTACCGCCTCGCTGATCTCCACCGAGCCACTGCACCGCGCCGTGAAGGACGTCCCCCTCCACACCCGCCGCGCCCTCTACGTCGCCACCCCGACAGACAAACAGCCGCACGGCAACACATCTGTCGCCCCGCCGCCTCCCACCCCGGTCTCTGGCCGAACCCGATGACCTTTCCCGCCCCCTGATCCAAGGAGTCCTCCTGCTCGTGCACGCACGTTTCGTCCGATCCATCGCCATGGCCGTCGCGGTGACCGGCACCCTCACGTGGGCGCCGGCCGCGAGCGCCCAGCCCGCCGAACCGACCCCCTCCGCGTCCGCCGCCCTCACCGAGACACCGGTCCCGGACGAGGGCAGCGTCGAGATCACCACCCAGGACCCGGCCGGGGACGCGCTCCACGGCGCTGCGTTCCTGCTGCTCGACTCCGCCGGCCAAGAAGCCGGACGCGGGAAGACCAACGCACAGGGGAAGCTGACCTTCCCCGACCTCGCACCGGGCGTCTACCGGCTCAAGGAGACAGCCTCCGGCAGCGCGCTGCACGAGGTCGTCGACGACCGGGACGTCATCGTCGCCCCGGGTACCGACACCCCGCTGACCATCATCAACCCGTTCAAGTCCGCCTCGGTTCTGCTGACGGCCAAGGACGACAAGAGCGGCAAGCTGCTGGCCGGATCCACGGTCAACATCGGTAGCGGCTCCCAGACCATCCTGACGCTGACCACCGGCTCCGATGGCACGGCCAGCGGCAAGCTGCGCGTCAACTCCCGCACGGGCAGCGACTTCTGGGTCAAACAGGTGAAGGCGCCCGCCGGCTACCAGATCTACGCGGCCGTGAAGGCGTTCAAGGCCAAGCCGGGCGATGCCGTGCCCGTGACCGTCACCAACGCCAAGACCGTCACCACCCCACCGCCCACGGAGAAGCCGACCGGCAAGCCCAGCAACCGGCCGGCCCCGGACCAGCCCGGCAACGATGAGGACATCCCGGCGCCGTCCGCCTCGGGTACCCCGACCGCCGACGAGACCGCGTCGAGCACCGCTGCCCCCGCCCCCGCAGGTTCCCTCGCACACACCGGCGCCGACGCCACCCCGTGGCTGATCGGCGGCGCCGGAGTCCTGATCGCTGCCGGCGGAGGCGCCCTCTTCGCGGCTCGACGCCGACACGCCGAGGGCGCCACCGACGACGACACCACCATCGGCTGACCTCACCCGCTCACTCCGCCAAGCCCCCGGAATCGGATCGCTCGATTCCGGGGGCTTGGCGTGGGCGCTCATGTGGGGCCAGCTGCTGGAGGCTCTGTCGGTCGTCACCGCCCCGACTGGCCGCCGACTTCTGCCAGGCTCTGGCGACATCGAGGCCGAGGAGCGTTGCGGACGCGGAACCGAGGGCCTCCCACGGGGAACTTGGGCCAGATCAGAACGAGCGTCGGCCCCAACCGCTGAGGTTCCTCAAGTGGGGGTCCTGCGCGGCTGCTGGTGGGCATCCTTGGCCCATGTCGCTCGCAGCAGTCGCCATCGTCGTGGCGTGCATCAGTGCCCTCTTCACGGGGGCCAACATGGCTGTCTCGCTCGCTACGTACCGCCGTGGCCGACCACGCGTCTATGTGAGTGCGTACTGGAACCCCTACGCTCCACCCCGCGTTGGCACTCGGCAGCAACGCGGGTACTTCACGGTCCACTTGGTCAACAAGAGTCAGGCTGCGGTGAAGGTATCCAGGCTCTACGCGGATTTTGACCGTGGCCGCAGATGCTCACACCTAGTAGCTAGGTCAAAGTGCCGCTTGAAGATCATCAAGGGTGAGGAAGAGAAGGAAATCCCACCTTTCGGCGGTATCGAGTGGACGGCACAACCCGATACGGCCAGAACTCTTCAGGTTGCAGATATCAAGCGTGCCAAGCTAACCGCAGTGCTCACGAACGGGACCATGATCCGAAGCAAGTGGCTCCCGAAAATCCCTCGCCCTCTCCTGGGCCCATGGAGTGAGGCAGCCGAGCGTTCAGGGCAGCTCTCCTTTGATGACCTTCAAGAGGCGGAGTAGTCATGGAACCCGATTGGTGGGCCCGAGGTGTCGCCATGGGTGCTGCGGGTGCAGCAACGGGCAACGACTTCAGTGCCACTGAGTCTCCGGACGCTGACCGAGCGCTGGAAGAGGGGGAGTAGCCATGGGCACTGCTGAGGTTGCCATGGTGGTGTCATCGGCAAGTGCGCTGTTCACCGCAGCCAACATGGTCGTCTCGTATCGCACGTTCCGACGGGTGCGACCAAGCGTGAAAGTGCGACTGTGGCGCACGGGAGTGGGGTTGCGCGAGCGCGAGACCAAGCGCCGTTCCTATCAGTTCGCCGTGAGGCTCCTCAACAACGGCACCACTCCGGTCACTGTTGAACGCATCGAACTCTGTCGCTACAAGTCGCGATACGGCAGACGTCGTTTCGAGTTGGTGAAGGGCAGCAGATTCGACACAAAGGGGAGGTGGGGTGATCCGCCACCGGTCATCCCCGCTCTTGACGGCACGGTCCAGCACTTTATGGTGGATCAGGGAGTTCTCTCCAATGGTGATCACCTCAGGTTCCGCATTCTGCTGTCCAACGGACGTACAGCAGCAAGTCCATTGCTGCCTCCCAAGCAATGGGCCGTGGAGAGCGACACCGACACCGATAGCAGCGAAAGCAGCGAGAGTAGCGAGTGAAGCTTTTCCCGGCGGAGTCCTCGGCGAGCCGGATCAACTCCGACCTTCGCGAGTTCCTCATCGGCTGATGGGACTAGATGCGGCATCTGCGTCCGGGGGTCAGTCCAGCCAGTGCACGAGACGGGCTTCGTCGTGGACTGACAGGGCACGTTTCTCCAGGCCGAGCGCGTACTCCCGGGCCTCATCGCTGCCCTGCGTCAGCATCAGGCCGGACATGCTCAGCAGGCGGGCGCTACCCAGGCAGGCCACATCCAGGGCCAGAGCGAGCATCTCGGGGGAGATGTCATGGGCGGACAGAATGCCGTCGCGGTAGCGGGCCATGTGAACGAGGCCGATGGGTGTGCTGTGTGTGACCTGGCTCAGCAGCGAGTACGCCACCGGCAGCCATCCCGGCTCTGGGTATGGCGCCCCCATGAGCAAGAGCATCTCGTCGATCGACGGCAGCGGCTGGCGGCCCTTGGCTATCGTCTCCGGCCACTCGACGACGTTGTCGGGCAAACGGAACAGGCTCTTGGCGGCAGCGAGAGCTACGCCGTTGCCGGCGAACAGCTCGATCGTCTTCTTCTTCCGCGCCCGGAATTCGTCGAAGTAGCGGGTGGACCGTTGGACGAACGCGTCCTCGTCTTCCGGGTCCTGCACCAGCCAGGTGAACCGGGCGGCTTCCTCCAGAAGCATCCGCGCGGCGAACACCGACGTGACACTGGCATGATCCTCGAAGGTGCTCATCACGGTCGAGAACGTGGAACGGGCCCCGGCGTAGGCGAGAACGCTCGCCAATTTGGGATTGCCGTGTGCCCACGGACTGGTGATCCAACTGTTGACGAAATCGGCGTACTCCCGGGCCGCTGCGACGACCGGGCCAGCATGGGCAATGTCCGGTAGCAGATCATCCCGGGCGACCAGGGCATCAGGACGAAGACGCCGTTTGCGTTCCTTGGTCCTGACCTTCGGCGCGCCAGCGGCAGGAACCGGGTCGCCCAGACCATGTACCGCGCTTGCCGCAGCAACGACATCCTCGGTCAGCCGCATCAACGTCCCGAGGAAGCCGCCCTGCTCAACCTCCGGCGGCCAACATTCCGGAACAGCTGCGCACACGCCAAGAAGCGTGACGGTCGCGCCCACGGCCGCGACATGCATGAACAGCGCTTCGTGATCAGCCCGCAGATCATGCCCCGGTACACCACCGGCGGCCATGCTGCTCTGCAGACCCAGGAGGTTGCCGTGACCGGCATGCCCCAGAACCATCACCGCCCCCCGAAGCCCTGACATGGCCAGCATTCCCCGGGCTGCCTTCAGCAGATCCTCAACGCCCCCACCGATCAGCGCGGGCGATGCCGGCCGCGTCGGTGAGGAAGCGAGGAACGTGTCGAGGAGCTCGGCCGTATCCGGAGGTGACGGCGCGGACAGCGCCGCCAGCGACGCTCCCGTCAGGTCGGTGACGCCGTTCAGCGGAACGAACCACCGGGCCAGATGCGGGCAGCTCGCCTTGTGGTCCTCCAGGTAACCGCAGATACGGTTACGCTCCTCAAGCATGCTGCCCAGCAGAGCTGGTCGCCGCTCCGCGGGGGACGCAGCGATCCACTGCCAGAGCAGCCCGTCATCGAACAGACTGCGGGCAAGTGCCCCCACGACCGTGCCACCCATCCCGGAGCCCAGCAGCGAATCGGCGCAGGCGTATCGCCAGCGTGCGTACGGAAACGCCGACTCGGCAAGGAACTGATCGCCCGGCCCGTCGAAGTGAAATACCGCAGGCAGCGTGTCGAGATGAAACCGCAGCGCTCGCGTCGCTGCCCGCAGAGAAACGACCAAAGGGTCTATCTCGCACCCGTCAGGCCACGTGCCGTCAGTCCCGTACGATTCCCCGCCCATGCCCGCCCCCGTCTGCCGATCCTCCCTCGCCATTCTCCCCTTCCCGCCCGAGGCCCGAACCGCCCCGTACCGGCCCTGGCACGGCCTCCGTGCTTCTCTGAACTGGCGCTGGTGAGGTGGTCGGGTCAGGAGTGCCCGTGTTCGCCGCTGAGTTCGTGGTAGCCGCGAAAGTCGAAGAAGTGCAGGCCGTCGATCACCGCTCCAGATAGGATTTCCGGCAGGGTCCATGGGTGACGCGTGTCGCAGCGCTGGTCATGGCACGTCCCTGCCGAAGAGGATCGACAAGGAGTTGGGGTGGTTCGGTCAGCGGGCCCGACGCTGCACCGAGGATCCTGCCGCCGTTGCCGCACCCAGCTCACCTCCGTCGCGGGCGGCTCGGACATGATCACGGTGACGATCTTCAGCCTCACCCGCAGCGCCGAACTAGCCCCGGTCGGACACAGCTACCGTGAAGCGGCGGCGCCCTGGATGACCATCACGCTCGCGCCCGACCCGCAGGGCGGCGCGTGATGCCCAGCGGGCATCACGATGACCCCGCCGCGGGCGTGGGTGAAGCTTCGCCCTCGGATCGTCACCTGAAGCGCCCCGGCTGATGGGCCCGAGCGGGGCCTGCGAGGGCATGCGCGCGGTGCACGATCATGTTGACCGAGCCGCGGTCTCGCTCGATGTGCCCTTCCAACAGCACTGCAGGGGCGCCGAGGACTGTCTCGCGCGTGCGTTCCCAGACCGGGGGAGAGAAGATCAGGTTGATCATGCCGGTCTCATCCTCCAGGGCTCCGAAGGTCACTCCCTTCGCCGTCGGGGGCCGTTGGATGTACTTGGCCAGTCCGCCGACCCGCACCCGGGTCTGGTCGGCCAGATCACGGACCTCGCGCGCAGGCTGCGCCCCGTGCGAGGCCAGCAGAGCACGCAGGTGCTGCGCCGGGTGGGCGGTGGCGCTGGCGCCCGAGGCATCGAGGTCGGCAGCAGTGGCCTCGGCCGCAGTCATGACCGGCAACTCCGGGGCGGGCGCCAGGTCGTCCAACCCCGGTAGGACCTCCTGGATCTCGCCCGTATAAGCGCCCGCCGACCACAGAGCGGTGCGCCGGTCCACACCGAGCCCACCGAACGCCCCGGCCGTGGCCAGCTGCTCCATCAACTTCGCCGACAGCCGTGTGCGGCGGGCAACGTCGGCCACCGAGCGGAACGCCACGGTGCCTCGCGCGGTCAGGATCCGCTCGGCGATCTCCTCGCTGACCCCCGTCACGGAGGTCAGCCCGCGACGGATCGCCGACCGCCGCTCCGGCTGATCGGCGTAAGGCTCCAGCGTGGCGTGCACACCGGAGCACTGAATGTCGGCACCCCGGACCTCGATGCCGTGCTGCTTGGCATCCTGGATGAGGGTCTGGGAGTCGTAGAACCCCATCGGGAGATGTGCCATGATCCCCGCCAGCATGGCGTGCGGAAAATGGTACTTCACCCAGGCGCTGGCATAGATAATGCCTGCCATCGACTGGGCGTGAGACTGCGGGAATCCATAATCCGAAAACGCCTCTATCATGCCCACAATTCGCTCGGAGGCGGCCTGGCCGATGCCCTTGGCGGCCATCCCGGCAAGCAGTCGTCCGCGCAGCCGTGCCACCTTTTCGGGAGAGTGCTTGGCGGCCATCGCCTTACGGAGACGGTCCGCCTCGCCCGGAGTGAACCCCGCACAGTCGATGGCCAGGGCCATGGCCTGCTCCTGCCACAAAGCGACCCCGAGCGTTTTGGAAAGCGCTGGTTCGGCGAGCGGATGCGGATAGGTGACGGGCTCCAGGCCGGCCCGCCGCCGCAAATACGGATGTTTTGATCCGGCCTGAATGGGGCCCGGCCTGATGATGGAGGCGGCCACCGCGAGGTCCGCGAAACACCGTGGCTGAAGCTGGGGCAGGGTCGAGACCTGTGCCCTTGACTCGGCCTGAAATACGCCTATGGTCCGGCCTGCGGCAATCATGGCGTACACTTCCGGGTCGTCCTGCGGAATCGTGGCCATGTCCAGGCTGATTCCGTGGTGTTCGGCAATGAGGTCGCATGCGGTGTGCAGGGCAGCCAGCATGCCCAGTCCCAGGATGTCAATTTTCAGAAGATGGGCGGCGGCCACATCGTCTTTGTCGCCTTGCAGGACCGAGCGGCCTTCGCGGGTGGCCCATTCGACCGGCATGATTTCCCCGATGGGCTGGCGGGTCAGCACCATCCCTCCGACATGGATACCCAAATGCCGTGGCAGGGTGTGCAGTTGTCCGGCGAGGTCGCGTACGTCGTCGGGGATGTCGGCCTCGGGCCCGGGTGGCTCGTGGTGGATATGGCGGGTCATCTCGTTGATTCGTGCCATGGGATAGCCGAGGGCGCGTGCTGAATCCCGTACGCTCAGGCGGGGTTGGTAGGTGATGAGGTTCGCCACCTGGGCGCAGTGGGACCGGCCGTATTTGGCATACAGGTACTGGATCACCTCCTCCCGACGGTCGTTCTCGAAATCGATGTCGATGTCCGGGTCGGTCTTTTCGGCGTGCAGAAATCGCTCGAAGAGCAGGCCGTGCTTGAGTGCGTCGACGGAGGTGATGCCCAGCGCGTAGCAGACCACCGAGGAGGCGGCGCTGCCGCGCCCCTGGCACCAGATGCCCTGCTCGGTCGCGTACCGCGTGATGTCCCAGCAGATCAAGAAGTAGCCCTGCATGCCCATGTCGGTGATCACGGACAGTTCGTAGTCGAGCTGTTTCCACGCCGCCCCGGCTGCCGGGTCGGTGCGCGGCCCGTATCGGCGGGCGCAGCCTTCTTCCGCGAGGTGGCGCAGATAGCTGCCGGGGGTGTGCCCGGCGGGCACCTCGAAGTCCGGCAGCTGCGGGCGCAGTTTGCTCAGGTCGATGACGCTGCTGCGGGCGAGGTCGACGGCGGATGCGATGGCCTGCGGGTAGCGGGCCATGAGGATGCGCATCTCCTCGGCGGTGCGCAGATGTGCTGTCGGGGCTGGCGGCAACTCCCCGATCGCGGTGTCGAGGTTCTCGCGGCGGTGCAGCGCGGTCAGCGCCGCCGCCAGCCGCGCAGATCGCGGGGCGGCGTACCGCACGGCGTTCGTGGCCACCACCGGCAGTCGCCATCGCTGCGCCGCCGCGTGCACGGCGGCGTTGCGCGGGCCGTCTTCGGGCAGCCGGTGATCGACGAGTTCGGCGTGCAGGTGGGTGCGGCCGAAGAGGTCCACCAGCCGGTCCATCCGGGCATGGATGGCGTCGGTGTCGTAGGCGGCCTCGCCGAGAACGGGGCAGCCGGTGAGGATCGCCCACTGGCCCTCGTGTGCGGCAGCCGACAGGGCGTCGAGGTCGTAGACCGGGGCGTTCTTGGCGCCGGCCAGCTGCCCGGCGCTGATCGCCGCGGACAGCCGAGTGAAGCCCAGCAGGCTGCGGGCGATCACCACGATCGACCCGAGGCCCTGGTCCAGGGTGAGTTCGGCGCCGTAGACGGTGCCGATGCCGTACTCGCCCGCGGCCTCAGCCAGACGTCTCGCGCCGTAGAGCCCGTTGGTGTCGGTGATCGCCAGGGCCTCGATACCGAGGCGGACGGCCTCGGCGACCAACTCCTCCACGTGGTTGGCGCCGAAGAGGAACGAGCCGGCGGAGTGCACGTGCAACTCCGCCCAGCCGCCGCCCACAGGCATCGGCGCGTCGCGCCTATCGGGGAAGGGCAGCACCTTCCCGCGAGGGTCAGCCATAGAGCGCCTCCACCGCCCACCGGCCGTCCTGGATGTGCAGCAGCCAGGCGCGGCCGTCCGCGCAGGCGACCTGCAGGCGCGCAAGGCGGCGGGCCTGCGCGGGGATCCACCAGTCCTCCAGCACCGGCCACGGTCCGGTCCACCCGGTCACCGCCACCGGCGCGGCGCCGTCGATGGACAGCGCGGTGGGGGCCTGGGTGAGCAGGGTGCGTCCGCTCACCCCGACCGGGCCGCCATCGGCCCCGATCACCTGGGCAGGGCGCGGGGTGGGGTAGACCACGGCCGGGTGCGGGGCCGGCAGCCGCCCCGGCCACGTCCCCTCCACCAACGGGCGCGAGCGCGCATCGCCGTACGGGATGTCCACGATCCGCTCGCCCGGACCGCGGCCTCCGGCGAGTTCCTGACGTACCACCGCGCGGTGTCCGAGCATCGCCTGCAGCTGCCCCGCGGCGTGCTCCAGCTCCTCCGGCGCGATCCGCGGCCCGAACAACAACGACTGCCGCCCGGTCGCCGCCGACAGTCCCTCCGGAACCAGCCGCAGGGTGGTGATCCCCGCCGCGGCGGCGAGCTGCCCGGTCTCGGCCCATGCGGCGATCTGCCAGCGCACCCGTTCGGCCACCGCCAGCGCCGACAGCCGGCCCTCGTGTCGCCACAGCCGCGACAGGCGCAGCCCGCTCGTGAGGCCCACTTCGACCTGCAGCCTGGCGCACACCGCCCCGGCCCGCGCGAGGCGGGCGTGAAGCTGTTCGGCGAGAGCCTTGGCGAGGAAGATGACCGGCTCGAGATTGTCCTCGGGCGGCTCGAACGCCTCGGCCACGCTGTAGTCACTATCCGCCCCGGATGCGTTGAGCGGCCGGGCCTCCTGGCCGCGGGCGGTGCGTTGCGCCGCGGCGCCGTCGTGTCCGAACCGGGCCAGCACCCGGTCGCCCGGCAGTGCTGCGAACGCGCCCAAGGTGGTGATGCCCAGGCGGGGCAGCAGCTGCGACAGCCGCGGGCGGCCCAGCACCCCCACCGGATACGGGGCCAGGAACTCCGCGCTCTGCCCGGCCGGCACCAGGACCCCCACCTGCCCGGCCCGCACCGCCAGGGCGGCAGCGAACACGGTGTCCGCCGCGCCCGTACGTGATTCGACCCCAGCGTCGGTGAGCACGGTGGTGATGTGCTCTACGAGGGCCGGCTCGCCGCCGAAGTAGCGGGCGGGTCCGCGAGCGGGCACGGCGATCAGGCCCGGCCGCAGGACTTCCATGTGCGGAGCGACGCGCTTCTCCAGCAGACGCAGCACCGGCTCGAACGCCCGCACCTCCGCCTCGGGGTCCCGGTCGAGCAGCCTCAGCCGCGGACAGCGCCCGGATGCCTGGCGCACCCGCATCCCGCGCTTCACGCCCTGCCGACGGGCCTCCCTCGAACAGGCCAACACCCGCTCCCGCGCGATGATCGCCACGGGCTCGTCGTGATCCGCGCCCGCGGCCACCACGGGCCAGTCCATCATCCAGATCGCTAGTGCACGCAACTCCGGCTCACCCCGCGGTGACAGGCCGCAGCGGCACCACATCCGCGCCCGCGGTGGCCGCGGGCTCGGCGATCAGCTGCACCGAGCCGTCCGGCCCCGGCAGCCACACCTCGGCATGCTGCGGCTGCGCCGCAGCACCCCGACCAGCCACGACCAGACGGGCGCGCCGGCCGGCGAGCAGACCAAAGCCGTCCCCGAGCCCGTCCCAGCGAGCCTCGGCCACCCGCAGCCGCAGCTGCGCCTCCGGCCAGTCCTGCCAGGTCAGCAGCGTCGTACCGGAGCGCCGCAGGCGGGCCGCAATGCGACGGCTGGTGCGCACGGCCACCTGCCCCACGGGGCCGAGCAAGACCACCGGCGCCGCCTCGCACACCGTCGCCAGAACCTCGGCCCACCGCCCTCCCGGCTCGGGTACGGCCAGCCCGCACGCCAGGTCCAAACCGGCATCCGCCGCAGCCAGCCCGCCGAGCTGCGGCAGACCGACCGCCGCCCAAGCGCCGCCGTCGGCGGCGGCCTCCGCGGCCAACGCGATCAGCAGGGGCAGGTCGCCCCCAGCGCTCACCACCGCACCCCGGGGCAGCCTCCCACCCGGGAGCAGCCTGGAGAGCGTGCCGGACTTGGCTCTGGCCGCCTCCGGAGCCCCTCGCTCACCAGGCGAAACGACGTACATGAACACATGTTCGATTCCTTGTGCGAGAAATGCAAGCGGGTCGACGCCGCACCACTCGCAGGAGGTGCGTCGGAGTGGCTCTTGTCACCGGAGGGGTCGGTCGGCCGCCCTGGGTGAATCCGTAGGGGGCTCGGCAGTTGTCACTGTCTGCTCGGGCTTCCGTAGAGCGGCAAATTCAAACTGGCATGCGATAGTCCCCGTGGTTTCAAAAACTATCCCTCGAATGAGGTAGGGTTTTTGAAACCTACGGTTCGGTTGGAGGGGCTCGTGCGGAAGCTGGAAGGCAACCAGCAGCGGCTGGCGGAGTTAGACGTGGCCATCGACGTGTTTCACTCCTCTCTGGAGGCCGCGATCGAGGACATCCGCAGCTGCACGGACTTTGACGCGCCGATGATGCGCGGGGTCATGTTCTGGAGCCGGGCCAACAGGTATCTGGCCGAGGCCCTCGTGCCTCAGGAGTGGGTGCGGACGTCCCGGGACAACATTCTGCGGGTGGTCCACCCCACGGGGAGCCATGCGATCACCGCCATCAGCGGGGCGGGAGGCGTTGGGGATCTTCGGATGCCGGTGCGCTCGAAGAACCCGAAGGGGCCGGTCATGGCCCGCCTGGTGGAGACCAACGGGCAGTTCGCGCTTATGTCGCGCGACGAGATCCTCTTCGGGCGGGAGCTGGAGGACATCCCGACGTGGTTCCTGCTGTACGAGTGGCGGGATGGGGTGCTGTCTGCCGAGCTGTCGCTGCCGGTCAGGATGAACGGCAAATTCGTCGACGAGTGGCTGGAGCGCATCCCTCTGTCGTTGCCGAACCTCGGCGACCCGGGGGCCGATGTAGGACTCCTTGACGAGCCGGCCGATGACGAGCTTGGCCCGGACGTCGTGGTGGAGTTGCTCGGGGGGTAACTGGTAGGACGAGTGCGAGTGGGAGCGGCGGAGAGTGTTCACCCCTGAACGGCTGGTTCTTGCGCGGAAGCGTAGGCGGATGACCTTGGCGGACCTGGCGAGGAAGTCGGGCGTCTCGGCGCAGAGCATCACGGCGTTCGAGAACGGGCGCAGGGTTCCAACCGAGGACACGCTCGGGCACCTTGCATATGCGCTCGGCTATCCGGTTCAGTTCTTCGCCCGCCAGCGTCCCGTGGACCTGCAGGTCGACCAGGTGAGTTTCCGTGCACCATCGAAGATGACGGCGATGGAGCGCGAAAGCGCTCTAGGATCTGGGGCTCTTGCCATGGATCTGAACTCGTGGCTGGGGGAACGGTTCCGGCTGCCGAAAGCCAACCTGCCCACCTACCCAGGTGAGGATGCTGAGGACGCCGCGGAGCGGGTACGTGCCGCCTGGGGCCTGGGCGAGGCGCCAGCACCGAACATGGTGCACCTCTTGGAGGCCAACGGCGTCCGTGTGTTCTCGCTGCCATCGGACTGCCTGGACATCGACGCCTTTTCCACCAATGAATCCAGCATCCCCTACGTCTTCCTTAACACCCGCAAGACCGGTGAGCGGGGTCGCTTTGACGCCGCCCACGAGCTTGGGCACCTAATCCTTCACTGCGAGCACCGCATCCCGCATGGCCGCGACTCCGAAGGCGAAGCCAACGACTTCGCGTCGGCCTTTCTGATGCCCCGGGCCGGCATCCTGGCCCAGCAACTCCACGGCGCCAGTGTCGACCGGATCATCAGCGCCAAGCGCCGATGGGGCGTATCCGCGATGGCCCTGGCCTATCGGCTGCGCAAGCTTGAGCTGTTGTCCGAGTGGCGATACACCCAGACCGCCAAGGAGTTGACCAAGCGGGGCTACCGAACCGGCGAACCTGGATCGCGCCTCGGACGCGAGAGCAGCCAACTCCTCGCCAAGGTCTTTGATGCATTGCGTACGGCTCGCGGCGTCACCCCAGCCGACATCGCTGGGCAGTTGTTCATCCCGCAGGAGGAGCTGAACGACTTCGTGTTCGGGCTCGTCCCTGTCGGAATCGATGGTGGAGGCCAGAGCTCTCCGCCATCCAGGCCCGGTCTCCGCCTGGTTCGCAGCTGAACCACCAGCACTGCGGCACGACCATCCTTACCCGCGACTCCCCTGTCCCGTTCTGAAAGCAGTGGATACGTGAAAGTCCTTGGCATCGCCATTGCCGCCGGCGCCCTCCAGTACGGCGCCCTCCGATCCGATCCGGCCACATCCCCGATCTCCGACGCCCCTGAGCGTCTGGGCAAGGCGGACGGGCTGACGGGGACCGATCTCATCGCGGACACCTACCGTCGCATCAAGCAGGACATCCATGGCCTGTCGCCCGACCTCGTGATTTTGGTGGCCACCCGCAAGAACGCGCAGTGGGCCTACCGGCAGGCCGCTGACCGCGCGTCCCTGGAAGCACTAGTCCAGCTTGCCTGTCACGAGGAAGGCATCCGCTGTGAGGAATGGAAGACCGAGAAGATCGGCAAACTCATCGGCGTGCCGGCCGCCGCGATTGACAGCGTCGACCTGGCGCAGTTGGGCCTCTCAGCCCGGCCCAGGTACTGGGCCGGGCGCGGTGATGCCTTTGCGGCGGCCCTCGCCGGGCTGAACGAGTCAAACGCACAGGCCGACCGGTAGCCCCGGCGTCACCCCGATCAACGGAGAGTAGAGCGGTGACCGAGCAGAAGCGACGCCTGATCCTGGACTACGAGTCCTTGCACAGCATGCCGCTGGGCGTCCACGAAGTGCACGTGTGGTGGGACCCGCACCTGGGGAACTGGCTTGTCGGCAAGTGCGTCGATCTTGCCGAGTTCCAGGACGACGCGGATCTGATCGAGCCTCAGCTCATGGAGAGGATCCAGCATCGCAATATCGTCCCTGTGCGGGCCGTGGCCGGGGTTCCCGGCTATCCGCAGCCGATGCGCGTGATCGAGATCCTCATGCCGTACTACGAGGCGGGAAGCATCACCGACGCCCTGGAGGCTGGCCGGACGTTCACGCCCAGGAAATCCCTCCAAATCATCCAGTCTGCGCTTCAGGGGCTGCGAGAGATGCACGAGCGCCACGGAATCCTGCACCGTGACATCAAGAGCCCCAACCTGTTTCTCACCGATGATGCCGATCTCGTCAAGATCGGCGACCTGGGCGTGGCTGGCCGGATGGATGCTTCTGGGTCCACACCGGCCATTCAAGTGGCGCACCTCTATGCGCCCCCAGAGATCATGATCGGACCTCGCGTCACTGCAGCGTCGGACCTCTACTCCCTTGGCGTGGTCCTTGTGGAACTGCTGGCGGGGAAGTTCGACTACGCGTCCTACAGCCGCACCGACGTCGTCGACGCGCTCCAGCAGGGCCTTCCGCCGCTGCGTGCCGAGGACCGCAAACTTCCTGCTTGGGCCTGCCGACGCCTTCGTCAGCTGGTGGCCAAGGCCACACACTCAGACCCGGCCCGGCGCTTCACGACTGCTCGGGACATGAGCATGGCCCTGGCCGCAGTCAAGATCGCTGATTGGCAGCAATCCGAGCCCGGCACTTGGCAGGCACCCCATTTGTGGAAGGACGAGAGTTGGAGGGTCACAGCGACTTCCGCCGATGGCGGGGTCGAGCTAACCCTCCTGCGGCGCAAGCAAGCCTCGTGGCGGCGTGTAGGTGCGTCGCAGGTGGCCAGCACGCTGCAGGACGGAAAGGCGCTGGCCTATTTCGAGGAAGCCAACAGACGAGCTGTGAGCTGATCGACTGCCTGCGTCAGTACTTTGTCGGCCTCGGCCGAGCATTTAATCGGTGCCGCAGACTTGGACTCCTCGACAGCTTCCGGAGTCACGGTAAACCGCGCTAGGCGGCCGATTCCTGCCGGTTCGAGAGCGCCGCTGCGTGCGAGTTGCCAGACCTCGCCTCGGACCCGGCGGGCGTCGATGCCTTGCTCGGCGATCATCGGTGCCAGAAGCTGGCGCCACTCCTCATGACCGGCTCCGACGGAGCAGGCCCACAGTTGCTCAACAAGTACCTCCGCAGCCCAAGCGTGCCGCGGCAGCGAACGTTCAGGTAGTCGGGCGATGCACTGAGCCAACAATGCGCCCTGCGGACTCATCGCCTCCATGCCACCTCCCCGGATCGGGCACTCGCTCACAGGCTCAGTATGTCGCCAGCGTGCCTGACCGCGAGGTGCCGTGCAAGGGCGTGCGAGCCGCTAATCGTACATGTATTTGATTTTGGTGAATGGTGTGGGTCTCTACCAGTGCGACGGCAGTCCGGCAGGACCCGATCCGGCGCCGAAGCACGGCTCCTCGCGGACGCCCAGCCTCGTGGCCGGGTGGCGTCAGCACACTCACGGCCAGGGCTTCGGTGGCGCACGATCAAGGTTCTACAGCAGACGGCAGATCTACTACTGGCGATGCGACCTGCTCTTGATCTTCGCGGCTTTGCCCCTTCGGTCGCGCAAGTAGTAGAGCTTGGCGCGGCGAACCGCCCCCCGGTCGACAACCTCGATCTTGTCGATGACTGGGGTATGGACGGGGAAAGTCCGCTCCACGCCAATACCGAAACTGATCTTGCGGACCGTGAAGGTCTCTCTCACTCCGGATCCCTGGCGACGGATGACGAGTCCCCCGAAAACCTGGATACGAGTGCGGTGGCCTTCAACGACGCGTACGTGGACTTTGAGGCTGTCACCTGACCTGAATTCCGGGACGTCAGTGCGCAGCGACGCCGCGTCGACAGAGGCCATGATGTGTCCGGCGCGGCCATCATGTCTCTGCGATGCCGTATCGAGCGGCTCTCCCCTGTGCAGCGATGCGTGAGGCTGTAGAGCACCTTCCGCCTCGTACATTGGTGCAAAACGCGCGTGAAGCTCTTCCACTTGTTGGCGAGTCGGCGGCCCCTGGAGGGACAGCTCCATCATGGCGCGTGCCACTTCCCCGGCGACCTCCGCAGAAATGTCGGGGTTTCCGGCTCTGATCAGCTCGCGGGTGGCGTCCTCAAGCGTCGTCATGGCCTGCTCGCAACTCTCAGTAGTTCGCTCACCGAAGCCTTCCACCGTGAGGCCATCCACAGTACTGCTTCTTCTCGCAATCCCACAGATAGCGCCTTACTTGGTACTCGGCGAGTTTGTCCTGCTCGGCCTCCGTCCTTCCCTGCATGTCCTCTGCTTTGTTCAGAAGGAATAGACCGGTCTGCCTCCAGCACTCAGAGCAGACAAGCCACTCTCCACGCTCCAGCAGGGCTGGGTCCTCCTTGTGTAGGGCCGCGAAGTCGACGGCGAAGGCTCTGTCCTCCCCTCCAGCCATGTACAGCTCCTGGAGTGACCTCATGTCGGCCCCCCAGGCTTGTTGGCCTCCTCTGCCCTCTTGGACAGATCTTCCAAAAGCTCCTTGATGGGGCGCACGCGCCGACTCTCAATCTGGGACGTGACGATGTAGCCCGCGACGCCACCGATAAAGGCGGGCACCAAGAGCCACCCCAGAATTGACAGCGGCCACGTCACTCCTGGCCAGGCAGCATCCTTCGCCGACTCGCGGCCGACCAGGATCTCCCAGGCATCGATGAAGCCGATGCCGAACCCAGCAACGAGATACAGGACGAAGACGACAGAGATCCACTTCCAGGATCTGTACTTCAACCAGTGTTCGAACTTGCCGGCATGCGCCTGGTTCTCGTCTATCCGGTGTTGCAGGCGTTTCAACCACGATCTCTTGTCAGGTCTTGACTGGTGAGGCGTGTGTGTCGCCATCTGAAATAGACCTCTTCGGCACTCGGGGCGCAGCGGCTCACGCCCCTGTGGGGGGGGAGAGGGCGCTAAAGGTAGCGAAACCCGTAAGTCACTCCATTCTGGGCATCCTGCGTATGCTGCGCCTGTCGACCTTGCCCATCCGAGCTGGGCCGACTTCCCGGCGACCCCTATGGGCATAAGCGGGCGTCGACCGCTTCCGTCTGCTGTAGAACCTTGATCGTGCGCCACCGAAGCCCTGGCCGTGAGTGTGCTGATGCCCCCTGGCCTCAGGGCTGGGCGTCCGCGAGGAGCCATGCTTCGGCGTCGGATCGGGTCCTGCCGGACCTCTGCCAGGCGTGATCAGACTCCGATGACGCAAACTCGCGTCCGTCAAAGATCGATGGCACGCGCTCAAGGTTCGCTGGTACAGGGCCCACGAGCCTCGCCACCGACTGCGGTTGACGGCTCCGGTAGTAGGTGTGGAGGTCGTGAACGACCATGCCGCGTACGCCCGTTCGCCTCGCCCCTTCCGAGACGCTCGGCGCATCCCCGCCGGCGGCGGCAGCTCCTGCGGTCGCCGAGGGACAGGCGTGCCGCACGTGCCTCGCTACGCTGCCGCAGTGATCGAGTCCTCCTCGCTGCCCGGCGATCCCACCGAGCTCCACCTACGGATCTCCTTCGATGACGAACTGTGGGATACCCCGCAGGCCGACACGCTGGAGCGGTGGACCGTCGCTATCCTGCACCGCCGACGTACACATGACGGAGCTCAAGGCCCGGCGGCGGGCAGCGCCTGCGACACCGCGGACTGCCCGTCGTGCACGACGGAGGATGTCGCCGTCGGAGAGATGACCTTCTACCGGGTGCATCTCGACCGCGGCCGGAATGCCTACTGGGCCATGGCAGAGGAATCCGAGGAGCTGTACGAGACCGCTCAGATCCTCCTCGATGCCGATACGGGCTCGTTCACGAGCGAGGTCAGCAAGCGGCTGGAGTACGTCGGGTCCGCCCTGCTCGTCATGGACCGGGTGACCCTTGAGCCCCAGTGGCGCGGCCACGGGCTGGCTCCCGTACTCGCTATTGAGGCGATCCACCGGCTCATGGCCGGTTGCCGGGCCATTGCCTGTTCGCCCGGCGTTACCGACCTCAGCAGCCAGCGTCTGACGGACAGGTCGGAGTGGGACCGCGTGAACGCCAAGATCACTCAGGGGTGGGAGCGGATCGGGTTCCGCCTGTACCGCGACAACGTCTATCTCCTGTCGCCGGCCTCGCAGGACCTGGAGGAGCAGCGCGGCGTACTTCGTGGGCAGCTCGCGGAACTCGGCGCGTCCTGGCGGACCACGATCTCCTGATGGACTCCGCTGCCGACGTACACACCGCGCACCCGGACAAGGCCCTGCCGCCAATCCGCTGACCGGGCGACACTGCCCCCCCTCGCCTGCTCACGGTGGAACACCTTCGACCATGCCCTCGACCTGGTCCCTGCCGGAGCCGATGCTCGCCACCCCCACATCCGACCCCGTGCTCCACCCGGAACACGCGGCCGAACCGAAATGGGACGGCTACCGGGCGCTGCTGGGACGGTGGCCCGGCGACCGGGTCCTGATCCGTTCCCGCCGAGGCGGGAACCTGACGGCGGCCTTTCCCGAGATCGCCGCCGCGGCCTCGCAGCTGCCCGACGACACGGCGCTCGACGGGGAACTGGTGGTGTGGGAGAGCGACCGGCTGTCCTTCGAGCGTCTTCAGCAGCGTGCGCACCGCAGGGCGGCGACCGCTGTCCGTGCGGCCGAGCAGTGGCCGGCCCACTTTGTCGCCTTCGACCTGCTGCGGGCAGGCGCCGACCTGACCGCGCAGCCCTACCGGACTCGACGTGCGGCACTGGAACAGCTCTTCGCCGACCACCGCCTACAGGCCCCCTGGACCCTGTGTCCCTCCACCACCGACCCGAAGCAGGCCACCGAGTGGCTGGAGTGGTCGACGGTCGGACTGGAGGGGCTCGTCTTCAAGCGCCTGGACCAGCGGTACCTGCCCGGGTTCAGGGCGTGGCGTAAATACCGGTCCCGGCACACGACCGAGGCCGTGATCGGCGCGGTCACCGGTGCCCCGACCGCACCCACCACGGCCCTGCTCGGCCGCCTCGACGCCGACGGCCGACTCCAGTACGTCGGACGCACCACCGTCCTGAACCTGGCCGTCCGCCAAACCCTGGCCGCCGAACTCCAACAGGGCGGACCCGCACACCCGTGGACGGGCTGGACGTTCAGTGCGAGCTGGGGGTCGCGGGAGCAACTCACCGTACGGCTGGTCGAGCCGGTTGTCGTCGCGGAGGTCGCGGTCGACGTGTCCCTGGACGCGGCCGGCCGCTGGCGCCACCCCGTGCGGCTGGAGCGTGTCAGGAGCGATCTGACTCCCGATGACGTGCCGCTGTTCGGGCAAGAACCCTGACCCCGGACAGCTCCCTGCCGGACGCTCCCACTCCGTCGCCCCGTCCGCCGGTCTGGAGGGCCGCCAGGCCGGCGCCGGCGGGCGCGGAGAGTGCCCGGCACAAGCTCGCTCGTCGACGGACGCCTCATCCACGCACGACGCGGCCCCATCCGCTCCAGCGGTTCGGCCATACAGCACCCCCGCACGCCCGAGCCCCCGGCGGCCCGCGCGAGGTGGCCGCCGGGAACTGGCGGCACGGTCAGGCGGCGGGTTCGTATGTCACGGCCTGGGCAGGGCAGTCCGAGGCCATACCCTCCAAGGCACCCAATTCGGCTTCGTCGACGGCCAGGCTCCAGCGGAGCTTTGTTCCCACCCACTCAGCGGCATACCGGCAGTGCACGTCGGCGGCCGGCGGCAGCCAATCGGCCGGGTCCTGGTCGGCTTTGCTCCGGTTGGAGCGTGCGGTGACGGCGACGAGGGAGGGCGCGGCGCCCTGGTCGTTGGCGTACGCCTCGCGGCGCTGCGCGGTCCAGGCGGAGGCACCGCTGTCCCAGGCTTCGGCGAGGGGCACCATGTGGTCGATGTCGAGACCGGACGCCGACGTCACGACGGTGGTGTCGTAGTACGAGAACCAACTTCCGCCGGTTAGGCGGCAGCCGGGACCGACGGTGGGCGGGGTGACCGCTTCGTGGAGGAGGACTTCGGCGCGGGTGTTGCAGCCGTCGGCCGGGTCGTCGCCAGCGTTCCAGTGGCGGAACTTGTTGCGGCTGTAGCCGTCGCGGGACTCAGTGGCCACAGGCAAGTTGGCTACTGCTTCGGCGAGGGGCAGGGTCTGTGCGGCGTGGGCAGGAGCGGAGACGATGACCGGAAGGACGAGGAGAGCGGCGGCAGCGAGGCTGCGCAGGACAGCGTTGACCATGTGCCGTTGATAGCCGTGCTCCAGGGGGCGTGATCAGCGGTTTCCCGGGGGCGCCGCCCGTGTGGGTGGAAAGGTCATACCGGAGAAACGAAATGTCTGCGGCTCGGCGACGGGGCCTTGGTGCCGACGCCGCGGCCTGCCCTTCTGCTCCCGAGGCACAGCTCCGGTCACGTTGGAGTGGGTGACGGCACGAGGCGCGTCCCGCGGGAAGGGAGGCTCCTCATCACACCCTCGGAGAAGTAACCCGAAAGAATGACTACAAGTCGATCTATTCCGAGGGTCGATGAAATCGACGGACCAGCGATGCGGATCCGATGCGTTGCGTACGACGCTGTCGGCCGTCCGTCTGCTCACCGCCCGGATGATCTCGTGCAAGAACTTCCGCGGGCCGCCCCGGGCGGCCGTCGTGGGGCAGCTGGGATACTCCCGCTATGGATCAGTCGAGGGGGAACGCGGGCCAGCGCTCAACGCCGTGGTGGTACCGCATGCCGCGGTACCTCTTCTCTGTCGTCGCTGCCGTGGTCGCATGCGCGATCTACGGGTGGGGCTCGCAGTCCGTAGTCGTCTCGGTCGTCGTAGGCGTAGTTACGGCGTATGCCGCGGCGTTCGTGCGCGGGATGGCGCAGGCCGCGTACGACGAGCGGCACGGGCAGAACCGGCAGACCTGACGGCTACGCGGCATCCATGGCGGCGGCTGCGGCGGCGTCGGCAGCCGCGAGGGCCAGCAGGTCGACGGCGGCTCCGGGGTTGCCGCGCGCAATGCCACGGGACATGCCGTCCCAGCGCGGACGGGGCCGGGACGGCGGGAGGTCGTCGACGTCGTCGGGCGGCTCCGGCGGCCACAGACGGGTCAGCCACAGCCACATTGCGCCCGGAGGGTCCCCCGCAGCGGGCACGGGTGCTTCCGGGCGGGTGTCGAGGCTGTACGCCAGGTCCTCGCCGACCAGCGTCACGGCCAGATCCCGTATGTGTCCCGGGCCGCGCTCGCAGTGCTGCTGCAGTTCTTCAAGCGGCACATTCTCAGGGGCGCGGCCCGTCTGCTGGGCGAGTGCCTGGAGGACGACGGCGAGGACGCCACGGATGCCGACATAGTCCCAGTGGAGCTCCGTGCACAACGCGGGTGGCTGACCCGCAGCGCCGATTCGCCCGGCGCGGGCCAGCGCCTGCTCCCACCCGTCAGCTGTCGCGTAGGGATTCATGACCGTCGGACGCCTGCGAGCACCACCAGGTCCAGCACATCCCCCAGTGCGGCCTGCACCGCACGCCGGTCCTCCGCGTTGGTGCCGCTCATGCCGTCCAGCAGGTACCCGCACCGAGCCGCGACGGGCGCGAGACGTGACCCGGCCCCTTCCGGGCCGGCCGCCCGTAGCCCGGCGCGGATAGTCTCCGCGCTCGCCCGGCCCTCTGTCTGCACCGCCACGCCGATCGCACGGTCGTACTCATCCGGCACCCATGCTCCGGTGTCGAGATCCTCCTGGAGCTGTGCGAGTGCGG
The DNA here is from genome assembly GCF_028736035.1 of Streptomyces sp. T12. NCBI lineage: Bacteria > Bacillati > Actinomycetota > Actinomycetes > Kitasatosporales > Streptomycetaceae > Streptomyces > Streptomyces sp. T12. The sequence goes on from NZ_CP117866.1 coordinate 10,185,725, forward strand.
CCAGCACCGCCTCAGTCGTCGCCATGGCTGCGACCATACTCGGTCGGGTGAAGATGCCGGGGTGAGGAAACCGCCGCCGCTGCCGGAGCGTATTGCAGTGCATGAAGCCGATCAGTGAAGCGCATGTGGCGGAGCCGGGTCTGGCCGTGGTGGAGATCGCGGCCTGCGACGACCAGACCGCGTTCGCCGTCCAGCAGCTGCTCGCCGCGCGGTGTGCGATCGCGCCGGCAGACCGCACGACCCGAGAGCCCGGCGAGCCCGGTATACGGCTGCGCTGCTTCCTGGACCTGCGTCAGGCGCCCGACCCGTAGGTCTGCCTCCGGGCGCCGCTCCGGGCAGAACAACTAAGCACGCGCCGGGGGCAGATCGTAACGGCTGACGGCCAGGTACGTTTCCGGCGTCGCCGCTTCGAGGAGAGCCTCGTCTCCCTTCAGGTCGAGTTCCGGCTCCTCGGGGCGGCGCAGTAGGTCACTCCAGTCGCTCGTCGCACCCCGTTCGTAGGCGTCGCGGAGCAGGGGACGCAGCCGTGGGCGGGCTTCCTCCTGCTGTTCGCGGAAGATCCGCCGCTGGGTGAGTCGCTGTTCTTCCTGGTCTTCGTCGCTGAGTTCCATGTCGGCGGCCGGCTGGTCTTCGGCGCGCAGTCCTGGGGTGCGCTGGGCGATGGCGAGGTCCTCTTCGTGGAGGCGCTCGCATGTGGAGAACAGCTGACGGGACATGCCGAGGCGGACCTCGGTTCCAGGGATTCGGCAGCTCAGGAAGTCGTCGAGGCCCATGGAGCGGATTCCGGCGCGCAGGGTGTGGGGCTCGGCGTGGGGTGCTGCACCGCGGGCATCGGCCCGCATGGCGCGAGTGAGGCTGTCGTGTTCCAGCGGCGTGGTCAGCCCGGAGCGCCGGTGACGGGAAGCGCGGTCGGCGGGAACGGGCACGGTGCGCAACTGCGAGGCGGGAGCCGAGCGCAGCGCCAGGTAGGCGAGCATCTGGGCGCGTGCCGCGCCGATGAGTGCGTCGTCGCTGTCGCCGAGGTGGTCTTCCAGGTTGCCTGGGCCAGCCGCCTCGTCGTCGGGTCCGGATCCGGCAGGAGTGAGGGGCGGCTGGCCGGGGTGGAGGTTGTGGTCGATGGTGAGGAAGAGATCGTCACCGGGCCGCACGGACGCCCCAACCAGGATGGTGCGGTGCGCGTACGCACCGAGGACCTTGCTGCCGGCCGCCAGCTGAGCCCACCCCTTGCGGAGCGTGCCGAGACCCACGTCGCCGCCCTTGGCCTCAATCAGCCAGTACAGCTCTTCCGCCTCGTGGCGCCCCCACAGGTCGGGCAGCTTCTTCTTCGGGTCCTTGAACGTGTTGTACAGAGCAGGGACGGGGCCGCCGAGTTCGAGATGCTCGGTCTGGCCCAGGCCCAGCAACGAGCGGCAGGCCCACTCAGTCATCGTCATGCCCAGCCGGTAGCCAGCGGCATTCTTCGCGCTGCGCTCGGTGCCGTGCGCGTAGACCGGGTTCCAGGTAAGGCGCCGGCCCTTGGCTCCCGGTATGGGATGCCGGGGCTCCACGGGGTGCGCGCCGAGGTAGGCGTACAGCGGAGAGACCCGGGCGACCAGTTCCCCGTGTGCGTAGCGCGGCTGGTTCTGCAGGTGCGGGGTGACGTCGCGGCCGACTTCGGTAGCGGCCTTGATGATCTCCCGCCACGTGGTGGTCGGGGCGTACCAACCGTCGGCCGCCGGGAAACCGTCAGACCCGTCCCACGCCTTGTGCTTGGCCGTCCGCCACTGCCTCCGAGGCTTCTTGGCCGGCCCCGTTCGGAACAGAACCGGTACGTCGAAGCTGTCGGCGTAGGTCAGCGGCGGTTCGTCGGGGACGTCTCCAGGGATCATGGGAAGACTCTGGCACGGGCCGGAACCCTCCTCGCCGCCTGGGTATCGGGCCGCCAACCTGCATGGCCTCGTAGCCATCTCCTAAGGAACCCCGAGCACTTGCCCCGTTCCCTGTCGCCTCACGCTGCACTGCTCACGGTCGGTTGGGCCAGAAGATCGATAGGGGGAGTCGGACGGAGGGCAGCTGTACCGCCTGAATCGGACCGAGAGCGGCTGCTGCGGCGCGAAGCGCTTCGTCGAAGGAGCCGAAGCCGAGGACTTCAGCAGAACAGACAGAACAGTCACCGCGGCGACGGACGTGGCCTGCGCTGGCATCCCCCGAACCTCGGACGTGCGCAAAGGCATCGTCGGGGAAGTCGGCCCGTACCGCATGCCATACCCCGGCGCGTTCGCCGTCGGGCAGCCCCGCTGCCACCGCTGGCCGCATCGGCGGCAGAAGGCGTCCGTGGTTCTGGATGAGGAACACCCGGTCCGTGAAGTCGACGCTGTCACCCTCGGGTCGCTCCCCTTCCAGCCACGTCCGGGCCTCCTCACGGGTACCGGGACCCCACAGATAGTCCGTCGGGAACCGGGTGGTCTCGTAGCGGGTATCGAACTCCGCCCAGTGATCGTCATTCCAGCGGCTGTTCGGGATGAAAGGGATGGCACGCACCACGATGTGCTGATACTCGCCATCTTGCTCTTCCGGTGGGTCGGGGACGAAGAGCGCACCAGCGGGTTCCATCCGCGCTCGCCCCAGCCCGTTCCAGCTCAGCACAGCGATCTCGCGGTGCAAAGGAGCCGGGTACAAGCGCCCACCCGGAGTGGCCCGCCCCCACAGCTGGTTGATGAGTTCTGCCAGGTCTCGAACGGTTCGAGCCGCCTCGACAGGGGTGTCGACATGATGGCCGGACGGATGCGCAACGTAGTTGCGGAGCTTGGCCAGCGCCTCCTCGACTGAACGACTGCGCCGCCCGCGGAGCAAGCCCGCCGTACGCGCCCACCGGCGAAGGCCGTACAGCGTGCCGTTGAACTCGATGCCGTTCGTGGCGACGACCAGCTTCGCGCGTCGTCGAGCCATCCTGTCCGCGAGTTTCTTGACCTCGTCGTACGACGCGACGGCGACGGTCACCTCCGGGTCCTGGGGGAAGCGGAAGGTGATGCTGCCACCGCACCATTCCATGAAACGGTCGCGCAACGCCTGCTCGAAGACGAGGAGCGCCTGGTCGCCGACCATGGTGTACACGTCGTAGCAGAGCACGCCGTAGGCGAAAACGGTGCGCAGCCGCTCGAAGGAGTCACGTGTTCCTGCCGCGACACCTTCCACCAGGTCGCAGTCGGCGATCTGCCGCTGTTGGAACTCCACGGCGTCCTCGGGTCTCATGCGGCTGCCGAGCCCATAGGGGTTGAACGCCAGCGACAGGTTGTCCGCAGCTCGCAAATCCTCAAGCGATCGGATCTCCATGTACTTCTCCTCACTATGGGAAACCGGCCAGGATGCACCTAGTGGCACACGAGCGGCCACCCCTTTCCCTGAACGTGTGACTTCGTGAGTTCGCTCGGGATGACTCGCTGGGAAAGCAGTTCGCCGGGGGCAGACAGGAAAGATCGCGGAAAGACTGGCCAACGTGCGTGAAGGCATGTCAACGTAGACGACCTTGCAAGAAACCCCAGGTCAGAGAGATGAAGACCCGTCAGCGTAGCGTCCGTGGGTCGCGGTTTCTCCACTACCGTCGAAGCCCTGCAGCTGCGCAAAAGGCGGCTCGGTCCTTGCCAGCCCACTCTGGTCCTGGAGCAGCTTTCCGCGGAGGACTTCCATTTATCGTTCGACACCGAGACACCGGCCGACGTCGCCGCCATAGCGTGCGTGCTGGAGACCTCACGGCTCCTATGACAGCGCCGACATAGACAGGCAGCCCTCGCCCTGTGAGCGGCCCGTATGTCGGCTGCCGACCCGCTCCACTGCTCCCCGTCTTTCCTCGTACCCCAGGAGGCTGTTCGTGACGTCCCCGGAGATGACCGTCGGTGATCTCATTGACCTGTTGTCCAGTTGCGACCGGAGTGCTCCGGTTCGCCAGGCCATGAACCCGTTCTTTCCGATGGCACACCGCTTGGCGCAGGTCGTGCAGTCCGTGGACGAGATCGGCCGAACCGTCGTCTACCTCGCCGAAGGACGCGACGAGGACGCACAGCTCGGCCACCTGCCGCCCGAAGTCGCCGTCGCCCTGACGTGGCAGGGCCCCGTCCAGGCACCCCCGCGCCGCCCCCGCCGCCGTGCCGGCGGCAGCTAGACCCGCACCGAGCCCTTGGAGGCGCCCCTGTACCCCGACTTCCCGCTCGACCCGACCACTCCGCGCGGCGGCCAGCCCGCGTTCTGGGTCGGTCCCCGGCATCTGGCCGGTGACGACGGGCGCCTCTACGACGGTGTTGCCGACACGCTCACTGGTCTGGGCTGGACGAGCCTGACGATCGTTCGCGGCCGGCACGAACCGTACGAGGAACCGGAGGACCGCCAGGTCCTGCGCAGCACCGTCCTGCACATCAGCCCCGATGCCCTTCGCTGGGCCCAGTGGAGCCTGGCGGACGAGCCGTTCCACCTGGGAGAGCTGCCGATCGCCTGGCAGATCTCCGCACGCGCGGACACCAGCAGTCCGCTCGCGTCGTGGTCGTCCTACTTCACCCCCGATGTCCCCGGCGAGGCCGTGTCCGACTTCCTCGTCGCACTCGACGCCCGCGACCAGCCCGCCGTACCATTCGCCGGACCCGAGCTGGTCCTCGACGCCGTCGCCGCACACGGATGGTTGCGCGACATCGACCAGCCCCAGATGGCGGCGACGGACCCGACGTTCACCTCGCATATCAGCCTCGGCGAGGTACCGCCCCTCATCCAGGACGCCGACCCGCGCGCCCTGACCACCGACACCAACGTGGCGGGTCTAGTCGGATGGCAGGCATGGGCTGAGCCCGCGCTCGGCGCACCGTGCCTGTGGGCGGCCTCCTTCTCCGCCAGCGTCCCGCACGACCTCGTGGCAGCCTTCGCCGCCTCCCTCAGCTCGACCGCACCGGTCCTGCGACGGGTGCTGCCCGAGGCCACTCGGGAGCGACTCCTGCGGGCGCCGGCCTAGCAATCGACGGCGCCCCTCAGCCAGACAGAAGAAGCCCGGTCCTCCCGAATGGAGGCCGGGCTCCTGGCTTTCCCTCCGGTGCGCGGGCGAGCCATCGAGTCAGAGGAGAGGGCTCGTGCGACGAGCACAAGGTGTCTGGCCTGCCCAGTACCGGGGATCACCTTCGGATCTTAAGGTGACAGCGGCCACCTCGGATTCCCACCTACGGCCAGCTACGGCGTCACTCTGTGTCCTCGTCCTTGGCCTCCAGCGCTCCTCGCGCCAGCGGATGAACGAGGCGTAGGACGCCCGGAAATCCTGATAGGCAGCGCTGTAGTCGATCCGCCGCTCGGGACTGTCGTCACCGATGAGCGCATACTGTCTTAGTGATCGGATGCACGGTCACCGAGCGCCCACCGCAACCCTCAGAGTTGGGGGGCGGTTCACTCGCGGCAGCCCGCTGCTTTTCACGATCTGTGCGATGTTGCCCATGGTGCAGGCCGGGACTGACACCCTGCCACGGGGAAACGGTCCATCGGGCATGATCACCCGTCATGGACCCCGCTGTGATAGCTGCCATCGTCACCAGCCCAACCGCCCTGATCGCTGCTGCCGCCGCGTACGCCGCGGGACGCCATCAGGCTCGTGGAGCCCACCGCGGCCCGGTGGACGCCGTGCGTCGACAGCACCAGCGGGACGCGTACGCTGCCTTTCTGGAAGCTGCGAATACGTACGCGTTCGAGAATCAGGCGACCCGGAGCCTGAGGCAGGCACGCGAGGAGATCCCTGAAAGGGGGGACCGGCGGCTCCACCGGGATCGCGTCGCCCAGCGTGTTAGAGAACTCCGCTCGCAAGCCGCGGATGCGGTTGATCCTCTGCGGCGCGCGCTCCCCGTGGTTCAGCTCGAAGGCCCCGAACACATCGCCGAACTCGCCCAAGAGGTCTTCTCGGCAGTCATTATGGTGCGTTTCGCGGCCCACGCGCGTAACCATGGGGACTCCGACGAAATCGCCAATGCCAACTCCACACGGAGCTTTGGTGAGGAATATCAGCGGCTCACGGACGCGATCACCGCGTACACGACTGCTGCCCGCGACTACCTCAACACCGGGAGCAGTTAGCGGGAATGACGGCCGCAAGAGCAGTAGGAAAGGACCGCTGCGGCAGGATCAATCGTCATGGACCCTGCCGTCATAGCCGCGTTGATCACCACTCCCACCGCCGTCCTCGCTGCCGCAGTCGCCTACGCCGCGGGCCGCGCCCAAGCGCGGGCGGCGCACCGCGGCCCCGTGGACGCCGTCCGTCGGCAACACCAGCGCGAGGCATACGCCGCTCTCGTTGCCGAGGTCGCCAAGTACGAGAACCACATGTTCCGGGTGTACCTCGGCACCATCAACCCCGGGATGCAACGCCACTGGAACGACACCCTCACCACCCAGGACAACGAAGCCCTCGTCTTCGCCGCCGCAGCCGTCCGACTTGAAGGACCCCTGCACCTCGCCGACCTGGCTCACGGGCTCGAACTCGCCTCGAACCACGTCTACGGCGCCGTGCTGGAACTCCAGCACGCCGAGGACCCCGTCGCCTCTCCCGCGAACAACAAGTTCGACGAGCGCCACAACACCCTTAAGGAAAGGGCGAAGACGTTCGTCGAAGCCGCTAGCGCACACCTCAACAATTCCAGAGGTCGCTCATAGCCGGTCCCTGAGCCACCCAAGTCAGTCAGAGGCGACGAGCGCGGCTACAGGCGGGATGCCACCGGCCGACACCTGACATCCGGCTCACCTTGGTGTGCAATTGACGGCCGCACGCGCCGTGGGTACACGAAAGCCCCGCACCCGAAGGAGGGAGACGGCCTTGTTTGGACCGTCGGGCCGGTGTTTCAGGTCCGAGATCATGTGACGCCGAAGATGCCGAGCACCGCCATCAACTCCTTGGGGTGTGCAGCATGGTGCACGTTCCGTTGAGGCCCTCCGGACCGTGCAGCGGCGGGAGTCGCACAGCACTGCTGCCCCGACCATCGCGGCCGGGGCAGCAGCGTCGGCCGTCGGTCAGCGGGCTGCCATGGCCTTGGTGAGGGCCTTGTCGAGGTGGCGGTCGACGAGGGCCGGGGAGCCGGAGACGACCAGCAGCAGGCTGCCGTCGCGAATCGCGGTCTGCTTGACCACGGTGCTCCGTGCGCCCGTGGAGAACGTCAGGAGCTGGCTCCATTGCTCGTCACCGAGGCCGTCGGGTGTCGGCAGCTTCTGCGAGGCCATGTCGATCGGGGTGCCGCCCGCGACGACCTGATAGGTCGGGCAGCCGCTCATGGCGTCGAAGATCCGGCCGATGCCGTCGGACAGCTTGTTCGCGCTGTCGCTGTATAGCTCTTCCGAGACCTCGGAGCTACTGCCGCCGTAGGTGAAGGTGGCCTTCGCTTTGCGCGGGAAGGTGAGCGTGCCGCCGCTGGCCGCGTCGCCGCCCAGCTTGCTCAGGGCTGGGCAGCCGATGACGGTGACGTCGTCGTGCCGGGCGGGGCGCTCTGGCTTGCGCAGGTAGCCGCTGCCAAGGTCGTTCTCGTCGAGCAGACGGGTCTCCAGCGCGGCCGACGAGAGGACGGACGTCTCCCGGTCCGCGGCGGCAGGCTTCCCGGTACGGGCGGAGGGGGAGGTGTCGGGCTTGCTGTCGGTGGAGCAGGCGGGCACGGCGAGGAGGGCGGCGGTGATGCCGAGGGCGGTGGTGGCGACGCGAACGCGCATGACGGAACTGACCCCTTGGTGCTGGACGACGGGTGGTCAGTGCGGGCCCGTGGGCCCGGTGGGTCGTAGGAGTGGGGGTCAGTGCCCGAGGTGGCGCAGGCAGTCCTCGAACGTGGCGTGCGTCGCGTCCGCCGGCCCGGAGTTCCGGTTGAACCAGGCGGTGTCGAGGCGGGTCTCCTGCTGCTGGTGGCCGGCCCGACACCGCAGCCAGATCTGGTCGTGGGTGGAGAGGATGAGCCAGTCCCGATACGCGTCGCACTCGGCGCAGGCGACCATCTCACCGTCGAGGACGATCGGCTGCCTCCACGGCATCATCTTGCCGTCGACCTGGTCGTGGCTGGGCACCCGCAGCTCCGGCGGAAGGAAGTCGTCCACCACCGCGGTCGGCTCATTAAGATCCGGCTCGGCTGGCGGCATCCCGATCCCCGGCGGGACCTGGTCCTGCAGCCGCTGGTACAGCTCGGCGAATTGCCGCTGCGCCTCGCTTGGCTCCGCCGATTGGCGGCGTATTCGGTGAAACACCCTGACGTTCTCCCTCGCCTTGTCCTGCTCGCTTCATGATCGTGCCTTATGGCGCCGGAGGCTTCAATTCACAAAGTCAACAGTCGCCTTCGAGGAGGTCAGGTGGTGTTGCCCTGGTGTGATCCCGCCTCTCCTCCGTGCTGCTTACCTGGCCTTGCCTGCCGTGCCCTCCTGGCTGCGGCGTCGGCCAGGTGCTGAGGGCCGGGATGCCGCCCCGCGGGTCGTGGACGGGTCCTTCGCTGTGCCGTTCGCGGGCAGTTGAGATGCGTCGGTGGGCAAGTCGGCCATCCGCCGCATCCGCCACACCAGCACATCGCTCACCGAGTCCGCGGTGTCGAGTTCGCGACTCTCGACCGCGTCGGACAGGAGGGTGGCTGGGGTGTAGCCGGCGGCTTCGGCATCTGCGATGGTGGCGGCCAGGGCGTACCAGCCGGGCTCGGCGAGGATGTGCTCGGCCAGGTCGGGAAGGGTCTCGCGCAGCATGACCGTTTGTCGCTGGAGCAGGGGCCGGTTCAGGCGCCGGCCTCGCTGGTAGAGCACGCCGAGGGGCTGGGCGGCGGCTTCCTGGTAGGCGGAGCGCAGGTGCTCGGCGGCCTGGCGGGCGGCGGCGGCCTGTTGGGCGTGCCCCTTCTTCGCGTGCCAGTGCACGGTTGCGGTGATGAGGAAGAACAGCATGTCGATCGCCATCGCGGTGCTCGCGCCGTCCTCGCCGCGGCCGAGGGCGGGGCCGCCGTGGACGAGGTCGCGGGCGGCCTGGCGCAGGGCCCGGTCGTGTCCGCGTACGGCGCGGACGTGGGAGCGCGAGGCCCGTTCGAAGGCCGTTGCGGCATCACGCAGTTCGCGGCGGGTGTGGGCGGCGGACGTCTTCGCGAGGGCGTCGAGGACCTCGCCGGCCGCCGCGATGTGTGCGGCAGCGACCGCATCGTCGCCCTGTTCGACGACGAGCACGGCCTGCCACGCGGCCGAGGCCGTCCCGCGGCGTGCAGATGCCGGAGTGACCGGCCCCGTACGGACCGCACCTTCTGGTTGAGGAGTCGGGTTGTCCTGGTCCTGGGCGTCTGCGGACCAGCGCTCCCGGATGCGGGGCAGCGAGAGGTCGGGGGCGAGGCGCGCGCCGGGGTAGAACACCGGCTCGCCGTCCTTATTCAGGTCGTCCGGCAGGGCGACCTTGTATCCGAGGAGGTCCCCGGAGGGCGCGGCGCGTTGACGGATCAGGAGGCCGGCGCCGGCGAGTCGGTCGAAGAACTCTGCCTCGCTCTTCGCGCCGGCCACGGCCCGGCGCACTGTCTCGCGCAGTTCGTCGCGGGCGGTGAGTTCGCGGCCCTGGCGATCGGCCTTGTGGCGTTCGGCGCTGGTGGGGCGCTTCGCGCCCGTGCCGTCCCCCTTGTTGAGGCGGCGCAGGCCCAGTTCTGCTTCGAGGGCGCGGGCTTGGGCCTGGACGCGGACGGCGTCGTTGTCGAGGTCCGGTTTGTACCCGTCCTCGCGGACGAGGGTGGCGATGATGTGGATGTGGTCGTTGGCGTGCCGGACCGCTGCCCACCGGCAGCCTGCGCCCGTCTCGGGGTCGTCGATACCGGCAGCGGCGACCATGCGACGGGCGACCTCGCCCCACTCCTCGTCCGTCAGGATCCGGTCCTCGGCGCCGTTGCGCACGGACAGATGCCACACGTGCTTCTTCGGCCGGTCGGCTTGGTCGACGTTCTCGACGGGCTGGTCCAGGAGCTGCTGGAGCTGCTTGAGGGTGGCGGCGGCGTCGCGGCCGGGGTCGGGAGCGTTGTGATCCCAGGAGGCAACCAGGTGCGGGTCGGTGTGCTCCTCGAACTTGCCCGGCCCGTACAGGTAGTAGAGGAGGCCGATGGTGCGCTTGCCGCGCTTCTGAATCCGGGGAATCATGCTGTCCTTTGACGATTGATCAACTGGGCTGGCCAGCGGGAAAGAGACGTTCCACGCGCTGGTGGCGGGAAGCCCCGACGCATGAGCTGGATGTCGCCGCTGGTGTGCTGCTGGGCGTCCTGCTCGGTGTCGGCGCGACGGCGCTGGCCGGACCGTCGGCGATGGCGACAGGAGGCAGTCACACGCCTGCTGGAACTGCGTACGGCGCTGTACGCCGAGTACTTGGTCGCGGGTGAGGAAACGCGAAGGGACCTGCTGCGCGTGCTGCGGATCACAGTGGCCGAGGCAGCGGTCCGGCGCGACGTCCGCGGCCTGCTGGTCGGCAACGCCTCGTGGTCTGCCTGAGCAGATCGGTCAATCCTGGGCAAGCATCCGGTCGGTGACCGCCTGCACGCGGGCGACCGCGCGCTGAACGGCCGAGATGACGGCGTCGAGTTCCGATGGCTGTCCGCCGCTGTTGAGGGCACGGGCGACCTGGTTCAAGTTGTTGCCGACTTGCCCGAGATGACGGCGCGAGGCGAACAGCTCGGCTACCAGGTCTCGGTGGCCTGCGATGACCGCAGCGGTGTTCTCGGCGTCGTCGGCGGCGGCGAGGCCGGCACGCACGAGGTAGGCGGGCAGGCTCTTGCGTGACGTACGTGCTGCGCTGGTCAGCCGACCCCACTCGTCGTCATTCAGACGGACGTTGCAGATGCGTGCGCGCTTGTTCTTCTGTGGGGAGCGCTTACGAGCGGTCGACGCTGGAGCGGCACTCGCGTCGCTTCGCGGCTGCTTCTCCACCCCTGGCTGCGATCCGCCCTCGGTCGCCGCCTGACGGTCCAGCGCCCCCCGGTGCTGGACCGCTCCCGCCACCCCTGGGGCGGGAGATGGCCAAGCTGCCTTCCCCGACGGGGAAGAGTAGCTTGGCCGATAACTTGCTCGCCCCGAGACCGAGTTGAGGTCGCGAGCAGGTTCCGGGGCCGTGCTTTTGTCGTTCGGGTTCGTCACCGCCCACCGCCCTGAGCGTCGTGGATGATCTCCAGGATGTATAGGACGAAGTCGAAGGCATCGTCCACGTCGGTGAGGTGATGTATCTGCTCGGCGGGGGAGATTTGGACGAACCACTGGCCTTCCGGGCCGTCCACGGCCGAGTGGAGCAGGCCGTACTGGAGGAAGGTGTTCAGGAAGGCCCAGATCAGGCGGTGCTCGGCCTGGTCGGGTACGGCTGCATGCGTCATGGTGTGTTCCTTTTGCGGCTGGGCTGTGGCCCGGCACGTGGCCGGACCACCGAGTTGATTGAGGCAGGAGGGGCGCTTGGCCTGCGGTTTTGCCGACGTCAGCCGCACTCGGGGCAGCGCTCGAAGTGCTGGCCGAGGGCCTTGGCCATACGGGACTTGACGGCGACGGCGTTGGTCGCGCTCGTCTTCGCCGCTGGCGTGCCCTCGTGAAGCTGGGAGTGGTTGCGCAGGAACGCGATGTCCTGCTCGTAGCCGCCCTTGATGCGCTCGAAGCGCTCGCAGGTCTTCATCGGGTCTTCCTTCTGGTTTCTCGGGGCAGGTGAGCGAGCGCCGGGTCCGCGTACAGGGCGGCCTGCAGGTCGCTGAAGAGCGCGTGGCTGATGCTGATGTTGTGGCGCCGCAGGTGCGGTCGTATGGCCCGCCGGGTCATCCGGCCTTCTTCGAGGGCGGCTTTGCGAGCGACCTCGACCTTCACCTCCCACGGAACCTCGTCCTCCTGGTCCGCAGGCTTGGTCCGCGGCGCGTCCGGTGAGCCGCTGTGGTCCGTGGCCCGTGCTCCATTCGGTCCGCCGGAGGAGTCGTCCTCGTCGTGGTCGGCAGGCCGGTCCGGTGCGGGGTTGGTCCGCTGGTCCGGAGCCGGGGCGTCGTGGTCCGCAAGGGCGGACTTGGTCGGCTGGTCCGTGGTCCGCTCGGCGTGGTCCGTGGTGCGCAGACGGTCCTGGTCCGCCGCAGAACCGTGGTCCGCGCCCGCCGCACCAGGCTCCTCGGCCGGTCCGCTCTCGTGGTCCGCGTGCTCGTAGTCCGACGAAAGTGAGAGGCTGTCAGCCGTGTGACCTGCGGCGATGCTGGTCCGCTTCTCGCGTGTGGCCTCCTGCTGATCAGAGGCGGTCCGCCGGTCCGCGGCAGGCGCGTCGTGGTCCGCCGCCTGGTCCGCGTTGTCGGGTGCGGTGGTGGTCCGCTGGTCCGGAGCCGGGGCTATCTGGTCCGCGGAGGCGGGTTTGGTTGGCTGGTCCGTGGTCCGTCGGTGGCCTTGGTCCGCAGGGGCGTCGTGGTCCGCGCTGGCCGGACCATGCTTTTGGGCTGCTTGGAGCGTGGGGTCTGCGTGGTCGGGAGCGGGGTTGGTCCGCTGGTCTGGCGTCTGGGCGGGGCCGACTTGGGGGACCGGTCCCCTCGGGGTGCTCGGTCCCCGGTCCCCGTCCAACTCGTCGGGACCGTGGGGACCGCCTACGGGGACCGGCGCCCTCGAGGCTGACTGCGAGGGGACCGTGGCTGCCGTTGCGGTGCTCTGCACTGGGGACCAGGGCGAGGGCAGCGGGACCGTAGCGAGCGCGAGTGCGTGCCGGCGGGCGGCGAGCTGGTCGAGCATGTTCGCGCGCTGGAGGGGGTCGGTGCCGACCGAGGCCCTGCCGACCGCCTTCGACAGGCGCCGCGTGAGCCGCCGGCCGCGCCAGCTCCGCTGCTGCTTGGGTGTGCGCTCGGCGAGGCGGGCGGCGAGGGCGACCGCGCGGCTGGTGGCCCGGTCCCGGGTGATCTGCGCGGCGTCGCGGTCTCGCGCGGCGATGCCGAGGCGGGACAGGAGGCGCTCGCGTGCCTCCCGGCCCAGGACGGCGATCAGCCCGTGGGAGGCGGCGCCCGGGGTGCGCAGGCGCAGCTCGATCCCCATCGCGAGGTGCCACAGCATCGCCGCCATGACCGGCCCGACGAACGCCCTGACCGTGCCGCCGACGGGACCGCTCTCGGCGTAGGCGGGGATCACCTGCACTCCGGTGATCACCCAGACCAGCGTGCCTGGTAGCCCAGGAGCACCCTGGGTGGCCAGGTTCTGGCGCGCCATCAGCGCGGTCGCGAAGAGCGCCAGCTCGGCCGCGGCAAACATGCCTACCCGCTCGGCGGTGCCAGCCATGTCGAGGTAGTCGGCGGCGAACCGCCAGCTCGTGTCCGCGCTGTAGGCGGTACAGCCGAGGGCAGCAACGGCAGCAACCTTGACCGCCGGACCGCCGAGACGTTTCTGCGGATGTGTACCCCGTCGCCGGATCGCCCAGACGGCCAGGGCCAGGGCGAACACGGCGGCAGTGGTGCCGATGCCGATGAGCAAGGACGGATGCGGGGTGGTACCGAAGGACACCGGGATGAGGTGTGTCATGCAGCCTTTCCAGCAGGGGCGTGCGCCAAGGGCGCTTCCGGGAAGGAGAGTTGGTACCAGCTTTCGGGTCGGGTGACTCCAGGCCCTGCTGCGCGACCTTCGAGGGGCTTGACCGGGGGTGAGGAGTGGCACCGTTTTTGCGGTGGCTGGTCTGGCGGGGAGGCGGGGCCGGAACTCACGGGGACCGGCCTGAGCACATCCGCCGTGGGGCCGGTGTCCGCCGGCAGGGTAGGACCGCTGGCCGTTTCGGGAGCAGCTGATGCCGGCTTCGCCCCTCGGCCTACCGGCTGCTGTGTGCCGGGCTTGGCTGGCGCGGGGCTGCATGCTGCCGGGGTGCTCTTCTTCTTCCGCTTCTTCTTGGGCTGCGGCACGCCGTACTTGCGGTCGCGGTCGAAGACCTTGTTGGCGGCCTGCCGGAGCAGGTCACGGGCGTGCTTTTTGCTGATCTGCAGGGCTGAGGCGAGCCGGGCGGGCCGCCATCCGCGTACGTAGGCGTGGTCGATGACGACCTGCCGCTCGGCCTCAGTGAGATGGACGTCGCGTCCCTGGAAGAAGGCGGTCACGCGCCGGTAGTCGAGACGCTGCGGCAGGCCGTCGTGCAGGGGACGCCGCTCGTCTTCGGTGAGGCCGCCCCAGATGCCCTCCTTGAGGACGTTCTCCAGGGCAAAGTCGAGGCAGTCGCGGCGTACGGGGCACCAGCCGCACAGCTCCTTCGCCTCCGCGATGTCCTCGTGATCCCGGGGCCCGGGGAAGAACACCGCGTCGGCGTCCTCGACGTCCATGCCATGGCACGCTCCGCGGGTGTGCCAGTTGGTGTCTGCGATGCCGCGCAGGCTGCTGGCCGGCGCGTCGTGGGTGGTGATGTGGCGCAAGGGGTTCTCCGATGTGCTGCCGCGTCGGCCGCTCATTGGGGCGTAGGAGGGACGTGGCGTCGGGTGCCGGTTGCGGTGCGCGGGCGTGCGCTGCAGCCGGGGCGGGATGGCGGGGCGGCGGTGCACCGGACCAGATGCACCGGCCTTGCGCGCCGGTCAGGCCAGGGCGGGCGGCTGGACCTGCTTGGCCTGCTGGACGGCGAAGTCGAGGCGGCCGGGGTGTGGGGTCGCGCGCGGAGCGGTTGCGCGGACCCCGTCGTCGGGGCCGATCCGCCGACGGCGACAGGGCTCGCCGGGCTGGGCCTGGCACCACGCGCAGCGCACGCTCAGGGCATCGGGCTGGCCCTGGGCGATGGCCGCCTCGCGCGCCGCCCGGGCAGGCCGGTAGGGCGCCAGGGCTGCTCGGGCAGCGGGCGGGATGCAGGAGCCGACCTCCCGCAACCTCGCCTCCAGCCTCGGGTCGATCCCGTCGCGACCGGAGGTGATCGCCCGGGCCTGCGCAGGCTGCGCGGTGCCGACGGCGACAGCGCGGCGGGTGCCGACTAGCTCGGCGGTCCAGGCAGCCTGGTCGTCCGGGTCGGCGGACGGCGTGGGGTCCGAGTGCCGGGCCAGACGATCGCGCCGGTAGCTCTCCCAGGGACGGGCCACATCCGCAGGCAGGATCTGGTACGGCGAGATGCGGATGTGCTGGCGTGCGGCGACGCAGGCGTCCCAGCCGTGCGGGGTGGCCATCGGCACGTCGCCGAGCAGCTCGTGCCACTGGGCGAGCTGGTCGCGGGCCTCGCCCTGGTCGGTGCGGATGGTGCGGGGGTCGAGTCGGCCGATGTAGGCCAGCAGGGCGGCGATTTCACGGCGGTCCACGGTCAGCCCTCCGTTCCGGTCGGCTCATCGAGAGCGGCGAGAAGGGCGGCGGTGTGGGCCTCGGCCCGAGTCATGCCGCCCGGCTGAGCGGGGCCCTTGCCGGGCACTGCGTAGAGGTTCGGGCGGCCCGGTGCGTGCTCCCGGGCGATCCACGAGCGCCAGTCGGCAGCCCAGGCCGCCGCCGGCCTCGGCTTGAAGGCAGCACGGTGGGCACGCCACTTCGCGTCTGCGGCCTGCAGGCCCTGCTCGCCGAGGCGGTCGATGTGTCCCTGCTGGCGGATCCAGGCGTGGGTGGCTGGGTCGATCCGCCACTCGGCAGCCGAGGTGACGGCCGTACCACCACTGCTGTACCTACGGTTCAAATCAGGTTCACTACGGTTCTGTGTGCCGGTTTCCGGTACATCGCTGTATCGGTTTCCGGTACGCCGAGGTGCCCGTTTCCGTCGGGACCTGCCGGATTCCGGCACTGCCGGTTTCCGCACCCTCGCCGGGGATTCCGGCACCTCACGGGGGCGGATTCCGCACCGCCGCAGAGCCGAGATCCGCAGCGCCGGGGTGGCCTCGGGCCCCTCCGCCGGCGCCTCGTCGGCTTCCTCGTCCTCCGTGGTCTTTGCTACGGCCTTGGCGGCGAGGGGGAGCCGATAGACGGTGCTGCGCTGCGGGCCGGTGAGGTCGTCGAGCTGCTCCAGCTCACCGGCGTGGACCAGGCGGTCGATGGCTTCGCGCACCGTGGAGACGGAAGCGCGCGTGCGCTTGGCCAGGCTCGACAGCGAGGCCCAGGAGACGCACTGCTCGTCGGACACCCGGTCGGCGATCGACAGCAGGACCAGACGCGCGGTCCCCCGGCTGGAGCTGTGCTCCCACACCCACTCGCGGGCTTCGCTGCTCATCGGCCGCTCACGACGAGCGGGCGTGGCTGGCGGCCCGCCGGGGCAGGGATGGTGTGTTCCGGCTCGAGGCGCTGAGGCGCCGAGGCGGAGGTGGCTGACGCGCAGGCCAGGTGGAAGGGCCTTTTGCGCAGGGCAGGAGGCATGCGATACTCCCCGTTGCAGTGTTGCCACGCTGACGCGCCCCTCGGAAGGACTCAGCGTGGTGTTGGTCGGCAACCTCCGCCCCTGCCGGGGCGGGTACGCCACTTAGCGTTCGGCGTCCGTGAGTTACCGCTCTCGGGCGCCGTCGTTGTGTTCGGACCTGCTATCGGTTTGGTTCCTGCTGTGCTCCTCACGTCCTCGGCCGGGGGACGACGAACATACGCACGGACCTGTGTCAAGATCCAGACTTGGTTCTCAAACTCTGTACTAGTCGCCCGTGCGGGCGGGCGGTGCGCGACACGGTCGCGGGCCCCTCGGAGTCCCATGGGTGGACAGGGCAGATGCGAGGTGTCCGCAGGCGTTGCGGCCCAGCAGGGGGGGCAGAGGCAAGCGTTCCGGCAACTTCCCCTTCGGCCCCGGCCGAGGCGACGAGGCGTCAGGCGCCGAGACGGATGCTCGGCGAGAGATGACGAACGTTGCGGGCGCCGCGACAAGATCCAGACCTAGCTCAAGGCTGCGGCACAAGTCGCGGGAGCTCGGTCTCAAACGACGCGCGCACCGAGCGGGCGGGCCGCTGGGCTTAAGAGGTGTTGCGGCATGGTCGGGACTTCCTGACGGAGTGGGGGCGTTATTTCCGTCCTGGCGCGAAGTCGATATCGATCGCGGCCAGCGGTGGGGCGTGCCGCGTCGCCGTGGAGGAAGACCTCTCGCAGGCGGTGCGAACCTCGCCGGGGGCCTGCGGGGCTGGCGGGGAGGCCGAATCCAGAGGGCCAGCAGGTATGCGGAGGCGCTCTTTTTTCGCTACGCTGAACCTATTCCCCGCCGCGCCAAAAGTCAACAAGATGCGTCCGCTTCAACTTAGAGAAAAAGCGAGGTTTGATGCCTGCCCGTCACTTCGACCGACACCGCGCTCGCGCGGTACGGCGAGTTGCCGACCGTCTCCAGAGCGAGGTGGGTGCTGGCATGGGCGTGTCCGACTCGGCGGTGGCGAACTGGGAGGCCGGCCACTCCTCGCCCGATCCGGAGAAGCTGCCGGCCTACGCGGCGGCGCTCAGAGGTGACCTGGACGACCTGTTTCCGCGGGTTGGCCTGCCCGATCTGGCTGATCTGCGCTGTGACGCCGGTATCTATCTGAACGAGACGGCCGGGGTGATTGGGACCAAGAGTGCAGGCCCGGTCAGCGCAGCCGAGAAGGGTGTCCGCCGGCTCAAGCAGAGATACGTCCCGGCCCTGGCGGCGAGGTACGGCGTCAGCGAGGAGGAGCTGCGGAGAGCCGAGGACCGTTCCTTCGCCGCAGCCGAGGAGAGAAAGAGCGGGGGAGTGGAGCCGGGAACGCAGCAGGGTGCTGCTGCGGACTTGGGCAGGCCGCCGGGCTCGCTCGCGGAGAAGATCACCCTCATCCTCCAGCGCTCGTACCCCGGTCCTCAAGGACCTCCCACGGACGCCGAGATAGCGGCCCAGGTGAATGCCCAGCTGGGGGCGGACATCCTCACTGCGGAGGACTTCAGCGATCTGCGGACCGGCGCCACGGAGACGGCACCTCCGGCAGTGCTGCCTGCCCTGGCCGCCGTTGTCGGCGTGTCGCCGCTGTACTTCGAGTCCGACGAGGCTGTTGCCGCCCAGGTCTATGAAGGACTCCAGTTGCTGGCCGCCGCCAAGCAAGGAGCCATCGGAAGGGTCAAGGCCCGCGGTCTGGGACCCCAGGGCCTGTCGCCCAAGATGATGGCGCTCGTCAACGAGCTGGTGGCGGAGATGAAGGAGAAGGAGATGAAGGAGAAGGAGGCGGAAGCCGGAAAATAGACCGGCTCCATGGCCTCTGTGCCCAGCGCCCGGCCGTGCTACCGCTTCTGCTCTGCCGACGAGCCCGGCTCGTGCACGCGTCCTGCCGTGATCACGGCACGGATCTCCTTGAGCGCCCCAAGATCGGCCAGGGGATCACCGCCGACGACCAGCAGGTCCGCGCGGAGCCCGGGCGCAATCCGGCCCGCTGACCCACCGAACCCGAGAGCGTCGGCCGCCTGGGCGGTGGCCATGTCGATGACCCTGTCGGTCGGCATACCCACATGCGCGTAGAAACCGAGCGCCCCGGCCAGCGACCCGTTGAACCCGGTCCGCTGTACTCCGGCGTCGGTCCCGGCGATGAGCCTGACACCGGCCTCGGCCATCTGCTGGACCTGCCCGAACAGGATTCGCGTCCGCTCGTCGCCGAAATGACGGGCCACCGTCTGCCAGTGAGGACTGACGGCAGGACACACCGCGATGCCCCGGTCGACGATCTCCTTCAGGATGTCCTGGCGCAAGCCGAAGCCGTCCTCGGTCATCCACGTGCAGTGCTCAATGGTGTCCACGCCGGCAGCCACGACCGCCGCGATGCCGTCAGCGCTGTGAGCGTGCGCGGCCACCGGCACACCGGCTTGCCGCGCCTCGTCCACCAAGGCCCTCAACTCGTCAGCCGAGAACTGGCTCTGCCAGCTCTTCGGCCCGTCCTTTGTCAGACCGCCCCCGCTCGCCATCACCTTGATCACTCCGGAACCCGCCGCCACGTTGCGCCGCACCAGGTCACGGACCGCAACCTCGCCGCAGACCTCACCGCCCAGGAAATGGCAGTGGCCTCCAGGAGTCGTCAACGGCGTGCCCGCAGACACGATGCGGGGGCCGGCGGTGGAGCCCCGGCCGATCTCCTCGCGCAGGCGCAGAGCCAGACCGTTGCGGTCCCCGAGGTCCCGGACCGTTGTCACGCCGCTCCACAGGAGCTGCTGCGCGCGCCGGCGCATGTCGTGCAGCAGCTCCTCGTCGCTCGAGTCGTTGAAGGCGGCCAACGGGTCGGTGCCACCGTCGAACACGAGATGCACGTGGGCGTCGATGAGCCCGGGCATCACCGTGGCACCGGGAAACGAGAGATCGGCGCCCTGTGCGCCGGAGTGGCCGGCGACCTGCGCGCGAGGCCCGACGGCGGTGATCAGGTCACCGTCGATGAGGACGGCGCCGTCCTCAAGGTACGCCCCGGAGCCGGTCAGAATCCGGTCGGCGGTGATCAGCATCTCGTCTCGCCTTCGCTGTCTTTTCCACGGTCACGCGGTCAGCCGCAGCGCCTCCGACACCGCGATCAACTGGTCGACATCCGAGTCCCGGTCGTCCCCCTTCGGCTTTGCCAGAGGTACGGGCCTTGAGGCAGCTGGGGAGCCCTGCCGGATCGTGGCGGAGGCACGCCGGAGCCGTCTGGCCAGTTCGGCCGGCTCCAGGCTGAGGAGGTCGGTTTCCTCGTCCCCAGCCGCTAGGTAGGGGCTGATGTCGACCAGTCCGTCTCGGCATTCCACTATCCGCCGGTGGTATCGGCGGTGCACGCCACGGGCACGCCACCGATCCCACGGTGTGCGGGACGCGGGCTTCAGCTCGTTCTTCGGATTGATCCCGGTCAGCAGCTCCCACAACGGGGTGAGCCGGCGGTGATCCCGGCGCCGGCGCAGCCATAGCCGCGTGGCGGTGATTCTCGCGCGCAGGCCCGAATAGGTGATGCCCACGACGAAGAGCAGGCTCGACACCGTCAACAACGCGGCCGCCGAAGTCATGAGCGGGTGCGGCACGGACCCTCCGCTCCAGCGGACGACGGTGAAGACCGCGCGGACGCCGCAGGCCACCGCCAGCGAACCGAGCCCGATCGCGGTGATCCACAGCCCAGTGGCATGAGGTCGGCTCGACATGCGGGCATAGCGGGCGGACCACCGTCCGGCCATCCCGATCGCGTACGTCATGTACAGGCCCGCGCAGAGATAGAAGACGGCGACCTGCGGGATCGTCATGTCCATCGTGCGGCTCGGCCCGCTGAGCGCCCCCAGCGATACCGTCAGAGCCGCCACAGTGATGGACGCCGAGACCAGGGCCACGACGACGCCTTCCCACCGGGCTCGACGCCGAGCCGCCGGCGCGTCGGCCGAGTACAGGTAGAAGCACATCAGGAAATAGCACGCGAGCAGCAGCAACAGGTTCTGGACCAGCCGCGTGATGTTGTGCCCTGCCATGATGTCGAGGCCATGGGCGCCCCCTGGCCTGGCTACCGCGTGCGACAGGCCCAAGCTCAGCAGGGTGAGGGCAACCGACCTGGTGGGAGCGTCACGCGGGGCACGCGACCACAGAAACAGTCGCCACACGACGGCCGCCGCGATGACCAGCGGAAGAAACTTCGCCATGGCCTACAGCCACCCCCGCCGGTCTCCCAGAGCAGCCTGCACACGGCGGACCTCCGGGTCCTCCGACAACGGCGGGAGCGCGTCAACCACCGAAGACCACTCCAGGATGATCGTCGCCGCGAGCTCGACCGAGCACTCCTGCTTGTCCTCGTACGAGCAGCGCAGGGATACACGCCGGATCAGCTTCGGATCGACTATAGGGATGAGGGCAGCCCACTCCTCCACGAAATCGGCCGCCGACTCCGCCACGACGTCACCCTCCCACTCCGCGACGATGATGTGGAGAAGCTCGTGGAGGATGATCTGGAGCTGGTGCAGCCGGGTCGTTTCCTGCTGGTAGACGATGATGTCCACCTGAGGCATTTCGAGCCACATCCCCGACGGGCCCGGCACCTCCAGCGGGACCGGGCGAAGGACGATCGGACGGCCGCGCCGCTCGCCGAGCGCCTTGGCCAGCTCCTCCACGTCCAGTGGGGGGTGAATGCCCAGGCTGCGCAGTTCCTTCCGGAGCCGGCGGTGGAGGTCGCGTTCCACGGTCCGCCGTTCCGCCGTACGCCACCGCACCCATCGGCGGCGACTGGTTCTCTCGCGCGCAGGCACCGGAGATTCCTGAGCGCGGGAGAGGCCCTCTCCCAGAGACATGTGAGCAATCCCTTCGTACCGGCTGGTCGAGGCTCTGCTTCCGAGCCGGATTAGGCCAGAAGGCGTATCCCCTGGCGGTAATAACCCTATTGGCGGATCTCGGAAGTCACACGAAACAAAGGCCGTGCTTATCTTGTAGATGAGAACTGGCAGTTCTCATAGCCGGGCGGTCGCCGTTTCAGCCATCGCTTGATCTTTACGAGTGCGGGCTTCAACTGGCCTCAAATTCAAGCTCGGATGACGAGTAGTCGCGGCGGCGGCCGGTGCCGTGGAAAATCGGGAACCTGTGACGTGAATCCCACCTGTGGACGCCAACGGACGTTATATGAACGTTATGAGCGACGGGGGTGCCGAGTCCCTCCTCCTCACTCGCGTACTGAGGCAAGCCCGTGCGCGTCGAAACACATCGGACATACCAGGGTTTACGTCCATGTTCGGTGCGGGTTTCGCTCGCGGGATCACCCAGGCTCAGACCGCGCGACTGGCAGGCGTCAGCCGCCGGTGGTACAACTCCCTCGAATCGGGGTGCCCGGCGAACTACAGTGACGCCTTCCTCCACCGGATCCGCGCCGTCCTCGCTCTGGACGACGATGAATGGGGCATCGTCTACCGCATCGCCCGTGGCCGAGCACCGGCCGCCACTCCCGGCAGCCCTCTCAATCAACTCCTGCCACCGGCCTTGTTGGCCCTAGTCGAGCAGAGTAAAACGTGGGGCATCTACCTCAGCGACCAGCGCTGGGACGTGCTCGCATGCAACGCGAAGATCCAGGAGTACTTTCCGTGGATGGGCTCCGGCCTCAACGTCGTGGAGTGGGTGCTGACATGGCCGGAAGCGCGGGCTCAGCTCATCAACTGGCAAACAGACTGGGCTCTGCCCACGATTGCGGCGCTCCGGGTCAATGCAGAACAGTGGCCAAACGACAAACGCCTTCAGGAAGTCATAGAAACCGTGCGGCTCGACCCGACTGCCCGCAAATTGTGGAACGCTCCCGACCTGCCGGCCGCCAGCCATCCGGCGTCGAGTTCGCCACGCCGTCTTTACCTGCCGCAGCAGGAAGACAAAGAGTTCGCCATACGGATTGTGGCACTCACACCCATGGAGCTGCCCGCCTGCCGACTGATCGCAATCACGCCTGCAGAACTGGTGTCCACCGGCTGAAACGACGTCAAGTTCGCGCCCTACGGGAGGTGCGCCAAGAGAGAGAAGTGGGCTTATCAAGAGCAGCAAAGGTGTCTAGGGGCCGCGTGCCTCCGGTATCGGGGCGGACCCACTATGGGCGGTCCAACGGAGCGCCGGCCGCGAGTAACAAACCCCTCGCCCGACTAGTCGAGGCCCCCGGCCTCCTCGATGTGGGCGACAAAGGCGGCAACAATATCCGGCCGAGGCGCGTCGGGAACCGGCGTTGGCGGCATGCCGTCCTCCAGCCCCCACTCGGTGTTGAACATGACCCTCATGCCGGTCGGTACCACGTGGTCCCTGAGCCAGAGGACGAACTCGGTCGCCAAGTGGGCGTTGCAGTCCAGAACGGCCGTCCCTTCGGATGACAGCCGGGCCAGGCCCTCCACCTGTTCGTCGCCCAGGGTGATGCCGAAGTGCATGGACGAGCCTCTGACCGGCCCTTCGGCGTCGATACGGATGAACTCGTCGGGGTTCCGCTCGCGCAGCTTGGCTTCGAGGCTCTCGAATGTCAGGCCCCAGCTCTGCCCCTCCGGTGGGGTGAAGACGTACATGGTCCGGAGTTCCGCGATCTCTTCGGGTTCCATCGTGGGTGTGGTGCTTCCTGTGCGGCGGAGTGCTGGCGGTGTTAGGGAACGTAGCGGGCGTGGCCGCTGACGCCGTAGGCGGCCATCATGATGCGCCAGTACTGGACTGCTTCCTGGTTGTTGGTGACGGTTTCAACGCCCCGCATCTCCGTGTTCCGCGGGTCATTCAGGGCTGCGGCGTACTTGCGGAGCTCTACGCGGTCCTTGTCGTAGAGGAAGTCTCTGTCTCCGGTGGCATGGTTTTTGTGGAGATCTTCCAGGGAGCGGTAGCAGCGCTGGTCCGGTTTGTTCACGTACTTCGCCTCGACGGCCATCCCGTCGACGTCGCGGAATCCGTCCACCATCAGCGTGCTGTTGGGGCTGATTCCCGGGGGGATGCGGACTTCGTACTCGGGGTAGCCGGCGACGCGCCGCTGGTAGGCGACCTCGGCCGGTCTGCCCCCGGAGACGTCGCCTTGGCGCAGGGAGTTCAGCCACATCTGGAAGTTGTTCCGCTGCCCGGGCGTGAGTGGGAGAAAGCGGGGGTTGGGCGGTGTGGCCGGGGGGATGGGCTGTACGCGCGGGCCGTTGGCCGGGCGGTAGGCGGCAGGGATCAGCAGCGGGACGCGAAGAATCGGTGCCAGGAACGGGGCAGCCCGGGCACAGGGCTGTCGTTGTCCGGCCGCGGCATCTTCACCTTCGCCTTTGAGCTGTCCAGAGCGGGCGGGATCTTGCCGAGCGCAGCGATCCGCATGTCACTCGTGACGAGTTCGTGCAGTCCGCCGTCGTGGCCGTCCCCTCCGAACCGCGGCTGTTCCCATGGCCAGAGGGATTCATCGGGGGAGGTCTCCTCGATCGGCAGCCGCCGCTTGGCGGTCTCTATGTGATCGGCGTAGGCGTCGCAGGCGTTGGCGATCATCTTGCAGGCGGTGGGCAGGTTCGCCATGAGGGTCTCGTCCTCGCTCACCTCACTGGGCGGCGAGCTCTTGCCGACGAACTTCCTGAAGAACTCCTCGACCCGGTCGGCGGTCTGACCGACCTCGTCGAGAGTCGCGCGCTTCCACGCGGCTTCGGAGTCCCAGTACGCCGCTTCGAGAATCTTGGCTGCGGCACGCCAGGTACCCGCCACGGCACGGCACTTATCCGGCTGCCCGAGGAAACGCTCGTTGAAGAGGAGCTGGTCGACACCGCTGGTCTCGCCGACGACCTCGGGGAGGTCCTCAGCGTGGTGACTGCCGCGCGGGGAGCAGTCAGGCCCCGACGGCTGTCCACCGATGTCCGGACCTTGAGGGCTCTGACCGAGAAGCTCGGCCGCGATACGGCTTTCCTGTCGCAGATACGCCTCGGCCGACTTCAGCAGCGCGCCCGCACTGTTGGCCATCACCTGGTGGGCAAAGGCGGACTGGTCGAAGACCGTCTTCACGGCCTCCTTGTACACAGTGGCGAAGGCGCGGCCCGCCTCGTCGTCGCCAGCCATGCCCCCGTTCTCGCTGAGTTCGGTGGAGAGCAGGCTCAGCATGTTGTAGATCAGGTCACGCAGATCCACCAGCGACCAGGACGCGTTGACGAAGTTCGAGGTCTGATGCTGAAGATCCAACGCCCCTCCCCGTGGCCCTGACATGCACTCAGGGGAACCGTACACGGTTGCGAATAAAGGCTGTTGGCGTAACCGATGCCCGTGCGCCACATGAAGGGCTGCCGTGCGGGCCTCGGCGGAAATTTTCGGATAGCGGCGCCAGGATTGCCAGTGATGATCACCGTCAAGGCCCGTTCCGTTTTCGGAACACCTCGGCGTCGCCCTGGCCGTGATGGGGCGCGGGAGCACCGTCCTGCAGACTCCCACTCGGTGCGCCTTGGCGCCGTCTCACGCACGAGCGTGTCGACGGAGATGTTCGGCCAGAGACACGGCCAGGTCTACTGCTGCTGGGCAATCAGCCAGAGGCGCTGAGCGGCTCGGGCCCATGAGGCTTCGGCATCCGGCCCTTCGTATCCCGACTCCAGCTCGGCCAGGTCGGCAAGACCACACTGCTGCGAGCCGTGACCGGCACCCTGCCCCGGACACCGAACGCACCACGGGCAGCGTCACCGTCCTGGGCCACGACCCCCTCACCCTGTCGGCACCAGCCCTGCGCACCCTGCGCCGCCACCGCCTCGCCTACGTCGGCCAGGACCCCGGCTCCGCCCTCAACCCGCGCATGAAGGTGCGCCGCCTGCTCGCCGAAGTCGCCGTGGACAAAAGCCCCGAGGCCATCCGGGCACAGCTCGCCGAGGTACGCCTGCCGTCGGTCGCCCGGCTCAACCGCTGGTGTTCCTCAAGTCCGGGTCACGGCGGGACGTCGGTGGGCATCCTGCGGTCATGTCGCTCGCAGCAGTCGCCATCGTCGTGGCGTCCATCAGTGCCCTGTTCACTGCGGCCAACATGATCGTCTCAGCACTCACCTACCGACGTGGCCGACCACGCGTCTACATGCGCTCCTACTGGAACCCTTATGGACCCTTCTCCTGGGACCCTCCTGATTATGAGTGGGATGACGGAGAAGGGCTCTTCACGATCCACCTTGTCAACAAGAGTCAGGCCACTGTGAAGGTGAACGGGCTTTATGCCGAGTTTGACTGGGATCGTAATAGGCTTCATTTCTTGGGCAAGGCCAGAGGCAAGGCTGCCCTGAAAATCATCAAGGGTGCGGACGAGAGAGAAATCCCTCCTTTCGGAGGGATCAAGTGGCTGGCGCAGACTCCCAATCCCCAAGGCCGCCCTAGGAGGATGGATTTCTCCCGCGTGCGTCTGACTGCCTCCCTGACGAACGGGAGTCGGGTTCAAAGCAAGTGGATGACCAACGATTTTCCACCCAGGTTGAGGCTACCGGATCCAATCTCATCCGATCAGCCCCAACAACTCTCGTTCGAAGACCTCGAAGAGGTGGAGTGACTATGGCTGCCGACTGGTGGGCCCGAGGTGTCGCAATCGCTGCTGCACTCGCTACATCTCTCAACATGTTCATTGCATTCAAGACATACCGGAGGGCCAAGCCCAAGCTCGACATCATAGTTGAGCTCGCTAAGGCTGATCCGAATCTAATACTCAACGCGAAAGTGGTCAGCTGCCGAGGCCATTACGTATTCTTGCTCAGGCTTGCCAACAGTGGGGCCACGGCACTCAGTATTGAGCATATTAGTCTCTTCTCGTTTTATGGGAAGTGGTATCGCAAGGCCAAGTCCATCCTTTCTTTCGGCCACTTCCTGGAAGAGCCGCTGAAGATCGAGCCGTTCGATGGTGAGCAGTATCCCTTGAAGATGCCTTCTCCCGAATGGACAACAGGTGGGGAACGGCCGCGCTATGTGCGCATCATGGTTGGGCTTAGGGACGGCCGGGAAGCCCACAGCGTCAAGGTACGAGTGACAGAACAGATGATGCGACCGGTTGAGGTTGAAGCAGAGGCCGAGACATCGAACTGAGGACGTGTGGCCGTTCGGAGATTGCCACACGGCCTGTCAGGCGTGCCCCAGCTCGACGCGGACGCGCCCGTGGAGCGTCCGGCCGGTGAGGGTGGGGGAGTTTCGCCGACCGAACCTCTGAGAGGGGCTCAGGGGCCGTGCGGCTTGCCCGAGAGCCACCGGGGCGACACGTCCTGCACGTCTCGACGGGTGGCTCGTCAGAGGGTGGCCGGCCGAGCAGACTCGGGACATGACCCAGAACCCAGACCTAGCGGTTGCCGCACTGTGGGTAGCTGGTGCCAGTGCGGTAGGCGCCCTGTGCAACATGGGTATCGCGTGGCTTACCTACAGACGGGTGCGGCCCAAGGTGGACGTCATCGTGGAACGGCACCTGATGAGTCCGGCGAATCCGAAGCCACAGCATGAGCGCGGCTATCTTATCTGGCTCCGGCTGGCGAACCGTGGCGTGACTCCTATGGGTGTCGAGCGTATTGACTTCATCCCCGTCCATGGTCGTTGGTGGAAATGGAAAACCAAGCAGAAGAAGGACCCCGGGGGAGAGTGGTTCAGCGAGCCGAAGGTGATCCCGGCTCTGGGGGGTCTGAAGTATCAGACGGAGCTTCGGCCTAGTGCGCTGATGCACGAGGGCGAGAACCCTCGGCATCTGTTGATCCGGGCCCGGCTCACCAACGGCAAGCATCGGAAGACACGGATCAAGGATCTGTCCGGCCTGGTGGTGGAGATCGGCCCAGAACCGGAGCCTGAGCCGTCTGCCCCTCGGCGTCGGTGGGGATTGCTTGGTCGGCTCCGAAGCAGGAACCGCTAGGCGTCTCGGCTCTAGTGCCGCTTTGCCTATCGCTTCTTAGGAACCGGTACCGGTCTACCTGTACCAATCCCCGTCTCTACTAACTAGTTCGCGTACCGCAGCCTCGGCGAGCGCCTCGCCAGGCTCCACGGTCCCTCCGGGGGCCTCCCAGGTGCCGCGCCGGTGGCAGCCCAGCAGCACACCGTCGGGACCGTGGACGATCACACCGACGCCGAGCGCAGCGTTCGGCGGGGGCGGCGCGGTCGTGCGGGGCCGGCTCGGCACCCGCTCCGGCCGGCGGGCAGAGTACAGCCGGTACGACGCAGCGTTGCCCTCCTGCGGGGCGTCGATACCGGTGACCGACTCCAGGGTGAGGCCGTGCTCGACGAGGAGGTCCTCCCACAGATGAGGCGCGAGGACCTTCTCCGAACTAGCCGCGACGCGCTCCCCACATCGCATGCCGATCCGCTGATCTTCGTGAGATCCCTGTACGGCCCGCGATAGCCAAGGAACTAAGGATCAACAGGACCAGGCAACGGCGATTACGCACGGGCCCGGACGGCCTTGCGGCATCACCGGCCCTGCTTGCCAAGGGATGGGCCAAGCCCGTCGACATCAAGACCACCGCGGCCCGGTTTCGCCGGGTGACCTTCAGAGCACGGGTCGTCTGACCTCTGCACGAAGACGTTATGTCACTTTCAATGCGTGATCCGCTACTTTGTGTAAGCGTGCGACAACTGCCAACGGCGGACACCGAAAGAGGCACTAGCTATGACCAGCCGACGTGATGTACTGCGCCTGGGCGCACAGGTGACTGCAGCGGGACTGGCTGCCACCGTGTTGGACGCACCAGCCGCCCATGCATCCGACGGCCCGGAACCGCGCGCCTGGCGCGAGCTGGCACGAGCACTCAGCGCCGGTGCGGGACTGTACCGGCCGGGCGATGGCGAGCACACGCGGCTCGCCCCACCGGACAATCTGCGCTACGCCGGCACCCGGCCCGCTGCCATCGTCGCTTGCGCCGCTGAGAGGGATGTGCAGGTCGCGGTCAGATGGGCCGTCAAGCATGGCGTACCTCTGGCCCCCCGCTCGGGCGGCCACAACTACGCCGGGTACTCGACGACCCGGGGACTGCTGATCCATTTGCGTAGAATGCGCGGCGTCTCACCCGTCGGCAGGCGCAGCCTGGTGCTGGGCGGTGGGGCCACCAACTCCGACGTTTACGAGGCCAGGGCGGCGAACCTGTACTTCCCGGGCGGCCGCTGCCCGGGTGTCGGTGTCGCCGGGCTGACCCTTGGCGGCGGACTCGGTTTCAACGACCGCAAGTGGGGGCTCTCCTGCGACCGTCTGCGATCCACTCGGGTCGTCCTCGCTGACGGATCCATCGCGCTGGCCAGCGATCGACACAACGCCGATCTGTTCTGGGCCTGCCGGGGCGGTGCCGGCGGCAACTTCGGCATCAACACCGGCTTCGTCTTCGACGCGGTGCAGGTCACCGATCAGCGTGCCACGGTTTTCGACCTCTCCTTCGGACTCGACTCCGCGGTGGCGGTGACGACGGTCCTGCAGGAGATCCTCGACCAGGACCGCTCAGGCGATTTCGACGTGCGGATCGGCTTCTCCCGCACCGCAGCCGGAGCCGGTTCCATCACGATCCTGGGCCAACGTCTCGGTACGGAGGACCAGCTCCGGCCACGACTGGCGGGCTTGCTCGCGCTCCGTCCCGGCAAACGCTTCATCGAGCAGCGTCACTTCTGGACTGCCCAGGACTACCTCATGGCCCAGCACCACCCCACGGCGATGGCCTCCAAGTCACTGGTTCCGACGGTTTGGCTGGAACCACACATGATCGAGACCATCGCCTCCTGGGTCGGCGCCTGGCAGCCCGGTACCTCCGGTGCCACCGGCTACGTCACCCTCTTCGCGATGGGTGTCCACAGCAACACCCCCACACCGACCGCAACCGCGTTTCCGCACCGCGACGCCACGTTCGTCATCGATATCGGCACCGAGTGGAATGCCGCCACACCCCAACCCCAGGTTCAGCAACTCCTCGCCCAGACACGCCTGCTCCACCGCAGCCTCAGCCGCGAACTCCAGACCTCGGCGGCCTACGTGAACTTCCCCGACCCCGATCTGCCCGACTGGCCCGCCGCCTACTACGGCGCCAACTACAACCGCTTGACCCGAGTCAAGAGCCACTACGATCCCCGTCACGTATTCCGCTACGACCAGGCCGTCTGCAGCGACCTCGGCAACCACCCGTAACGACACCCCACCCGACTGCGTGCTGACCCGGAGCCCCCGACGGACTGGATTGGCCCTCCGCTGGTGATCTCGCGGAGGGCCGGAATATTCCGCTGACCTGTAGGTCTGCCAGCGCGTCGAACCCGGCATGCTCGGGCGGTCACCTCAGCCGGGGCATGCGGTCGCGCTGATCACTTGCCCTTGGTCACCCGCAGGCCGTCGAAGCGGACTGTGTCGGCGGTGTCGATCCAGTGTGCCTGAGCGGACCACGTGCCCGGCTCCAGCCCGTGCAGCGGGGCGCTGGTGGCGATGCCCTGATTGTCGCTGAACTGGGAGTCGGTGTCCTTGGTCCCTCCGAACCGCAGCCCCCTGTCCGTGGTGGTGAAGTCGATGCGCGCGTGGGACACCGCAGTCCCGTCCATCCTCACTGCCTTCACCCGCAGCCGCCGGGGGAACGGCTTCCCGGCGCGGGTCTGCTGGTGATCCCCCTCCACCGGTCGCAGCTCATACAGGGCGAGTCGGACCAGTTCATGGGTACCGGCCAGCGCGACCCACATCTCTCCGTCGGAGGTGGTGGTGATGTCCGTGGGGCGCGAACCTGAGTCGAACTCCACGGCCCTGGCCTCGGTCCCGCCGGGAGCGACGTATCCGATGGTGTCGTTCTCCGGGCAGCTGAACCACAGGCCACCGTCCGGTGACGGGCGAAGCCGTTCGGCGGGAGCCGGGGTGTCCACTGTGGTCCACGCACCGGTGCCAAGGACGTAACGGAGGATCACCGGGCCTGCTGTCGCCACCCACAGCGCCTCCCCGGCGGCGGAGAAGGCCAGGTCACGTGGGTCCTCCTCATGCGGCAGCGGGACCGGCTCGTCGAATTTATCGGCGGTGATCCGGTACGGCCTGATATGCCGCCCGTCCGGGGAGCCCACCCAGTAGTGCGTGGGCCTGGTGTCGGGCGGAACGGCGATGCCCCACAGCCGCGTCCGGTCCGGGACAGCGGATGAGTAGGACAGGTCGTGGCCCGTGCCGCTCTCGTTGAGGTTGCAGAAGGCGAGGCTGCCCTGGTCGGTGAGGGGAGCCACCAGGCGCGTACCGCTGCCCTTTGGCGCGGGAGCGAGGGCCAGCCCGTGGCAAGCGGACCGGGGGCCGATCGGATGCGCGGTGTAGGTGCCTTGGTGGCACTGGACGAACGCTGCCTTGTTCGACGAGGTCCAGGCCACGGTCCACGCGCCGTGCCCAGGCCACAGGGTCAGCCCGGCGGCATGCGGCGGCGCGGAACCCCACGCATGGACGTTGCTGTCGAAGGGCCGCTTCGGCCGTGCGTCGCCGATCAGGGAGTTCTCGCCGCGGAACAACAACAGGCCGTCCCGCGGATCGTGGACGAGCGCGACGGGTGACACGGCGGTGGGAAGTGTGACGGTCCCGCTGGTGCCAGCGGATGTGACGGGGATGACGGCAGACATGGCGCCTCCGTGGATGGTCGGGCGTTGGCCGGGGCGCCGGGGTCGTCCGGGCACGGACGACCCCGGCGGACTCCCGAGGGATTGGTCGCGCCTCAGCTGGTGAACTGGAGCTCCAGGGAGGTCAGGATCTCCTCGGCGGCTGCCGCCACGGAGAGCACCGGCTGCTCCGCCAGACTGCCTCCATACACGTCCGGCACGGTGGCCTGGCCCAGCTCGTCCGTGATGAGCACCGTCTCGTGCGCGCCGTCCTCGAACGCGGCCTCAAGTGATTCGAGCCTGACGGTCAGCGGGATCCCCGGAATGGCGTGGCCGTCGGAGACGTACTCGACGACCATCGGCGAGCCGATGACGCCCTGGACCGGGGCCGAGCTGGCGTTCTGCTGAACCATCCGGGTCATCCCCGGGGCCGCCGACGCCTGACGTGCCTTCACCGGGTAACGCACCACACTGCCCTTGCTCCGGTTGGCGCACCAAACGGTGTTGTCCGGCCCGCAGCAGATGGTCCTCGCCGAGCTGCCGGCCGGGAGCTGGACGCGGGTGAACTCCGTGGGCTCGTCGGCAGGGACGACGTAGAGGTGGTTCTCCGCCGCCACCCACACATTCCCGTCCGGCCCCAAGACCATCCGCCAGGGCCGGCCGGCCGCGCCGTCCTCGTTGAGGGTGCCCGTGGTGGTGAACCCCTCCTCAGGGTTGTCCAAGTCGTACTTCCACACCTGGTGCGGGTTCTGGGTGCAGATCCAGACGGACTTCTGGTCGGTGAGGACGCTCTGCGGTACCGCGTTGCGATCGGGCAGGCTGGGGGCGTAGCTCCACTGCCCGTCGTACTTGAGCACGCAGTTCTCGCGCCGGCCGTGCGTCGCCTGCCCGGCCACCCAGTAGGTGTGGCCCCCGTTGGGGTTTCTGACCGCGGCGAGCCCCACGAGGTGGGTGTCCGCAGGGGCGGACGGGCTCATGGATACCGGTCCGTCGCCCTGCGGGTAGTAGAAGGCGATGACCCGGTGCAGCGGCTCGGTACAGGCGAGCTTGAACCGCTTGCCCGCCTTCCCTTTGGTGTCGACGACGATGAGGTCGTTGGGGTTGCCCTCCTTCTGGATCTTGTGGGCGGTGAAGGCGTAGTCACCCCCGAGCCTCATCTCGAAGATCGGATCGACCTTGGGCGGGACCTGGGGCTTCTCCAGCGGCTCGGCCGGCGAGGTGAACCACATCTTCTTGTCGTTGTACGGGTCGCGCACGATCCCGGCGCCGTACCTGGGGGCGAAGTCCGTCACGAACTTCTGCTCGTCCGGGTTCTCGGCGCTGAAGCCGAAGAGCTGGCTGTTCTCCGTGGTGACCCAGATGCGCCCGTCACGCCCCGCGGCCATCGAGTTGAGAATCAGCCCCGGCTTGCTCACCTGAATTTCCTCGTATCGCGCCATGGTGGTTCCTCCATGTTGCGGGAATTCACGCTCGTGGTCCCCCGAGGAACTGCAACAAACCATGCCAAACTACCCTGTTAACCCATTCAGGGGATACCGGAAGAACTGGGCGCTACTCCATTCGGGTGACCCCCGCGTGCCTGGCTCCTGCCCCTTTCGCCACCGGATGCGGGCTTCGGGAAGCCTGCCTAGGCTGGGGCGGTGACCGTCCGCGAGAGTGATCGCGGTCAGGCGTTCTCACGCCGACGAGAGCGGTGGGTACAGCCCGCTCTCCACCCCCTTCGACTCCATCCGACAGCGACGTCCTGCGTGACCGGCGACGCCGGCCGGGCACGACCGCTCCGACGGGAGATGCCGATGACAACCACGTACCGGGCCGTGGAGCCCGCCCACATCACGGCCACCCTGGAAGGGGTGATCAGCACTATCGCCGGCCTCGGTTCGGCCGGGTATTCCGGGGACAGCGGACCGGCCGTCGACGCCGAACTCAACACCCCGGCGGGCCCGGCAGTCGACGCCTCCGGGAACGTGTACATCGCCGACTCCAACAACCACCGCGTAAGGAAAATCTCTCCGGACGGGATCATCACCACCGTGGCCGGGAACGGTTCGGCCGGGTACTCCGGGGACGTCGGACCCGCCACCGCCGCCCAGCTCAACACCCCGGTCTCCGTAACGGTCGATGCCGACGGGAACCTGTATATCGCCGAGCGCTACAACCACCGGATCCGCAAGGTCTCCCTCGACGGGATCATCACCACCGTGGCCGGGAACGGTTCGGCCGGGTACTCCGGGGACGCCGGACCCGCCACCGCCGCCCAACTCAACGAGCCCGTGAGCGTGGCGGTGGACCGTACGGGAGCCCTCTACATGTGCGACGGGGCCAACCACCGCACCCGCAAGGTGGCGCCGAGCGGCGTGATCACCACGATCGCGGGCACCGGAATCAAGGGGTACTCCGGTGACGACGGGCCGGCGACGCAGGCCCAGATCGGCTGGAGCACGGCCGTGGCGGTGGACGAGCAGGGAACCTGCTACATCACCGACGACGAGAACCACCGCGTGCGGAAGATCACCACCGACGGTGTGATCGCCACGGTGGTGGGCAACGGCTCCAGCCGCTCCAGCGGTGACGACGGACCGGCCGTCTCCGCAGGGGTCGCAAACCCCGTCGGAGTGGCGGTGGACGCCCGAGGGACGCTGTACGTCGCCGAGCGCAAGAGCCGCGTCGTCCGGCAGGTGACACCCGACGGGACCATCACCACCTTCGCCGGCGACGGCCGCGACGGGAGTTCCGGCGACGGCGGACCAGCTACCTCCGCCCGGTTCCGGGACCCCGGCGAACTGGCGGTCGACAGCGCCGGGAACCTGTACGTCTGCGACAGGGCATCCCACAACGTACGCAAGGTCGCGGGGTCGAAGGAACGCAACTTGACCATACGTCAGGGAAGCGTGCCATTGGCCAAACCCGGCGAGCGGGTCAAGTTCAACCTGGAGATCACCTCACCCGCCGCCCAGGCGATCGATCCCGGCATCATCACCCAGATGTTCACGGCGCCGACCGGGTTCGTCTTCGAGGGCAAGCCCTCCTACGGCTACTACGGCAGCCGCCCGCCGGTCACCGGCAACCTCACCCACCGGATCGAGTCCGACGGCAAGGTCCTGGTGGTGACCGGGAACCCACACGTCAACACCTCCGCCACCGACAAGAGTCCCCTCGTCTACACGATCCCGGTCAGGGCCATGAAGGACGCCTCGCCAGGCACCTACCCGGACGGTCAGGCCGTCATCGGCCGGCATCCGCCCGTTCCGCTGAGCGGCACCATCACCAGCCCTGCCCCTCCGACCGGGCTTGTGGTCCGGCAGGAGAAGACGCCGGAGATGAAGCCCGGCGAGACCGGCAAGATCAACGTGGAGCTCTCCGCCCCGAAGGACACCCCGATCACGGGTGCGGTCACCCAGAGGTTCACCGCGCCCACCGGGTTCGTCTTCACCGGAAAGGCGTCGTACGGCTACTACTTCGCCAAGCCGGACCGGGTGCTCGGGACCCTCAAGTCCGAGGTGTCGGCGGACGGCCGCACACTCACCGTGACCGAGGAGCTTCATCTCAACACCTCCCCGAAGGACCCCAGCCCTCTGATCTACACCCTCCCGGTCAGGGCACTGCCGGACACCCGCCCAGGCACCCGCGACGACGGCCGCGCGATCGTGGGCAGCCACCCGCCCGTGCCGCTCTCCTGCACCGTCAAGCCCTGAGCTCGAACGTCGCCGACAACCCACGGTCCGGCCCCGCCGCTCAGATCCTGGCACCTCAGGCTCGGCGGGGCCGGACCCCCACCCGCAGGAAGGGACGCACAGCAATGGCTACAACAGTCCCAGTGAGCCAGAGCCACCGGGCAGCAACGCCGCTCCTCACACGGATCATCACCACGGTGGCCGGCAGCGGGGCCAAGGGGTACGGCGGCGACGGCGGGCTCGCCACCGCAGCCTGTCTCCACTCCCCGTTCGGTGTCGCGTCAGGTCCGGACGGCAGCCTTTACATCGGGGACTACTCCAACCACCGGATACGCAAGGTGGATCCGCAGGGGATCATCACCACGGTGGCCGGCTCCGGCGAGCAGGGCTACGGCGGCGACGGCGGGCCCGCCACCAGGGCTGCCCTCCAGTGCCCCTGCGGCGTGGCACCGGACGGCTCCGGCAATCTCTACCTCGCCGACCGCTCCAACCAGCGGGTACGGAAGGTCTCCCCGGACGGCACCATCACCACCGTCGCCGGCAACGGCACCGCCGGCTTCAGCGGCGACGGCGGGCCCGCCACCTCCGCCGCCCTCAACTTTCCGCACTCCGTGGCCGTTGACGCCACCGGCACTCTCTACATCGCCGACGACTACAACCATCGGGTACGGAAGGTCTCGCCGGACGGAATCATCACCACCCTGGCCGGCACCGGGGTCGACGGCTACGGCGGCGACGGCGGGCCCGCCACCTCCGCCGCCCTCAACTTTCCGCACTCCGTGGCCGTTGACGCCACCGGCACTCTCTACATCGCCGACCGCTACAACCATCGGGTACGGAAGGTCTCGCCGGACGGAATCATCACCACCCTGGCCGGCACCGGCACCGGCACCGGCACCGGCGGCTACGGCGGCGACGGCGGGCCCGCCACCTCCGCCGCCCTCAGCCTGCCGCACGACGTGATCGCCGACAGTGCCGGCAACGTCCACTTCTCCGACTACGGCAATAAGCGGTTGCGTACGGTCTCCCGGGACGGGTTCATCACCACCCTGGCCGGCACCGGGGTTGACGGCTACGGCGGCGACGGCGGGCCCGCCACCTCCGCCGCCCTCAGCCAGCCTCTCGGGGTCACGGTCGATGCCGACGGCACCCTCTACTTCTGCGACTGGGGCAATCACCGGGTGCGGATGCTCAGCACCGCCTGATCATGAACGGCCGACGGGAACGACCGGCAGACCCTCGGAGACCGGCGGTGGGGGGATGTCCTGAGGCCGGTCGTTGTGCCCAAGGAGCCAGCCGCAGGCCGCCGCGCAGCGCTGGGCCGCCAGGCCGTCCCCGTACGGGTTGGGCCTGAGGTGCGGCGCTCCGCTCTCTCCCGCCTCCAAGAAGGCGTCCGCGCGGGCGAGTTCCTCCTCGGCCGCTGCCACGATGGCCGCCTGCTCCGTTCCGACCAGGCGCGCCAGCCCGCCGCACAGGCCCTCAAAGCGTTCGGTGTTCCGCCGGGTCACCAGCACCGGAAGGCCGAACGCCGCGGCCTCCTCCTGGATCCCCCCGGAATCGGTGATCACCAGCCGGGCCCTGCTCAGCAGCCGACTGAACGGCGCGTAGGCGACCGGGCCGGGCAACAGCACATTGGCCAGACCACGGGTGGCTTCCTCAAGTGCGGAACGCACCGCCGGGTTCATGTGCGCGGCCATCAGGAACGTCGTCCCCCGATGCCGACGGCTGAGCTCGGCGACGGCCCGGCCAATGCGCGCGATGGGTTCCCCCCAGTTCTCCCTGCGATGCGCAGTCACCAGGACCAGCCGGGATGACGACGCCTCAATCCTCCTGACCAGGGGGTCCCCGGCAGCGGCCGCGCTGCGGCCCGCCATGACGACCGCGTCGATCACGGTGTTGCCGGTGACGACGGCCCGGCCCACCGACAGAGCCTCCCGCCGGAGATTGGCATCCGCGTGGTGGGTGGGGGCCAGATGCAGGGACGACACCTGCGCGATCATCCGGCGGTGCGCCTCCTCAGGGAAAGGGCTACGCAGGTCGCCCGAGCGCAGCCCAGCCTCCACATGGACGACCGGGATCGAGGAGAAAAAACCCGCCAGGGAGCCGGCCAGGGCCGAGGACGTGTCGCCCTGGACCACGACGGCACGCCAGTCGGCCCTGTCCAGGTGCCCGCCGAGCTCACGCAGCAGCCTCGCCGACAACTGGGACAGCGAATGGGGACGGTGCCGGGTGCCGAGCCCGACATCCGGTTCGATGCCGAAACAGCCCAGCGTCTGCTCGACGACCGAACCATGCTGGCCCGTGGTGATCACCACCGGATCCGCCCACGGCCGCCTGCGCAATTCCAGGATGACGGGCGCCATCTTCACGGCCTCCGGCCGCGTCCCGACGACACACGCGATACGGTCCCGGCTTCCCTCCCACATGGTGCCGTGGACCCCGTCGATGGAGCGTTCCGGTGACCATGGCGCCCGGTACGATGGCTCGTTCTGTCTGGTCATCATCTCCTGCGTCAAGGGTGCGAGAGGCGGGCCGCCGACCGTCACTGCCGCCGATGGCCGGCCCAGGGCCGCCGATGATCAGTCCTCAGGAGAGCACGTTCGATGCTTCCCCCCGCCAGTCTGGCGGTGCACGTGGCCCGTTCGGTTCACAGGTATGCCCTGGATGGCTCCGAGTCGTACGCCCGGGAACGACGGCACTCAGGAGATCATGGGGTGTGGGCATTCACATCACTTCCCGATCCGAAGCGCACCGCACGAACCGTAGCCGGGGAACGGGGACAGACACATGTACGGCGTGAACACGCTCCTCATGCTGGGCCCAGCCGCCGACTTGCTGCTGCGGCGCAGGTCCGACCACCGGATCCGCCCGGTCGTGCTGGCCGCACTCGGACTCACCGCGGCAGCCGGCGGCTTCGTCCTGCTGCGCGCGCTCCACCACCGGCCCCCCACACGGCCATTCACCCGGCACGACTTCCTGCCCCCTCGCCCGCAGGCCCAGCACGTGCACCCCGAACAGGACACCCCACAGCTCCACCACGACCACCACGTCATCACGAGCGGCCCCTGAACCAGTGGGCCTGGAAGGAGCCGGAGCCGTACCGCTGTGAAACTCCTCAGACTCATCGACGCGATCGGCTACACCGTCATCACCGCCTCCGCGTGCTATTTCGCCACCGCCATGGGCATGGGGTTGCTCGAACTGCGTCGGCAGAGAACATCGCTGCCGGTCCAGGGGGACGCCGGTTACGGAAACCCCCACCTCGGACGGCAGGACCAGCTCCATCTGTACACATTGGTGCCCTGCCTCAACGAGGCCACGGTCATCGGCTCCACCGTCACCGGCCTGGCCGGCCCGCGCTCCACTGTCGTCGTCATCGACGACGGCTCCGACGACGACACCGCAGAGGCTGCCGTACGGGATGCCCCCGGCGGTGAAGTCGTGGTGCTGCGGCGCAATCCGCCGTTCGCGCGGCAAGGCAAGGGCGAAGCCCTCAACCACGGAATCCGTTTCGTCCGCCACGCCGTGCGCACGCGTGGACAGGACCCCCGCCAGGTCGTCGTCTGCGTCATGGACGCCGACGGCCGGCTCTCCGACCGGGCGCTGGCCCATGTCATACCGCTGTTCAACGACCCCACCACCGGCGGCGTGCAGCTCGGCGTCCGCATCCGCAACCGGCGGGCGAACTTCCTCACCTGGTTCCAGGATTACCAGTTCTGGTCCATGGCCGCCGTCACCCAGCTCGGCCGCGAGGCCACCGCCACCGTCAGCCTCGG
This sequence comes from Streptomyces sp. T12, assembly GCF_028736035.1. Taxonomy (NCBI): domain Bacteria; kingdom Bacillati; phylum Actinomycetota; class Actinomycetes; order Kitasatosporales; family Streptomycetaceae; genus Streptomyces; species Streptomyces sp. T12. The sequence continues at coordinate 10,223,898 of NZ_CP117866.1, forward strand.
CGGCAACGGCCAGTTCACCCGGCTGTCCGCGCTGGACAGCATCGGGACCCGTCCGTGGTCCGCCTCACTCACTGAGGACCTCGACCTGGCCATCAGCCTCGCTCTGCGTGGCTGGCAGCTACGCACCACCGCCCACGCCTCCGTCGACCAGCAGGCCATCGAACACCTCGGCCGCCTGATCCGCCAGCGCACCCGGTGGTACCAGGGCCACATGACCGCCATCGCACGGTGCGGCGAGATCTGGCGCTCACCGCATCTGGCCCACCTGTCCGCGCTGGAGATGGTCTGCTACCTGCTCGTCCCCTGGGCACTGGACCTGCCCTGGTCACTGTTGTTCCAGTACTGCCTGGCCTGGTTCCTGCTGTGCCCGTCGTACGTGATCCTCCGCCACCACGCGTCGTACCCCGGGCTGCGCGACACCTGGCTGGCCTGGCCGGTCGGCCTCCTGCTGTGGTACCTGCTGGCCTTCGCCCCAGCCCTGATCACCTCCTGGGCCTATCTGCGCCGGGACCGCCGAGTCGGCCGTCTCCGCGCGCTGCTGATGGGGCATTCGTTCGTCGTCATGAACTACCTGTCGTTCCTCTGTGCCTGGAAGGCGCTGTTTCGCATGGCTCGCGGCCGCACTTCCTGGGTCAAGACAACCCGCGAGTCCGAACACCCCGGTACCTGACGCTCCCTGGCCCGGCATACCGTAGGAGAAGGCCCTGACCGCCACAGTGACGCGTTCAGGGCCCTCCCCTTGGGCCCCGACGTTCTCCCGAGACGCGGTCCAGGAGGTGACAGCGGGTCAGATGGAACTCATGAGAGGACCTTCGACCATGGTCCCCCCGAGGAAATACCGGCTGGAATCACGGGAGCGTGCGGGGCGGATGTACCGCACTTCCGAGCCGAAGCCCGCAGTTTGTGGCGTCTTAAACCCTACTGGTCTGGATACTTCCCGGCGTAAGTAGGTAGTTGATTGAGGGAAGGGATACCTAGGAACGTAGGTGACTTCTTCCGTTGTTGCCTCACGTCAAGCTGGGCGATCTTCTCGTCGGCAGCAGCAAGGCTGGCAGAGAGGCCCTCGACTTCACCCAGCCACCCTTCCCTTTCGGCTTCGGCAATTCTGTCGCGGAGATTATGACGGATCTCTTCGAGTCTTGACCTGTCGCTGGAGTCTACGATGAGTACGGGGCAGCGGACGCAAGCATGCTCATGCGCGCAATCTGTTCCGTAAGCGCGCCCACATTCTCCGAGTGCCAGCTTTCTTCTCTCCCAATGCCCAAGAAACTCTTCCCATTCCTCCGAGGTGATCGCACGATATTCCTCGGTAGGTCTGGTCTGGCGGCGCCGGGCAATAAAGGCGCGGTGCGCCTCGATGACGTCGGACGGGTAGATGGCGGCGTATCCCATCGTGGTGCTGATGCTGTCGTGACCTGCGATCACTTGGGCAATGTGCGGAGGCAAGCCATTGAGGATGGCATCGGTGATGAAGATCCTCCGGAAGTCGTGCGGCTGGAAACGCAACGGCTCGCCGTCCTTGCCGACAAGGCCGGAGGCGTCGAGAGTGTCATTCAATGCTGTTCGGACGAAAGCGCCAGAGATAGGGCGCCGTTCTCCGCTGACGGACCATTGATAGAGGACCGGCATGGGAGGATTCCATGTCCTCTCATGCATATCGTAGGTCGGGATAGCTGGAATCCGGCCGTCAGCCTGCCGAACGCGGGTGACGAGCGCACTGAGAACGTCAGCGAGTTCGGGGCTGATGAGGAGGAGGCGTTCCTTCTCTGTCTTGGAGGGGGCGATCTGCAGCAGTGGAACGACTTCACTGGTGGTGGGAAGTATGTAACGGATGATGCTGTGGTGGCTGAGTTCCAGAAGCTCTTCGGCCCTGATGCCCGTGTGACGGAGGATTTCGATGGTTGCCCATGCGAAGAACGCCTGCTTCTCTTCTGCGCGGGGGTTTCGGCGGTTTCCGTGGGCGTCCCAGACATACCCCGGCCGCCCATCAGCCCGCCGGGAGGTCTGAGGCAAAGTGAAGGTCTCACCAAGAACGGTGACCGTGGTGCTCAAAGGCGCGGAGTCGACGGCATCGAGACGTGCCTTGGCCTCTTTGAGGCGGCGATCAGCGACGCGAACGAGCAGTGGCAAGACCGGCAGACGCTCACGCGTGCGCCGGTCTGACCTGGACTTCTGTTCCTGTTCCATCTTCTTGGCGCCGCAGTCGCCTTCGCTGATCGGGCTCGGCGCGGCCCACGGGCCCCACTTTTCGGGCTCGTCGAGGGCCCATTCAGCGATGTCGAGATAGAAAGCCCTCACGTTCATCTTCACGGCCGCCGCGCTGGCCCGTGGGGCGGTGATCTCAGATGTTGTGCCGTCCGGTTGGCGTCGGCGGATGGTCTTTACGGCGATGCGGGTCTTCCACGCCTCGCTCAACTCCCTCGGCAGCCGGAGGCTGTCGATGCCCGGGTGGTGGCGTTCCAGGTCGGCCCAGAACAGGCCCACCAAGTGGTTGGCCAGGACCCTCAGGCTCGTGTAGTCGAGTGCGGCTTGGCGTTCGGTGAGGTAGCTGACGAGCAGATCGCGGACCGGCTTGCAGCGCAAGGGGAAGCGGTCAACGAGACCTGCGGGAGCGACCTGTCCGCTCCGGGCCGGGAGGTTCTGCAGCGTGGCTGGGGCATCTGGAGGGAACTGGCCACGGTTGCGGAGCCAGGTGTACGCGCGCAGGACAGGACCATTCTGGGCGTTTTGGTTTGCTTTTATCTGCAGGAGTGTGAGCAGGTCGCCCACCACGATGTCATCGACGCCGCCGCCTTGAGCCGCGACGATCAAGGCGATGACTTTCAGGGCCTCGGAGGCGGGGGAGGTAACCAACTCACCCGCGGGGATCTGAGCCGACAGGCGTGCGAAGCCGTCAGGATCACGTGCCCCAGCGATGGCGGGGCGAAGCTGGCGCGAAGAGTTGGGGGAAAGCCACTGCAGTCTGGGCCGGATGACGTCCGCGCTGATCAGTGCCAACATGCCGGAGGGAGTGGCATCTTGGCGAGGCTTCCTCCCCTCGCTGCGGCACCAGGCCATGAGGGCGTCGCCCCAGCCGGCGTAGGCGTCGGCGGCGGGGCTGGCTTCCCAGCGCTGCTGCCATGTGTCTCCGGGAAAGGTCTCCAACCAGCCCAGCAGCATCCGGGCGCCGCCCATCCGCACGGACTGGGCGCTGTCTGTCGTAGCCCTGAAGGGCGGCTGCTGAAGTCGGTCGAGAACGGAATCTCGGGATAGCTGGGTTGCCAGCCATGACGTTGCTCGGGGGCGCGGCGGGAAGGCTCGGAGCAGGGCCGCGGCCTCTTTCCCCCGCAGGTTGGTTGCCGGCTGGGCAGCTGGTGCGACCAGGAGGTCCGTCATCGGAGCGGGCCTCCGAACAGCACGTTGAGGGAGTCGGTGCTGTAGGCCGGCGAGGGCAGGGCCGGTGGCGGGTTGTGGCGCCGTTGCTGCTGCCGAGCGTGGTGGGCCAGACCTGCCGCGATGACGTCGTCCCGGGTAGGGCGGTTGTAGATGTCCAAGGTCGACAGGTGTTTGTGGCCGAGGATGTGCTGGACGTAGGCCGGGGGCATCCCCGGGTCGTCGAGCATCAAGAAGGTCGCGGTGTGCCGCAGGTCGTGAAGGGTCCAGTTGGCGCCCAGGATCTGGTTGGCGCGGTTGAACATGGCACGGGCCGCGTCGTAGTTCAGCGGTCGCCACGGACGACGCAGAGTCCACCAGAGTGGCTGCTTGCGACCGCGGGGAACTCCCTTGCGCCAGGCTTCTTCCTGGTAGAGCCGTAACCAGACGAACGCGTCGGGTGTGGCGGGCAGTTCCTGGTACTCACGGGTGCCCTTTCGGATCACCCCAACGGTCTGCTGGCCGACGACCGCGTCGCTCTGGGATGCGGTGAGCAGTTCTTCGGCACGGGCCCCGGTCGCGACCCAGAAGGCGAGAAGAGCCCGATCGCGGTGCGAGCGCAGGCCGGCAAAGACCTCGGTGTACTTGTCATCGGGAACCCGGCGCGGAACCAGCTGCGGGACAGTGGGCCGGTAGAGACCGGTGCGCTGACGCTGATGATCGCGCTCCGGGTTGTGATGGGACTGAGCACGCCCGGAGCGGCGACTGCGGACCAAGGGGAACGGATTGACCAGCAGGGAACCGGTGTTGAGCTCCAGGTGAAAGTCGTAGAACGTACGCAGGACCGTCTCGCAGTGGGCCCGCGTGCTGGCCGCGTATTTCGCGCCGACCGTCGGCTTCCCCGTTACCGGGTTCGGAGTTCCAGGTGCTGGACTGCCGTTCCTACGCTGGAGAGAAGATGACTCGGCAGGGTCCATACCGCGGTGGCGCCAGTGGGAGCGTACGGGTTTGTCCGCCAATTGCATCCACAGCGTGAAGTCTCGGGCGTCTCCACGAACGGCGCGATCCCAGACGAATCCCTGTGCCCACAAGAACCGCCACCACCTCAACAGGTCCATCCCGTACGAGCGAACCGTCAGCGGAGAGCTGTCGGCTGCCATCAGGTCCTTGAAATACACCGCCACCGGCTCCACCGGGGCTCCGTTCGCATCCACCATCCGGTACGGCTCCCAGGGGTCCTCGGTCTTGAGTAACTGACCGAGCTCGGGCAGGACAAAGTTCTTCAAATCCCTTTCGGGATCACTCCGCTGGCGCATGGCGGGAAGCTAGCAGAACCGCATCTGACCTGCACAAATAGAGAAGTTAGTTCGGTCAACACACCCACATGTGCACCAGGTGCTCCTGCCTGGTGCCGGGCAGCCGCAGCACCTCGGCGCGGGCGGCCACCTCGGTCATGGGCCCGACGCCGTGGGAGTTGGTGTGCAGCGCGGTGAACAGGAAGCGCCCGCCGGGCCTAAGCCCGTTGGCCAGCGCGGGCAGGAGCCGGCGCGGGTCCATGAAGGGCACGCCGCTGACCGAGTAGATCAGGTCGTACGGATCGGCATTGCGCAGGTGAGTCACGGCGTCGGCGCACACCAGGTGGAGGCCGGGGTTATCGGGGTAGCGGGCGGCGGCGCGCTGGTGCTGGGTGGGGGAGGCATCCACGGCGGTGACCTTCGCGCCCAGGGCGGCCATGCGGGCAGCGTGCCGCCCGAGCCCGCTGCCCAGGTCGAGCACGCGCAGCCCCTTCACATCGCCGAATACCTCGATGCCGGGGCCGACTTCCGGAATGTCCCAGGCCCACGTGTCCAGCTCGGGCAGCTCGATACCCCTGGCGAGCTGGTGGGCACCGTACGCGGTCCAGATACCTGTGTTCTTTGACTCGAAGCCCAGCATCGGTTGCTCCAGCAGTAGGGGGTGGTCAGGGACGTAGGGCGTAGCAGCGCAGGACGTCGAGGTCGGCGGTGCGGACGACGGACCATCCGGCCGTGAGCGTCTCGGCTTCCGCGGGGGTGATGCAGAGCCCCAGGAGGGCCGGATCGGTGGTCGTGCGGCGCCCGGTGATCTCTGTGACGACCCAGAACGTCCCGCCGGGCGCCAAGAGCCAGCGGACGCGGTCGAGGAAGGTGGGCTTGTCCTCCATCCACCGGTAGACCAGGCGGCAGGTGATGACCGAGAACGCCGACTCCGGCAGGGCGGTGAGGTCGTCGGAGGTGATGTCGAGGCACAGCCAAGCTGGCCCCGGACCGGTGCCGGTGTCCTGGGCGGCGGCGAGCGCGACGGCGCTGGCAGAGCAGTCGACGCCGGTCGTGCGGTACCCGAGATCGTGATGGAGGTGCCGGGCCAGGGCGCCGTCGCCGCTGCCGATGTTGAGCGCAGGGCGGGCGTGGCCGGGGCCTAGGTACTCGTCCATCAGCCGCCGCTCGGCGTCGTCCAGCTGCCGGTACCGGCGGCCCTGGGCCCAAAGCGGCTCCCAGTAGGCAGCGCTCGCGGTGGACGCGGGGGTGGTCATGATGCTCCTTCACGGGCAGGCGGCACGGCCGCGGAGTCGGGCGGGGCGGGCATCTCCCGCAGGGCTCGGACGGGAGAGGCCAGCAGCAGGACCACGGGCACGACCTGGAACAGGGCGCCGACGACGAGGACAGCCCTTACGTCGAGGAGCAGTGCCAGGCCGCCGGCGGTCGCGGCGGCCAGGGGGCGGCTCCCGGCGGTCACCGTGGTGCTGGCCGCCTGCATCCGGCCCTGGAAGCGCGGGTCGCACATAATCTGGCGGAGCGATCTCTGGCTGGTCCCGGACGCCGTCGCCCAGAACAGCTGAACGGCGAGCGTCACGGCCAGAGCGATCTGCCAGCCGCGGCCGGGATCAGCGAGGAACAGCGGCACCTGGGCGAGTGGGCTCACCGCGAACCCAGTGATGATCGTCGGGCCGACGCCGATCCGGGCCGAGATCCGCGGCGCGAACAGCGCGCCGGCCAGGCTCCCCGCGCCACCGACGCCCATGATCACACCGAACGCGGTCGGTGAGGCGCCGAGCGTCGTCAGCAGGTAGTACGCCCAAAAGGTATTCATGATCGCCAGCCCGAAGGACAGCGTGGACAGGGCAGCGATCACCGTGCGGATCGTGGGCTGCCCGATCACGTACCGCACGCCCTCGGCCATATCCCGCCCGAGGCTGTGACGCTTCCTGGACGGGTGAGCGAGTGGTCCGGGCGTGCGGATGCGCCAGACGAGTACGGCGGAGACCAGGAAGGAGGCGACGTCGGCGAGGACCGACCGCGCCGCGCCGACGGCGCCGACAAGCGCGGCGCCCGCGTTACTGCCAGCGCTGGAGGCCACCGACGATGCCGCGCCGAGCTTCGCGTTGGCGTCGTGCAGGAGGTGCGGGGCGACGATGCCCGGCAGGAGACTGATGGCCGCGGCGTCGTGCTGCACCTTGGCCGCGCCGAGCACGAGCGCCACCACGTACAGCTGGCCGATGGTGAGTACGCCGGCCAAGGCGGCTGCTGGGATCGTGGCGAGAGCCGCAGCCGCCGCCAGGTCCGAGACGATGAGCTGGGGGCGCTTCGCGTACCGGTCCGCCAGCGCGCCAGCCCACAGCGCAAGCGTGCTCGGCAGCTGACCGAGAAAGGCCAGCAGGGCCACCTGCCCGGGAGTGGCGTGGAGTTCCAGGACCGCCAGCGCGGGCAGGGCGATGGTGCTCACCGCCGATCCGGACAGGCTCGCGGCCTCGCTTCCGAGCAGGAACCTGAACGCCGGGGTCCCCCACGAGGTCTGCGGTTTCCGGGTAGAGACCGCGAGCGGTTTCGGTCCCCTCACGCCGCACACCTCGCACACGGTCGCGAGGAGGACGTGGGCCGGGGCACGCGGCCGGGGCCCGCGGTCCGAGAAGAGGACACGGTGACTCCTTGTGCTGCGGGTCCCGCTGCGCGAGCCGCGGGACGGGGCGGCTGTCAGCGGTCTTGGGAGAGTTCCAGGAGCTCGGCGAAAATTCCGCCCGCATGGACGAGGTCGTCGTATCGGCCCTGTTCGGTGATCCGGCCGTGCTCCATCACGACGATGTGGTCCGCGATCTTCGTGTTCTCCAGGCGGTGGGTGACCACGATCGTGATGCGGTCGGCCGCGATGGCCTTGACCTGCTCGAAGATCTGGTGCTCGCCGCGCGGGTCCATCTGAGAGGTGGGCTCGTCAAGGATCAGCAGCCCCGGGCGGCGGTATAGGGCCCTGGAGCAGGCGACGCGCTGCCACTGGCCGCCGGACAGCTCCGAGCCGCCGAAGACCTCGCGGGACAGGAGAGTGTCCAGGCCCGCGGGGAGGTCTTCGACGGCTTCGCGCATGCCGACTGCGTCGATGGCCTCCCACACCGGGGTGTCGTCGTGGGTGCGGGGCTGGCCGAGGGTGACGTTCTCGCGGACCCTCAGCGGCCACTGGGCGAAGATCTGCGGCACCAGACCCGTGTTCGCCCACACGGTGGACGGGTCGGCGTCGGCCAGGTCGATGCCGTTCCAGGTGACCTTGCCCTTGTCGGGCAGGTAGATCCCGGTCAGCAGCCGGGTGAGCGTGGACTTCCCCGAGCCGTTCGCTCCGACAATCGCGAGGATCTGGCCGCGCTCCAGGGAGAGGGAGACACCGTCCACGGCAGGCTTGTCCTTGCCGGGGTACTGGTAGACGACCTCCTTGAGCCGGATCTCCTCGACCGGCGCGGCGAGCTTGCTGGAGCCGCGCTTGGGCGCGCGGGCGGCGGCGTCGTCGAGGAATGACTGCATGTCGCCCAGGTAAAGGCTGGTATGGAAGACCGCTGCGCCGTTGATGACGACCTGGGAGAGCGCGGCGAGCGTGGTCTGGACGGCGATAACGGCCGTTGCGGCGACCGCGAGTGCGATCCGGCCGGACATCGCCAGCCACGCCAGGGCTCCCCAGGTCGCGACGAGAAAGACACCGCCGGCCAGCGCGGACAGCAGTGCGATCCGCAGGGTCCGCGGCGCGGCGGCCAGGGTGCGCCGATCACACCGGTCGGACAGGGCCCGATACCAGTAGACGAGGTAGTCGGTCATCGAGTTGGCGCGGACCTCGTCGCCGTACTTCGGCGTGGTCGCCCACCAGCGCATCATGCCGCGCACGTTGCGGTCGGCGACGTTGGCGTAGTGGATCTCGTAGTCGACCCGGGCGGTCAGGACCGCGCCGACACCGGCCGGCAGCACGGCCAGCAGGAGCAGCGGCAGCATCAGCGGGTTCAGCACCGAAAGCACGCCGCCGGCGGTGACCATGCGGATCAGCGCGGATAGAAAACGCTGGGCGTCGGTGACCATCACGTGGGTGCGCATCACACCCATTTCGGCCGCCTCGTGCCGGTCCGAGAACCCCTCCTCCGCGTACGCCGCGGCCTCGACCCGGCACACCGCCTCGACCAGTGCACTGTCCGTCTCCGTCGTCAGCCGTGGGGTGATCCGCCGCTCGGCGTACGTGGCCATCGCTCCCGCGGCGCGGCCCAGCGCGGCGGCGACCGCCACTACCAGCAGCGCCGGCAGGGCCCCGCGCAGCCGGTCGGCGGCGGAGCCGTCCCCGAGGACGGGCTCCATGGCGCGGGCGGTGGCGGCCAGCAACACGGCGGCCGAGATGCCCGTTACTGCCTGGCAGCCCAGAAGGAGCTGCACCGCCTGCCGGTCAGTCCGCCACGACAGCCGGGCGATCCGGCCCAGGACGGCCGGGATCTGCGCGCACATCCTTCGGAAGGAGACCTCGGCGAGAGGATTGACGGAGTACTGGCCGCTGTAGGTGATCTCCGCCGGCGGTGGCGGAGGTGGTGCGGTGGCCTGTTGTTCGTTCGTGGCGGCCGAGGTCAACGTTGGTCCCCCTTGACAGTCGTCCGGCGAGGTCGTGAGGCTCAACGACCCGGCCGCGATATCGAACACGTGTGTTTCGGTCGGTCTTGGAATCCCGGAATAGAGCGCATGGTGGAGCGTGGAGGATGCATCGACCCGCCTCCTGCAACAGGAGTGCGAGGATCGGGCGTTGGCCGAAACGCCGAGGGTGGGCCGTGTGGTACGCATCCCGGCCGGGTCGTCGTGGCAACACGGGACAAGATCGGTTCAATGTCGGGATCGGCGCCGACGCCTGGACACCACGGCGGCGGGTCTACAGATCGCCTACCTGCTTGCCTGGCACGGAGATCCGGTGTGCGCACGTTCAGAGCTGCGTCGGCCATAGGGGTCATGAAGTCAGCGAAGAGTGTCACGCAGGGCCTCTGCCAAGACAGGTAGCCGGTCCAGCAGCATCAGAGCTGCCCCGTGCCGTGCCCGCGCGTAGGACTCGAGTGCGGCGTCGACGATGTGCGGTCGTTCCACTGGTGCCGACAACGGAAAGGTCGAGCAGAGCATGGCTGCACAGCCGACGCGAAGCGAGGACAAGAGGTCGTCCGCGGGCGCCTTGGGGTTGGCGTCTCGATAGGCGAGGGCGAGATCGGTGTATCCCTTGAGCCAGCTCTCCACACCGTTGGACAGGACGCTCTTGGGGTCACAGCCAAGACGCACGATTTCCCAGGCGAGGTACCCAGGTGTGGGTGGTCCGAAGTCCACGATCGCGGCGACATCGTCGTTCTTCAACAGGACGTTGGGACCGGCCAGGTCGCCGTGCATGACCTGGACCGTCAGCTGTGGAAGTGAAGCGAGGATGCGCTCGACGTCCCCCAAGACGGCTTGTCGCTCACGCGTCGCCTGCAGTGCCCATGTCTCGAACTCCCCAAGCCTGGGCCTGTGCTGGTACGCGAGAATCAGTCTCTTGAAGCGGTCACGTGCGGCGGCCACGTCGCACACCGCGGCACCAGGTTCCAGGGTGGGTGCGGCGGCGGGGTGAGTGGCGAGTCGGCTGTGGAGACGGCCCATCGCTGTGCCGGCCGCTGCCCACCGTGCACCAGTCAGGGTGCCCTCGGCGGTCTCGGTGTGTGGTACGTACGACCACAGGGACATCGGCACGCGGCTGTGGGTCGCGATGAGTTCGTGCTCGAGCGTGCGGGTTGCCCGCGCGGTCGCGACACCTCCGTCGGCGGCGTACTCGGACAGTTCGACCGACGCCCGCTCCAGCTCCAAGTGTTCTCGAGTGCGGTAGACCTTGGCGAAGTGCCGACGGCCCGTTTGATCCACGATCGCGTAATTGTCCGTCGCGGTGCCCTCCGGAATTCGCGCTATATCTGCCGGGTGCAGCCCGTACGCCAGCACCAGCGTGTCGGCGACCGCCATGATCTGCTCCCTCTCCGCGGTTCGGCCGGGTGTGGAAGGCCCGGCGACAGGCTTGGGGGCGGGCTGGTGAGATGCGGTGGACATGGTCTCCTCGTCGAAGCGCACAGCGATAGCGGTCAGATGGTGAGCGGGCTGCAGGTGGTCGGTCGATCAGGAGGCGGGACCGTGGCCGTCAGGTGCTCAGCGAGCCGAGGCGGGCCGCGCCGGGTGCAGCGGGGCCGCAAGATCGCCGACGGACAACGCTCCGTCAATGCGGTCATCTGATTGCGCCTCCCTCGTTCGGGTTGTGGCAGTACCTGAGCCCGACCCGGCACCGCCACCAGTTGCCGGCAGGGGCCGGCCGACCAAGCCGACACCGCGGCGCCCTGCTGCGTGAACCGGCTGATCGAGGCGGTGAACGTGGTAACCGAAACCGGCTTTTCGTGGCGAAGGTGACCAGTTCGGCATCGCACAGGAGGGGCGTAGGGTCGACCGGTGGGCGCCGCGGCACCAGGTAGGGATGCTCGTCGCATAAAGTGCGGTCGCGGGTGTCCACGTCGTTCACCGGAAGGTGATCTTGGTCGCCTTCGTTCTCGTCTCCGCAGGCATCCCTCGGGCCGCACCACCAGGAGGAACCAGTGTCATCCCCGCAGCTGATCACCCCTGAGGAGAAGCTCGCCGAGGCGAAGAAGCAGCTGAGTTTCCCGGATATCGTCGTGATCTGCGGCTCCACTCGTTTCATGGCCGAGATGGCCGAGGCCGATGTGCGGGAGACCAAGGCTGGGAGGATTGTCGTCAAGCCGGGTTGCGACCTGAAGTCGCCACACGAGCTTTGGTCCGATCCTGTCGAGGCTGAGGCGCTGAAGGTTCGACTCGACGAACTGCACCGGTCGAAGATCTTGCTCGCTGATGAGGTGCTCGTAGTCGGCGACTACATCGGAGACAGCACCCGAGCCGAAATCGCCTACGCCCGGTCACTGGGCAGGCCCGTGCGGTTCACGCACCCCGAAGTCGACCCCGACGCCTGAGGGCCCCGTCCACACCCTCCGCAGGCGCCCCTTGGAATTGGTCATATAGCGGTGGCTTGGCGGTGAAGGCAGGCTCAAGTAGCGGCGGAACGCATCGCGGCCGTTATGACGGCAGCGAGCGGCCGCCGGTGGTTCATCACATAGAAGTGGTCGCCCTCGTACCTCTCGAGTCCGCGGAAGTGCGTGGTGAACGCCTGCCAGGAGAGCAGACGGTCCTCGCCGATCAGCCTGTCGCGGCGGCCCCCGAATACCGAGAGTGGAACGGGCAGCGGCTCGGGGTCGCGTGGAGGAGCCCAGGTGTCCAGAAGTTTGAAGTCGTTACGGAACACCGGGGCGAACTTGCGCCAGACGGCGTCGTCGTCGAGGAGCTGCGGCTGGTTGCCGCCTACGTCCCGCAGCCAACCCCGCAGTTCCTCGTCGGACATCAGATGAGGGCGGCCGTCGGCGCCGGCCTCGACCTGCGGGGCGCCGTAGGCGGACACACCCAGCCAGTCCGGCAGCGGGTCCCCCTCGTGGTGAAGTCGGCGGGTGAGCTGGTAGGCGATGAGTGAGCCCATGCTGTGGCCGAAGAATCCGAAGGGCCGGTCGAGCAGGGGCGCGATCTCGGTGTGGAAGTAAGCGACCAGCCGGTCGCAGTCGTCGATCAGCGGCAGTGCCTGCAGGTGGCCTCGGCCGGGGGCCTCCAGGAGGCAGAGTTCCCAGTCCTGGGGGAAGTGCTCCGCCCAGCCCCGGTAGAGCAGGTGTGAGCCGCCGGCGTGGTGGAACAGGAACAGGCGTACAGCTGGGTCGCTCAGCGGCCTCGGGCGGATGACCGGCCGGGCCGACGTCTCGACGACGAGCTTCGAGACGACGAAGGCGTGCAGCTCGGCGAGGGTGCTGGCACCGCTGATGACCACGGTGTTCTCCGGGACGCCGAACGCAGTCTCCACGCGGGTAGAGATCTCAAGCATCAGCAGCGAGTCGATGTCGAGCTCGTCGGAGAAGTGCGCCTCTCCGGTGACCTCCTCGGGTTCGATCTCCAGTACGCCGGCTATCAGCAGGCGGAGCTCCTCAATGTTCACGGACGCAGTGGTCATTGGTGTTCTCCTGGCTCCTACGTGGATGGACGAGTGGTCGGTCAAGGGGTCAGCAGCAGGGTGGCTGCCGCGTCGTGGTGAGGGCCTCCGGACGTGGCGAGCACGTTCCCGGTGGCGCCGCCCTCGAAGTGGGCAGCCGCGGCGGCGCACTGCAGGACGCCCAGTGCCCCGGACAGCGGGCCGAGCTGGGCTTCCAGGTCGATCCGGCGCGTGGCTGCGAGCAGCTGGGCCGCCCCGGCATCCGCCTCGTCCCCGAGCCACAGTCCGACGGATCTCTCCTCCGTCACACCGGCGGAGGCCAGCGCCACGGCGAGGTCCCTGGCCCGCGCGTACCCGGTGATCGTGGCGCGCGGGCGTGCGCCACGGCGAGCGGCTGCGTCCGCCGGTTCGAGGACGACGGCGACCGCCGCGTCGGTGGACTGCTCGCCGAGCAGCTTCGCCGTCACGTCGTTCGCTGGTTCGACGCCGACGACGACGGCCGCTTCGGCGCGCCCGGCCACGATGAGATTCCGGGCCCAGGCCAGGGCATCCAGACCGCTCGTGGTGCCGTTGCAGACGGTGAGGTTGGGGCCGCGCAGCCCGTAGCGGATGGCCACCCAGCCAGCGATGACGTTGCTTGAGGTCTGAGGCAGGCCCTGCGGGCTGAGGCCCCTGACGCCTTCTCTGGCGATGGTGTCTGCGGCTTCGCAGACGCTGTCCGCGTTGCCCAGGTTGGTGCTGACCACGACGGCGGTCGCATCGGCCGCGCCGGTGAACGTGGCGTCGGTCAGGCTCGCGTCGTGGAGGGCGAACTCGGCGGCCCGCAGGGCGAGCCGGGACGCGCGGTCCTTGTGGCGCAGGTCGCGTCCGCTGAGTCCGGTGGCCGGGTCGAAGCCGCCCTCGCCGGGCAGGGGTCCGAGGAGGTCGCCGTACGTCGCGACACCGGGGAGCGCCAGTCCGATGGCCGTGACGACGACCTCCCGGACGTTCGGGTTCCTCATGTGCGCGGTGCTCGTCGTGCTCATCGGGCCGCTGCCTCCACGATCGCGACGGCGTTGATGCCTCCGAAGCCGAAGGCGTCGATCTGCGCGATGGCCAGGTCGCCGGAGACGGGGGAGCCCTGCACCAGGTCCAGCCCCATGGCCTCGGGGATCGGGTCGGTGAGTCCCAGGACCGGGGGTACCGTCCCTTTCTTCATGGCGAGCACGGCCATCAGGAGGCTGAGCAGTCCCGAGCCGCCCAGGGTGTGGCCGGTCATCGCCTTGATGGCGGTCATCCGCGGACCGGGTCCGGCGCCGTCGAAGATGCGGCGCAGGACGCCCGACTCCGTCGCGTCGTTGCGGGGGGTGCCGCTGCCGTGCAGCATCACCAGGTCGATGTCCTGCGCCCGCACCCCTGCTCTGCGGTAGGCGTCGAGCACCGCGCGGGTGATGCCGTCGGGGTCGGGCGCGGCGGCGTGGTGGGCGTCGCAGTTCATGGACACACCGCGCACCCGGGCGTGCGCGGGCATGCTGCCGGTGCCGGCGCGCTGGACGACGACGGCCGCCGCGCCCTCTCCCATCAGCATGCCCTTGTGCGTGGCGTCGAAGGGGCGCAGCGCGTCGGGGATGTCGTTCTGCACCCGGTCGAGCGTGCCGAAGCCGCTCTCGGTGGCGGCGTCGGTGCCGACGACGACGACGGTGTCAGCCAGGCCGAGGTCGATCATGTCGGTGGCCATGCCGAGCGCGTACAGCGTGGCGGAGCAGGCGTTGGCGAAGGTGTACGTGGTGGCCGCCCCGAAGGCCGCGTTCAGGGCGGTGCCGAAGTGCAGGTCTTCCAGGGCGACGTCCGCGTCGTCACGCCACCACAGTTCGAGGCTGCGCTGCTCGCGCATGGTCGTTCCGACCAGCACGGGTACCTGGGACAGGTCCTCGCCCAGGCCCGCGTCGGCGACTGCCTGGCGGACGACGGTGGTGAGCCAGCGGGTGGCGCGCCGCGGGATGTCGCCACCGCCCTCGGGCCGGTCGTCGATCTCGTAGGCGTACGCCGCCCTGTACTTGTCCCGGTCGAACGCCTTCAGGGGCTTGCGGCTCTCCTGGCCCGCGCACAACGCGGCGAAGATCTCCTGGGGGCTGGCGCCGATGTTGGCGACGGCGGCCATGCCCGTGATGTCCCAGGTCACGATTGTGCCGCCTTCCGGAGCTCGAAGGCGGCCAGCTTGCCGGTCGACGTGGTCGGGAGCTCGTCACGGAACTCCAGACGGGCCGGCCGCTTGTAGGCGGCGAGACCGCTGCGGATCGCGGCGTGCACCGCGCGCCGCACCACGGCCGTGTCGGATCCCGGCCGGGCCACCAGAAACGCCACGGCCTGCTCCAGGCCGTCAGCATCGCAGCCGCCGACCACCGCGCAGTCCTGGACCCCATCAGCGCCGCGGATGACGCTCTCGATCTCACCCGGCGCGACCTTGTAGCCGCCCAGGTTGAGCAGGTCATCGACGCGGCACAGATGGGTGAACGTACCGTCCGGCGCCCGGCGCACCACGTCGCCGGTGTACGCGCCGCCGTCGGCGAAGGTGACCGCGGCGGCCTCCGGCCGGCCGATGTAGCCGAGGGCGACTGTCGGGCCGGCGATGTGCAGCCGGCCCTCCTCCCCGTCGGCGACGGGCGCGCCGTCCGCAGCGCGGACGGTCGCGGTTATCCCGGGCACCGCCACCCCGAAGGTGCCCGGACGCTCATTCCGCGGCGGCGTGCCGACGACGATGTGGAGCACCTCGGTGGCGCCGAGACCGTTGAGCACCTCGGCCTGGAAGGCGGTGCCGATCCGCTCGCTGAGCGGACCCGGCAGATTCTCGCCCGCCGCCACGCACAGCCGCACGGAGCCGGCGGCGAGCGCCGTCGTCTCGGAGGCGTTCAGCAGCGCGGCGTACAGCCGTGGGACGGAGAACAGCACGGTGGGCTGGTGACGCTGCATCGCGGCGGCGAGCGAGTGGACGTCGACCGTGCCGCTGATGAGCGCGACGCGGGAGCCGGCCGCCAGTGGGCACAGGACGGAAGCACCGAAGCCGTAGCCGAAGGACATCCGGGCGCTGGACAGCACGGTGTCCTCAGGAGTCAGTGCCAGGACCGAGCCGATGCCGTCGTCCATGGCCGCGATCGCTCCCGCCGAGTGCCGCACCCCCTTGGGCATGCCGGTGCTTCCGGAGGTGTACTGCACCAGCGCCTCACGCCCCGCACTCCACCCGGTCGGCGGCCCAGCCTCTTCCGGGCGCCGTGCGGGGCCGGGCTCGGCCGTCGCCAGAGCGGCCCGGACATCGGCGCCGGTGAACCGGGGCGTCGTGGCGAGTAACTCCTCCAGGGGGCGTTGCCGCTTGGGGGCTGCGTCCAGGTGCACCATCGCGGCGGCGCAGTCCTCGGCGATGTAGCCGACCTCGTCGTCCGTGAGCACCGGGCTGATCACCACGGGGACGCAGCCGTGCCACCACAGGCCGAGGACAGCGACGACGGTTGCCACGGAGTCGTCGGCGACCAGGAGGCCGCGGGCGCCCTCGGGCATGCCCGCTGCCCGGAGGGCGCCCGCGTAACCGCGTGCTGCCTCCAGGAGGCCCGCGTAGGTGATCTCCCCGACCTGGGGGTCGAGGTAGCTGGCCCGGTCACCTCGGCCAGCGCAGACATGGCCCGCCACCAAGCGGTCGATCAGGTCGACATCCCGGAGGGTCCTCGCCCGCTCGCCGAGCACGGCCGCCGCGGCGTCCAGGCTGGTGAAGGCTGCCGCTTCCTGCGTGGACAGGGCTCCGAACTCGCGCTCGACCGCGACCACGACCTCGACCTTCTCCAGGGAGCTCATGCCGAGTTCCTCATAGAACTGGGCACCAGGCGCGATGGCTTCCTTTTCCACCTCAAGGACAGACGCCACGATCTCTCGCAGTCTGTCGCGCGCTATGTCGATGTGTTCCACCGGCGGGCGTCCTTTCCGAATCTTCGTAGCCGAGAAGCGGGATCGGGGTGGGCAGCGAGAACGAGCAGGCGGCCTGCGTGCGGGGACTGCGCCGTTCACCGAGACACGATCCAGGCGAAGACGCGGGAACGGGGTGAGGTGCGGCAGTCCTCCGCGGGTTGCTCAGGCGCCCAGGCCCACCTCGCAGGGGAAGGAGACAGACACGCCCAGGGGCTCCTCCGTGAAGATGACCCTCTTACCGAGCGCGGACATGAAGCCGAGCTCGAACACGGTGCCGCTTCCGACGCGACCGCCCGGGTTGCACACGACGACAGCGTCGGCCTGCCTGAAGGCGTCCATGTGCACGTACTTGTGCCGCCACGTGTCGCGTTCGTTCTTCAGCAAGTCCTGGTAGTCGAAGAGGATGAAGTCGGTGCCCTCGGTCTCCGGCTTGATCCTGGTGCTGCGGGGGCTGAGCACCTGGGTGCCGGTTTCGCACAGCTGGGTGATGGTTGCCTCGATGTGCCCCAGGGACTGCTGGAAGCTGCCGCAGACGACTGCCGTCCGAAACTCCCGCCGGATCATGCCTTCCACCATGTCGCTCAAGCCGCAGGCGGACATGCCCGTGTCCAGGTAGAACCGTTCCAACTCGGGCCTCACGATGTTGAAGTAGAGGCCCGTGTCGACGTAGAAGCTGTTGACCAGCGTGGCCGCTTCCGGCTGCGGGAGCTGCTGGAAGACCCCGGTGGCGTGCACCCGAGTGCTCTTGTTGTCAACGACCTCGGTGAACTCCTTGAGCCCGGCGCAGAACTCGCCGACGCTGTCCGCGAGCGCCACGCCAGTGAGGCCGGCTCCGAATGGAAGCCGCTCCCTCGCGAGCAGCTGCAGCTCGCCGCTCTGGAGGCGGTGGACGCTGACGCGTTCCGAACCGAAGTGGACCAGGACCCTGCCTTCTGTCACCACTGTGCTGTTCTCCTTCTTTTCGATCCGTCGCGTTGGGAGCCGTCAGCCTGCGGGGAATCAGCCGAGAGAGGCGCTGAGGAGGGCGGCACAGCTAGTCGCCTTCTCCGCGGAAAGCACTGAGGTACTTCTCGGCAAATTCTTCTGTTCTCGCCCCGCTGTATTGCGTGATGAAGCGCGGGTGCTCCAGGGGCACGATCTTTTTGAAGAAGCGCTGACCCTCGTTCACCTTCGAGAGGAACTTGAAGTTCTCGCCGCTGCCGATGCAGTAGCACACCGAGGTGTCGGTTCCAAATGTGACCTGACGCTCCAGAGCGTCCACGAGGAAAGCATGCAGAAGCTCCAGCAACTTCTTGTTTTCGTAGAAATTGCAGTTGACCTCCCTTCCCTGGGGGTTCGTTCTCACCAGTCCGAGAGGGCACACAAAGCTCATGACGAAGTCGGCGTAGAACCTTGTCCGGCCCCCGTAGCGCCTGATGATGTCGTGCAGGAATCCGGCGGAGGGCCGGCTCACCGCATAGCCGTCGACATCGACGCCCGTTTCGCTTTCGAGGAGCTTGGCGTCTTCGAACGGGACCCCGGTCACGGCCGTGCCCCGTCGGGCGGGCGAGCTCCCCAGCACCAGGCGGCGCGGCCTGTCGTCGTCGTAGTACTTGCGGTAGAACGCGGTCGTCACCTCGTGGACGCGCCCCTTCTGGGGGCCGCTGAACGGGTTGAGGACCGCGAACCCGGGAGGCAGTTCAAGCGTCGTCTCCGCAAGTTCCTGGTTGAACTGCAGGATCCGATCGGCAACGGTCGTTTGCCCGTTCATTGCAGAAGTCCTTCCTTCTCGTTGGTCGCTCTGGACAGTCCGGTCGCTCCCGGCCGTCGCTGGACGTGGCCGACTGGGGGAAGCGTCAGGCGGCGACAGCTGACAGATAAATCTCGGTGCTTGTCGGGCGCATTCGAATGTCTTTGAACCCGGCACTTTCGAACTCCGCGCCAATCCGATTGGCCGTGTCCATTCCGCGGTAGAGGTCGACGAACTCAGTACCGGGGATGATCAATCCTGGCACGACGCAGCCCCGCTGAGTATATAAGAATCCGTTGGCTACGGAGACGACAATCAACGCGCCGGGCTTCAATACCCTGCGGGCTTCTGAGGCTGCCGCGGACGTGTCGAAGAACGAGGAGTTGTACGTCCTCAAGGAGACGTAAAGATCGAAACTGCTTTCCGGTAGCTCGGACAGGTCTTCGGCGCTGGAGACGACCGTTCTGGATGCGGGAATACGTCGGCTTATGTTCGCAAGCCCGCTTTCCGCGATGTCAATAAATGTTATTTGCGGGCAATCAGGAAACAGGGCGACCGCTTCGTGGCCGGCCCCGACACCGACGTTGAGGATGTTGACGCTAGGCAGCGAATGTGTGGACGACTGCCTGTAAACCGACATGAAGTCGTCCATCCACCTCGCGTTGGCGGCGCGAGCGTCGTACGCGTGGTCATAGGCGCCGTACTTCGCATCGAACGCTTCGGACAGTGCGGCTCCTACGGCGCGATCAGCCTCTTCAGGCTCGATCCCATACCTCTGGCGAATGAGAGAAGCGAGCGCAAACCTTCCCCTGTTCGCGTTGACATCACTCCTGGTGAGGGCGAACCCCCTCGACGTCAGCCGGGTGGCGACGGCTTCACTGATGCGGTGTGTGGAGTAGTGGGGGTTGCAGTCGATACTTTGCTCGCTCGATGCGTAGAAGTCGTGGTTCTGCTTGAGAATCTGACGCTGCAAACCGTCGGAGAAGCGGTGGACATGGCCTCGTGCAGTGACAGGATCGTCGTCGAGGTACGTCGTCAGCGCAGGGTCTGGCAGACCGATGTAGACCCTGTCAATGCGCACTTCCTTCAAGAGTTCGCCGAGCTCGAACGAGCCGTCTGCTGACAGGGTGTTGATCGTCAGATATGCGCTATGAACACTGGGCGTTCCGAGTTCCTGAATCTTGCTCCGCAGAGTGCGATACCAGGATCCGCCGGGTGCTTCGCCCTCGAAGGCGGAGCAGATCAACTCATTGTGTTCGGAAACGAGGGCGACGCCGACTCGCCGACCTTGGTATGGAGCCCTTTCTGTGACGCTAATGGCGTAGTTCATCCAGTAGGTACTGTTCGGGCTCATGTGGGCCTCTGTCCCTCGGCGGAACGGCGCGTCCTGTTGGCTGGCAGAACCAAGCGGGTGATCACCATCACCGGCACCCTTCGCGGTGACACGAAACGTGAACCTCGGGTGAGGTCGCTGCGGCAACGGTCGGAGGACGATGAACACGCCGTCCGGGAGCCTCGCCGGGACCGCTGCCTAGCACCATTGGGCTTCAACCGGGCAGGATGAGGCGACCATGAGGAGCGCTCACTCACGATCGTCAGCAACTCGCGGAGAGGAAAGCCACCTTGGAGAGGGAGGAGCGGGGCACCTTCGCTGCCGAACTCACGCACTGGCGCAGCGTGCGGGGTTTGTCGAAGGCGGCCCTCGCGGGACGCCTCAACATCGACCCCTCGTACGTCAGCCACATGGAGGCCGGCCGCGAGCACGGCAGCTCCCAGCTCGCGCGCCGGGCGGACGCCGAACTCGACGCAGGCGGTGCCCTGTGGCAGGCATGGCAGCGCACCGACGCTTTGCCGCAGGCGGCCGAGCAGTCCGAACCCCCGTCGGGCTCTGGACTGTTGGTCCTGGAGGACGAGGCGGCCCTGAGCTTCGACGGCAGCGTCTACCACCTGAGCATGCGCCGGCGTCTGCGTAACAACGGCATCGAACCCGTCACCCGCTACCTCGTACGCATCGCGGTAGACCGCTATCCCTCCGAGCCCGAGCGCTCCAATGCCCTGTACCGGCGCAACCCGCTCACGTGGGATGAACTGGGCCTGACGGCATACTGCGGGAGCGAACCAATGGGCTGGACCGTCAAGCACGACCGCGACGCGTTCAAGGAGGTGTGGCTCCAGTTCCAGAGCCCCACCAGCCGCTTCCCCCTCTACCCGGGCCAGGAAGCGGAGATCACCTATTCGTACTCCGTCGGCGCCGAGAAGTGGGGCCCCTGGTTCCAAAGGGCCGTCCGGCTCCCCACCCGCCGCCTCGCCGTCGAACTCGCCTTCCCCCGCGACGGTGAACCGTCCGTGTGGGGCACCGAGACCTCCATGAGCGCGGACTTCGCTCCACTGCGCACGCCGCCCCAGCGAACCGAAAGAGGCGACCAGTCCGTGTTCTCCTGGGCGACGGTCGATCCGCCCTTGCACGCCCGCTTCCGCCTTGAATGGCGCCTGAAGAACGCTGACGACGCGAAAGAGAACGACCCAGTGAACACCCTCTCTGCCAGCCAGGCGATGACGAACGCCGGCATCCTCCAGGACGGTGACCCCATCCTCGTCCGACCCGCACGCCCCTTCGAACTGCCGGCTGAAGCCGAGGAGGCCCAGCAAGTCATCCGTGAACTGCTGGCCGCTGTTGACCGTGTTCGCCAACTGCACACCTTCGGCAAAGGCATGGGCATCGCCGCCCCGCAGATCGGCATTGACCGATCCGCCGCCGTGGTCTTCCCACCCGAGGCCGAAGCGGAGCCGATCGTGCTGCTGAACGCCACCGTCGCCGAGTCCTCCGAAGAAGAGGACGAACAGTACGAAGGCTGCCTGTCGTTCTTCGACGTACGCGGTCTCGTGCCTCGGCCCCTGAGTATCGTCGTCGCCCACAGCGACCTCGACGGCGCCACACGGCTGTCCCGCTTCTCCCAGGGCTCTGCCCGCCTCGTCAACCACGAGGTCGACCACCTTGGCGGAGTGCTGTACCGCGAGCGCATGTGCCCAGGTATGCAACCGATTCCCGTCGAGGAGTACCGCGGCACGGGCCAGCAGTGGACCTACGGCTGATGCCTCTCTTGAGGCACGGCTGTGACTGATCACGGGACCGCCGCCTGTCTGGCGGCAGCATCCGCTCCGGGGCGATGGGCGGTGCTGATGCCCCTGTAAGGGCGCTGGAACTGCATGTTCATCCTGCTCTCCCGACATGCTCCGCCTGGTGCCGAGCCTTCTTTCAGGTCCGGTCGCCGGGGGTGCACCCGCCTGTTTCCAGACGGGTCGTCTCATCAGCCCGCGCACAGCGCGTACCGGCCTTGGGTGAGCACACGTTCCAGGCGGGTGCGGTGGAAGCGGTAGAGCAGCAGCGCGTGGTCGGAAGCCTCGCGGGTGTCCTTGGTGTCGACGACGTCGACGTGCTCAAGGGCGGAGGCCACGCCGCCGACGGCGTATCCGCGATCGACGCGCTGCGGCCCGCCCTGGTCCGGCTTGCTGAATCCAGCCGTAGCCGCGAGTGCGCCGTTCCCGAGGCCGCTGAGGTGGTCGGCAGCGTGATGGGCGAGATCCACGTACCCGGCGTCGATGAGAACGCCGTCGGGCCGGGTGTCGCTGCGGCGGGTGCCGTCTGCGCCCAGGTAGGTGCGCTGCACCATGTGCGCGCGGTCGGTGACCATTTCCCAGTTCGGCAGTGCGACGGGCTCAGCCCGCCGTGGATAGCTGTTCGTGTCTCCGGCCGCAATGGTGGCCATGCCGGTCTCGGCCAGTGTGGTCAGCCATCCGGCTTCCGTGAGTCTCTGGTCGGCGTCGTAGTAACACATATGGAACGACGCGAAGTTGAGCGGCACGGGGCAGTCGCCGAGTTGCGCCTGCACCCGGCAGGGGTGCAGCCACCACGGCTTAGCGTGTGGCTTCTGCTCGGCGATGTGGAACATCTCGGCCCGCAGGTACACGGCGGTCGCGATGTCGGCGTCGACGTACGGGTTGGGTGCGGCGAGGAACCCGCGTAGCTTCAGCCGCTTCTCCGTGGCATGCATGAGTCGCCCACCGCGTTCGCGGCTGTATTTCGCCTCTTGCTGGAGTACGACGTCGGGGTTGTACTCGGCGAGGATGTCGAGTGCTAAGTCGCGGCGTTCGCCGTTTCGGCCGCCGTCGGCCTCGATGTTCCAGACGGCGACGTCGACGGTGCTGGCGTCCATGGAGTCCCTTCATTCCTGATCGAGTAGGCCACGGGTGTTGTGGGTGGGATTGGGCCGGCCGCTGGCTTTCCCACGGAGCGCGGCCGGGGCGCGGGGTCTCGGCGCCGCCTCCTCCACCGAGGGCGTGGTCACGGGTCCCCTGCGCACGGGCGCAGCGGTCCTCATGACCGGGAGGAGACCCCAGTCCTAGGCGGCGACGGGCTCTGTGTCGTCGGCCGCTGCGGTGTACTCGTCGTCGAGGATCGAATTGAACGCGTGGTCGATGCGGTCCATCGCCTCCTCCTCGCGGAAGGTGCCGAATCGCGCCCAGTACGCCCGGTAGGGGGCGCGCTCCATCAGGGCACGGGCCTGCACCCGCAGCGTCGCCTTGTCGAGCAGGCCCACGCGGTGCTTCGCGGACAGGAAGCTGACCAGCCGGTTGCAGTGCACCAGGCGGACGTTCTCTTCGTCGGACAGGCCGTTGGTCGCCCAGATCGCCCGGTGCTCGGGGTTCGCGGCAACGTCGGCGAGCAGCCCCTGATGCATCTCCGCGGCGTGGAGTACGAGCCGCTGCCGATGCTGGCGTTCGGCGAGCCAGAGCCCGGCGGCCCCCACAGCGGAGGCGACGAGGATGGCGTGTGAGGTCTTCAACAGGTGCCTTTCGTGATGGCGTGCTGCGGGTTCCGGCATGGGGTGCTCCAGCAGCAGGGGTGGTCAGGGGCGCAGGGCGTAGCTGCGAAGGACGTCGAGGTCGGCCGTTCGCACGACGGACCAGCCCGTCGTGTGCAACTCCGCGTCCGCAGAGGTGATCCCGAGCCCTTGGAGGGCTGGGTCGGTGGGCGTACGGCGGCCGGCGATCTCGGTGACGACCCAGAAGGTGCCGCCGGGCGCCAGGAGGTGGCGGACGAGGCCATGGAGTCTCCTTCCGTGGTCCGGGTCATCGGGAATTCCTGGGAGTTCGGTGCACGTGATGGGTGGGCGGAATGGGAAGGGTCGCTCCTAACGAGGACGGCCACCCGGCTGCGAGAGGGGTGAGGCTCGCATCTGAGCGCCCCTTCGGTGGATCCAGCGAAACTCCGTCTTCCGTCATGCGGCCCCCGCGAGCACGACAGTCGGGGAGTCGCCGTCACCGCGCGTGGGCGGGAAACGGTGTCGCATCTTCTCCAAGACGACTGCGACTGGTGGGAGCCCCATGCCAGCCCTTCGCTGGTCTAGGGTGCTGGGCTCGCGCAGGGCGCACAGCTTGATCCCATTGGCACCGAGGAGATTTTGGGTACCGAATTCCTGGTCGTGCCCGTTGTTGATCAGCGCACGGTCGTGGAGATGTGCCCAGTGCTGGATCCGTGCGTCGTCGCCTTGGACGGCGCGGCGCAGCAGGACGGCGGCTGCCCGCTGGAAGTCGGGTTCGTCGTCGGAGTGGAGAGCGATTATCCAGGCAGCGCGTGCGCCGTCGGGGCCGACGAGACGGCGGCCGGGCCAGTTGTGGTCGGCCAGGATGCGGCGCAACACCTTGGCGCTGGCATGGTCGGCGTGCCGACCCTGGCCGAGTTGGACGGCGTCAAGCTGGTTGCGGACGCGTTGTGCCTGGCGCTCCGCTGACTGCTCGGCGAGGGTGATCAGCTCGCGAGCGAGCTCCGGCCGCAGCGGTTCGGCGGTCTTCACGCGACGCTCCGCTCGTCCATGGCGGACCGAGGCTCGTGGACCCTGCAGTCGACAAGGGCGCCGAGTCCAGGCCGATGCTCTGCGGCGAGTTCGAGGCGGGCGACTCGTTCGCCGGTCTGTCCGGTTCCGGTGCCGTGCAGGTCCCAGCCCATGTCGGTGAGGCGGTTCAGGAAGCGGGCGATGGGGTCGGCGTCGAGTGGGTGACGGGCTAGGGCTTCTGCTCGTACGTGCGGCAGATCGAGGCGGGCGGCGAAGTCGGAGGCCCAGAGAGTGATCAGACGAGTCGGGACATCGGCGCGGGCGGGTACGGGCAGACCGCGCAGGGTGAGCCAGCGCTGCCGGTCCTGGACGAGTGCGGCGGCTTCAGCGCGTGCCGCGTCCGTGCGCAGCGAGCGCATCTCGTACACGGGTGGTAGCGCTGCCGGTCGCTGGTGCATGGGAGCGGTGGACGGCTCGACGGCCGTGGGAACGGGGGAGGCGTTCACTGGGGCGCTCCGCTCTGCACCGTGCTGGTCTGCTTGGCAGTCAGCAGGTTCCAGCTGTGGGCCTGGACGACCAGGCGAGTGGTGTCCGACGACCCGGTGTCGGCGAGGAGCTGGTCGAGCGCGGCGCGTAGGTCGGCGGGGGCAAGTTTGGCGGCGCGGGCGATGTCGAGGGGCCGCGTGTGCTCGGTGACGGCTTTCAGCAGGCTGATCTGCTCGGCGCTCAATTCGGGTGCGGGCGCGTCCGTCGTGGGCGTGGTGATCTCTCCGGCGTCGAGGAGGCGGTGCGCGACGACGGCGAGGGAGCAGCGTTCGGGGCAGTGCAATTTACCGCGCACGTTGCGCAGGGTGGAGTGGACGGTGTTGGCCGTTAGATGCGTGGCGGCTGCGATCTCGCGGGCGTTCAGGCCGTCCACGACGTGCTGGGCGAGGCGCCGTTCGGACTGTGTGAGGGGCGAGGTTGGGGCGTGGGCGGTCATGGTGGTCTTCCTCGTCGGTGTCGGTCAGCGGTTCGACGTCGGGCGCAGGCGCACGGGGACGGCGGTGTGTCCGTTGCTGATCAGGCTCGGCAGTCTCTTCAGTGCGGCCCTGTCCGTGGCGAGTTGGGCGTCGGGGAAGCGTTCGAAGAGCAGGCGTAGGGCGGTGGCGACTTCGAGTCGGGCGAGTGGGGCGCCGAGACAGAAGTGGACGCCGTGTCCGAAGGCGAGGTGTTCCTTGCTGGGGCGAGTGGCGTCGAAGCGGTCGGCGTCCTCGTGCCAGTCGGGGTGCCGGTTGGCGGCGGCGTAGGAGGCGAGGATCGCCTCGCCGGTCTTGATCGTCTGCCCGTCCGGGAGGGCGATGTCGCTGCGGGCATAGCGCAGGGGAAGGTGCTTGACCGCGGGCTGGTGGCGCAGGGTCTCCTCGACCACGCCCTCCCAGGTGCAGCGGCCGTCCCGGACGTGGGCCAGCTGCTCTGGCTCGGACAGCAGGGTGGTGATGGCCTGGTCGATGACGTTGACGGTGGTCTCGTACCCGGCGCTGATCATCAGCAGGAGCGTGTCGCGCAGCTCGGTATCGCTGAGGGCGGAGCCGTCGCCCTCGTCGTCGCGGGCGGCGATCAGCAGCGAGGTCATGTCCTCGTCGGGCTCGGTGCGTTTGATCTCGATCAGGGCGTCCAGCAGGCCGTACAGGGCGGCGGTGTTCGCGGATTGTTCCTCGGCGGAGAGATGGGTGGCGAACACGTTGTCCACCACGGTGCGGAATTCGGTGCGCCGGTCTGCGGGGACGCCCATGAGCTCGCCGATGACGGCGATCGGGAGCGGGTAGGCGAGTTGCTCGCGAAGGTCGGCCACCTCGTCGGCCGGGAGGGCGGCGAGGTCGTCGAGGATGCTGTTCACGAGGGCCTCGATGTCCGCCTGGAGGGCGGCGGTGCGGCGCGCCGAGAGGGCGGGGGCGACCATGCGGCGCAGGCGGCTGTGGTTGTCGCCGTAGGCGGTGAACATGTTCTCCACCGCCACCCACAGGGCCAGCGGCCAGGTGGGGACGGTCTCGGCGAAGGCCGGCCAGTGGGCGCGGCCGTCCTTGGAGACGTCCTTGCTGGTCAGAAGCTGCTTAAGGAGGGCCGGGTCGGAGACGGACCAGGCGCGCACGCCGAGGATGTCCACCACAGTGGCGGGGCCGCGGTCACGCAGGACCTGGTGTTCGGCGTCCGGGTCGGATCCGGTGGGGTCGAGGACGAGTATCTGCCGTTCGGACACGTTGTGGCCTCTTTCAGCTTGAGGGGAAGGTGACGGGGAGGGCGACCAGCGAGCGGTGGAAGGGGCCGGGGCGCCAGACGAGATCGTCGCGGTGGCCGTCGAGGTCCATCTCGGGCAGGGCGTCGAGGATGTGGAGGATGGCGGCTTCGGCGATGAGGTAGGCGTGCGAGCTGGCCGGGCAGCCGTGCGGGCCGGCGCCCCAGGCGAGGTGGGCCCGGTTGCCCAGAGGCCGGTGTCCTCCCAGGGCCGGGTCGTTGTTGCAAGCGGCATAGCTGATGACCACCGGCTGGTCCGCGGGCAGCAGGTACCCGCCGATGTCGGCCGGGCGGGGTGGGTAGGTCATCGCGAAGTTCGCGAGCGGCGGGTCGCGATAGAGGACGCTGTCCAGGGCCTCGCGGACGGAAGCGTCGCCGGCGTGCAGGTCACCGGAGAACTCGCTGTTGGTGAGCATCTCCAGGAGGGTGTTCGTGATCAGGTTGGTCAGGGGTTCGATGCCCGCCCCGTACAGGGTGATGAGCTGCTGGCCCATCTCGGTGTCGTCCAGCCGGGCGACGTGGACAATTAGCCTGCTGGTCACGTCGTCGCCGGGCTCTCGGCGGCGCAGGGCGACGAGGTCCGCGACGGCCTGGGCCATGATCTGGTTGCCGATGGAGGCGTTGACTCCGTCGAAGATCTTCGCCATTCCGTCTGCGATCCGGTGGCCGACCTCGTCGGGGCAGCCGAGCAGGTGGCTGAGCGTCTGGAACGCGAGGGGCCAGGCGTACTGGGACAGCAGGTCCGCCTTGCCTCCGTGCTTGAAGGCGTTGATGGTCTGTTCGGCGACCAGTTCGACGTGGTCGCGGAGCGCGTGCTGGTCGACAGCGGCGAGGGCGGCGGTGTTCGCGGCCCGGTAGCGGGTGTGCTCGGCGCCGGCCGAGCGCAGGGCGTTGGGACGCCACTCCATCATCGGCCGGACGGGGCAGGTGTCGGGGACGGAGGTCTGCCACCGGCGCGGATCGGCGGGGAAGCGTTGCGGGTCGCCGAGGATGCGGCGGGCCTCCTCGTATCCGACGACCAGCGTGGCGGGCACGCCAGGGGCCAGGTCCACGGGGACCAGAGGGCCGAACTGCTCGCGCATGCGCTGGTAGGCGGCGTGCGGATTCTGGGCGAAGTCCGGTTCGTACAGGGGGATGCGGCGGGTCGCGGTGCTCACGGTCGGGGCTCCAGCCGGTGCGCGAGACGGGCGAGGTATTCGGTGAGCTGGATCAGGGCCTGCATGCAGGACGCTCGCTCGCGCGCATCGCACACGGTCAGCGGCGTGTGTCCCTCCAGGGCGAGGGCCTCGTGGACTTCTTCGAGCGGGTGTCGGGGCGCGCCGTCGAACTGGTTGACCGCGACGGCGTAGGGGACGCCGTTCTCTTCGAGGAGGCCGAGGATTTCGTGGGAGGCGTCCAGGTCGCGGGGGTCGACGAGGACCAGGGCGCCGAGGGCACCGATGATCAACTCCTGCCAGAGGAAGCTGAATCGGGCCTGGCCGGGGGTGCCGAACAGGTAGAGCACGAGGTCGTCGCTGAGGTGCTTGCGTCCGAAGTCCACGCCGACGGTGGTGGTGGACTTGGCAGGCGTGCGGGCCAGGTCATCGACGAGGGCGCTCGCCCGGGTGATGGTCTCCTCCATGTGGACCGGAGGCACCTCGGAGACGCTGCCGACGAAGGTGGTCTTGCCCACGCCGAAGGCTCCGGCGACCACGATCTTCGCGGTAGCCGTCACCGTGCGCGCGACGAACCGGTCAGGCGTGAGCGCGGAGTCCATTCAGAACCCTTTCGATGAGTGAGACCGGGGGCCGGTCGTCGTCCTGGCCCTGGGCGAGGGTCATCAGTCCGTGTCCGATGAGGTCGGCGACGAGGATCCGGGTGGTCGAGGGCGGGAGGGCGAGTGCGGAGGCGATCTCGGCGACGACCAGCCCTCCGCCTTGCGCGGGTGCGAACAGGGCGAGCACGCGCCGTGCGTCCGGGTTGAGGCCGGGACGGGTGCCGGTCGCGGCGAAGACCAGGCTCTCCAGGCGCACGTCCTTGCTGGGGCGGGTACGTCCGCCCGTGCGGACGTAGGGCCTGACCAGATCCGGGTCGTGCCGCGGCCTGCTCATGCCAGAGGTGCTTCCGTGACGTCGGCGATGCGGTTCTGGACGCCCAGTTGGTTGCCCACGCTCGCGGCCAGGCGCAGGGCGGCATAGCTGATCACACCGATGTCCGCGTGAGGGCTGTCGGTTCGGACGGCGAGCATGGTGTTGTCGCCAGCCGGGATGAGCAGGGAGATGTGGTCGACCGACTCCATGACGAGCTGGCGGACGCCGCCGCCGTTCGTCTCCCGGTCGTAGGCCCACGATGCTCCCCACAGCGTGGAGGCGATGGCCGAGATCTTCTCGGCGCGCTCGCGCGGCAGCCGGTCGGTGTAGGCCGGGCTCATGCCGTCCGCGGCGACCAGCACGGCGTATTCCACGCCGGCGGTCTCTTCGAGGCTTTCGAGGAGCCAGCCGATGTTCTTGTCGGTCATGCGTCGTGTCCTTGGTCGTTGTCGGCAGTGGAGACGTGGGTGCCCTGCTCGGCGTCGGTAGTGGAGGCGTGGGCGCCCTGCTCGGCGCGGGCGCGCTGAGTGCCACGGGCCCAGGCGGCGATCACGCTCGCACGCCCCGGCTCGGCATTGACAGGGCGGGGAACGGGAGCGGAGACGGGTGTGGCGCGGCGGCTGCGCACCGTCAGTCCGCCGGCGGTCGTGCGGACAGCGGAACCCTCCTGGTCGGATTCCCCGGCCGCCGGCGGGACGGGGGTGAGCGCGGGTTGTGTGGTTGCCGGAACCGCGGCGAGCGCAGGGAGCCGGCCGGTGGAGGCGGAGGCCAGACCGGCTGGCGGAACCTCCCGTGCCGCCTGCGAGGATGCCGGCGGCGCCTGGGGCGCCGTGGTGAGGAGCTCCTGGGGGAGGGTGAGGAGCGCGCGGGTGCCCAGCAGGGAGTTGGGCGCCTGGACATCGACCCGGAATCCGTAGGCGCGCGCGAGGGCGGCGACGACTCGGAACCCGGTCTGCGGGCGGGCGCCGAGCTGCGTGATGTCGTCCGTGCGCTGCCCGGTGAGGATGTCCCGGGCGCTGTCGAGCTGCTCCGGCGTCATCTGCAGGCCGCTGTCGTCGACGAAGACGGTGACTCCGTGGTGGCCCTGTTCGAAGGACACATGCACTCGCGACTGTGGTGGCGAGAAGCGCAGCGCGTTGTCCAGCAAGAGCGCGAGGGTATGCACCACGGGCCCAACCACTCGGGTCTTCACCGCGACGGTGAGTTCCTGAGGCTGTACACGCTGGTAGTCCTCGACGTAGCCCATCGCAGCCCGCACCACATCGGTCAGCGTCGTCGTGGGCCAGTGCCGGGTCAGCTTGCCGCCTGCCAGGATGGTCCAACCCTGAGCGACCAGCAGCATCTGCTGCACGGTGTGGTCGATACCGGTCAGAGTCTCGAACGCGGCGTCGTCCTCGTGCTCGCGCACGCCCTCGCTGACCTTGCGGCTGGTCTTGGCGGCCATGCCCACGAGCGCCGACGACACACTGCGCACTGCAGCCTCAGTCGACCGCACGGCAGTGGCACTTACCCGAGCGATCTCTTCCTGAGCGGCGGTATGCGAACGCCGCATCTCCTGCGCCCCGAGTGTCTTCGCCTGCTCGATCTCCTGGTGCGCCGCGTACTGGATGTCGCGGACCACGGCCTGGACGACGCCGGCAGTGGCCTTGACCACGTTGGTCAGTTGCTCACCGACCGCGGTGCCGGCCAGTTCCGGTGCGGGGGCCGGCACCGTGATCCGACCGCCCGACTTGTGGATCTGCGGCAGCGTCTCGTGGACCAGCTTCTGCAGGGCGTCCTCGGTGGCCTGTTGTTCGCGGGCCAGGAGGTGTGCCTGCCGCCGTGTCTGCTGCCAGCGGCGGTGGGTAACCCAGGCCGCTGCCACGGCGACGATGGCCGCAGCGGCGAGCACGATGACCATGGTGGTGGCGGTTGTGTTCATCAGACACCCGCCGCCAAGAGCACGTCGGGCTCGGCCGCGGGCGCCCCCGCGTCGAGCTGCTGCAGCAGGAGTGCGGACCCGATGACGCCGATGTGGCTGTACGCCTGCGGGAAGTTGCCCAGTTGTCGCCCGGTGGTGGGGTCGTACTCCTCGGCGAGCAGGCCGAGGTCGGTGCGCAGGGCCAGGAGTCGGTCGAAGAGAGCGTGGGCTTCGTCCAGGCGGCCGGTCAGGGCGAGTGCGTCGACCATCCAGAACGAGCAGAGCAGGAAGGTGCCCTCGTCGCCGTTCAGGCCGTCGAGCCTGATGCGGTCGCCGGCGGTCGGGTATCGCCGTATGAGGCCATCCGGGGTGGACAGTTGCTGGCGTACTGCGTCCACCGTCCCGAGCACGCGGGGGTCGTCGGGCGGCAGGAATCCCACCCGGGGGATCAGCAGGAGGGCGGCGTCGACTTCCTGTGATCCGTAGAACTGGGTGAAGGTGTTGCGGACCGGGTCGAATCCGCGCGTGCACACCTCTTGGTGGATGGCCTCGCGCAGTTCAATCAGGGCGAACAGGTCGGCGTCCAGGGCGGCGGCTTCGACCAGGCGGATGGTTTTGTCGATCGCGGCCCAGGCCATGACTTTGGAGTCCACAGCCCCGTTGCCGATCCGGACCGGGCCGGAGTTCTCGTAGCCGGGCAGCCACCCCAGCTCCCGCTCCGGCAGATCCCGCTCTCCGGTGATCCCGTACATGATCTGCAGGTTTTCCGGATCGCCGGCCACGGCCCGCAGCAGCCACCGCCGCCACGCCTCGGCCTCCTGCCCGTACCCCGAACCGAGCAATGCGCCCAGGGTGGTGGAGGCGTCGCGCAGCCAGGTGTAGCGGTAGTCCCAGTTCCGGCGGCCACCGATCTCTTCCGGCAGCGACGTGGTCGGCGCTGCGACGATGCCGCCGCTGGGGGCGTACGTCATCGCCTTCAGGGTGATCAGCGACCGGACGACTGCTTCCCAGTGCGGGCCGTCGTAGCTGCACTGGCTCGTCCAGTCCTCCCAGAACCCGAGGGTCGCGGCGAGCGCCGCCTCGGGATCCGGAAGCTCCGGCGCGACACCGTGGGAAGGCCCCCAGCTCAGTACGAAGGCGACGCTCTCGCCGGCGGTGACCGTGAAGGAGCTGACGATCGCGCCGTCCTTCTCAACCTGCCCGGTGGACGTGTCCAGCCACAGGGCGTCCCCTCCGCCCTCAGCGATCATGCGTCCGCCCTGCTCATGGATCCACGGGCTGACCCGGCCGTAGCCAGGGCGGGCACGCAGCGTGGAAGCCATGGCGATCTGGCCAGCCGTTCCCTCCACGATCCGGATGACCTGCGGTGCCCCGTCGCGCGGCGGCATGAAGTCGGTGACCTTCGCGCTGGCGGAGGGCGTCGTCCAGACCGTCTCGAGCACGAGGGACTCACCGACATAGCGCCGCGCGGCAGTCGCACCGGCTCCCCCCTCGTACTCAGCGACCGGGGCCATGCGCCACGCGCCGTGCTTCTGCGTGCCGAGCAGCGCAGCGAAGTGGGCCGGCGAGTCGAAGCGCGGCAGGCACAGCCAGTCGATCGAGCCGTCATCGCAGACGTGGGCACTGGTCTGCATATCGCCGATCAGGCCGTACTGCTCGATACGCGGAAGGCGTTTCATCGTGAAGATCTCCGTAAGGCCCCCGAATCCGGGGAGGGCTTCAGGGCCGTCGAAACGGCCGGCGAACAGTCGGTGAGGCGAGGCTCCGGGGGTCACCGGTGAGGCGGCGACTCACTCGCGCCGTGCTGGTTCCTCGTCCGCCGACGGGGGACTGATTGCGCGATCACCGCGGAGAACCAGCCATGCCGTGGGACCAAGGATCAGGACGATCAGAATCGCCCCGGTGACGGTCATGTCCGGGGCATCGACGCGGCCAGGACGAGACAGGCGAAGGCGACCGCGAAGACTGTGCCGCGCAGCAGGTTGATCGGCGGCGTCCACCAACGCCGTCCCCGCTGCCGAATCGCACGGCTGGTGCCGTGTGCCTCCAAAGTTGCAACGAGCTCCTGGGCCGCCTCGGCCAGTTTGACCAGATGCACCCTGCTGGGCATGTAGCCGTCCGGAACTGCTGCCGAGCCGAGCTGCTGAGCGCGGCGTAGCGCTGGCTCCTCCTTCGGCAGCATGACGCCGAGTTGATCGATGTGACCGCGCAGACGCCTCGCAAGGTCTTCAACGTCGGCAGCGGTCTCCGGCAGAGGCGAGTCCTCGTCCAGCACGAGCGCCGCTGTCTCCGCCGCGGCCACCGCTTGATTGCGCTGTGAAACCGGCTCAACAGCGACGCAGCCCGCCCTGCTGAGCGCGACGCGTTGACAGGCGTCCTGGCGGGGAGCCAGCGAGAGGCGCATGACACAACTCCTGTTCAGATCAGGCCAAGTTGACCGGGGTCGTCGTGCAAAGTGAGTGATCCGGTCGCTACGTTGAGCGAACCGTGAATCCCCGCTGGGGGGTATGCCTGCGTGGCCCCCGAGGCCGTCAAATGCGTCAAAGATCATTTCGGAACCAAGGGGCAGCCCATGGCCCGCGTGCGAAACGTCGCCCTCGCCGCACTTCTGCGCGAAGCGGGCTGGTCCCAGCCTCAAGCAGCCGCAGCGGTCGCCCGGGTAGCCGCGGAGAGCGGGGTGCGTGAGCTGGACGCCATCTCCCGTTCGCACATAGCCATGTGGGTGCAGGGCACAAAGCCGAGTGGTCAGGCACCTCATATCCTTCGAGAGACGCTGTCCCGCAGGCTCGGCCGCCGCCTCACCCTGGCCGACCTCGGGCTGGAAGGTGAAGGCACAGGCCAAACCGACAGCGGTTCCGACTGGAGCGTCGACCCTCTGACCGTGATGGCCGAGCTGGGAAGCGACGACCTCGATATGCACCGACGCAAGCTGCTGGCCACCGCGGCGTACTCGGCCGCCGGCCTCGCCTTGCCCACCGCCTCGTGGTGGGCAACCGCTCCTGCCACGGCGGCGAAGCGCCCAGCAGTCTCCCCCCGGCTGGTGACACAGGCCGACATCGACGATGTCCGCGATCTGACGACCTTCTACTCCGCTCGTGACCAGCAGCGCGGTGGAGCCTCGGGACGCTCGGCCCTCGCCGGCCACCTGCGCGACGAAGCTGTGCCCCTGCTCGGCAGCAGGTTCCGCACGGAGCAGCTTCGCCGCGACACCTACTCGGCCGTGGCAGAGATGACCTACCTGTCGGGGTGGATGGCCTTCGACGCCTCCGAGCACCGCACCGCCCAGCGCTACCTCACTCTCGCCGCCCGCATAGCGGCCGAAGCGGGCGACGGGCCGCTCGGCGGCCACATCTTGCGCGCCCTCGCGCACCAAGCCGTGGACCTTGGACACCCCCGCCGCGCCCTCGCCCTGGCCGACGCCTCCATGAACCGCGACCGCTACGGCCAAGCTAGCCACCGCGAGAAAGCCCTGCTCGCGATCGTCCACGCACGAGCCCTCGCGGCCGACGGCGACCGCACCGGCACCCTCGCCGCCATCAGCCGCGCAGAACGGGACCTCTCCCGCGCCGACAACAACGACGCTCCGAGCCGCGTGAGCTTCTTCCAGGAAGCCTCCCTGGCCCACGAGACAGCCTGTGCCCTGCGCGACATGGGCCAGCCCTTGGACGCGGAGATCCACTTCCAGCACAGCGTGGCCACCCGCCGCCGCCAGCAGTACGCCCGCACCCACAGCGTGACCCTCGGCTACCTCGGCGCCGTCCAGGTTCAGCAGGGACGCCTCGACGAGGCGTGCGCCACCTGGAACCAGGCCCTCGACGCCATGGCCGGCGTGCAGTCCGGCCGTGCCCGCGACGTCATCGTCCGCATACAGAGTGACCTCTCGCCCGTCCGGCAGCGCGGCGGTCGCCATGTCGCCGAACTGGACCGCCGGGCTCGGGACATGCTGCGCACCATAGGCTGACCACAGAGCAGGTTCGCGGCGCTGGCTGTGGGCCGCCGTGCAGGCTACGCCGAGGGAGAGGAACGAGCGCCGATGCCGACGTACGAGGTCGAGTCGATCGCAACAGTCGTCGGGGGTCACACCCGCGTTCAGGACGACTACCAGGGCGGGGTCGAATCGATCATCCGGCTCGACGAGGCGTACCCCCTCGAAACGCTGCAGGGAATCGGAGAGTTCTCCCACGTGACGGTGACGTGGCGCTTCCACTTGGCGCGACCCGAAGACGTCGAGCTCCACGCACGCAGCCCACGGGGAAACCCGAACTGGCCGGCGACCGGTACGTTCGTCCACCGCAACCACCGGCGTCCCAACCAACTGGCGATCAGCTACCCGCGGTTGCTCAAGGTCGAAGGCCGGGACCTGCTGGTCACCGATCTCGACGCCGTAGACGGAACGCCCGTGATCGACCTGGCACCGTACTTCGAACAGATGGGGCCTCGGGGCCCGATCCGTCAGCCCGCGTGGCCTGGTGAGATGCTCGAACCGAACTACTGGGCGAAGGCAAGCGAACGACCCTCGGAGCGCCCTGCGTAACGGGAGTGACTGAGCTGTGCTGCTCGTCGTTTGGCTGGTCGGGGACCAGCTGGAGGTCTGAGCCCTCGCGTACCGGAAGTCACACCACGTCTCCTCGCCGCTGCTCTCCCTCCTGTATGAGGTCGCATGGACAAGCCGGATCCCGCGACCGGATTCACCATCGGGTCCGGCTTCCTTGAGTGAAGCGGGGGCAGGGAGCGTGCGCCATCCGTCCGCTCGCAGCCGGTGAGGGGCAACCAGACGCCATCGTGGGGAGAGCGAGACGACACCAGATCTGCGCGCCGGCGGTACTGCGGCCATCACGCCCTCCCCTCAGGGATGCGGAAGATGCACCACGTCGTCTTGCTGTCTTTGCTGACGCCCCACTCCCGGGCGAGGGCGGCGACGAGGAAGAGGCCGCGGCCGTTCTCGTCGGCCACGCCGGCGGAACGCAGCCGTGCCGGACTCGGGGTGCCGTCGGTCACTTCGATGCGCAGTTCATAGGGGGAGCGTCGCACCCGGAGCCCGACCGATTGTCCCTTGCCATGCTTGATGGCGTTGGTGACCAACTCGGAAACGGCGAGCGTGGCGTCGTCGGTCAGCGTGGTCAGGTCCCAGTGGCGCAGCTGGGCCCTGGTGATCCGTCTCATCTGCCCAATGCGGTGCTCAGCTGGGAGGAAGTCGACCTCGAAGCCGCCCTCGTCCGCCTGGTCCCAAGCCGCAGCGGCTGCGGCGAGAGACGTGGGGGACGTCGTCGCTTCTGCGGCGAGCGTTTGGGCTCGGTCCGTCAACATCCCGCCTCCGAGAGCATGGGCGTAGGGACGGAGGTGGGGGCGGCGGGCGCGAACCCTCGCAGCATGGGAAACAGGGGCTCCCCAAGGGCTCGCCAGAAGAGCCGATCGCCAGTGAAGGCACGGCGCGCGTGAAGCCAGCGTTCGTTGTCCAGCAGGTATCCCTGACCGGGAGCCAGGTCGAGACGCACTTGATGGCGTCCGGCTGCCGCCCGCAGTCGCGGGAGGTAGGGCTGAACGAGCGGGTTCCAGCGCGCCAGCCCGTCGAACCGCAGGCGCACGGAGACCCTCAGATCGTCGTGGACGGTGAACACCTGCGTGGCATGACCGTCTCCAGCGCCGAAGAACGCGGTGCGCGGTTGCGCCAGCGCAGCCCCGGTCTCCCGCTCGCCGGTGAAGAGGTCGGCGTGCACGGCTTGCCCGTCGGTGAGCAGGCATTCCCCACCCGTCGTGGCAGCGTGTCCGCACACGAGGAGCATCAGACGGGGCGGATTGGGGGTGCCGGATCGTTCCGTGTGCGGGGCAAGCGGGCCGTTTCCAAATCCGGCAAAGCCCGCCCGATGCGCGTGACGGCGGGTGTCGCGGATAGTGGTGAGGCCGTCCGAGTCGCTGTCGCGGTGCGGCACCAGATTCATGATCCGGGTCGCGAAGGAGAGCACGGCAGTGCGCGAAGCGAGACCGTCGACAGTGACCAGGCCCGTGTCCCGCAGTCGTGCTGCGATCTTCTCCTCGGCTCCCGGCACAGCCAGATCGACATGGTTGCGCACGAAGACGTCGGCGTACGGCTGATGAACTCGGCGCATCACGGATCTCCTTGGCTGCGATGGATTGGTCCCACTGTTCGGCGCCGCTGGACCGGGGGTAAAGCGACAGGTTGTCGACTCGGGCAATTCGCCCACGCCCAACTCGCGCCAGTGGCCGCGTGCTACGTTCCGACCACCCCCGGCCGTACGTGCAATCCGAGGAGAGCGATGGAGTACACGCCCCCCACCTGGCCCGTCTCCGTTAAGGGCGTAGCCGTGGACAGCCACCGACGCGTACTGCTGCTGAGGAACGAACGCGAGGAGTGGGAACTGCCCGGCGGGCGACTCGAACCCTCCGATGGCACTCCGGAGTTGGCAGTGGAGAGGGAGATCGAGGAGGAGACCGGTTGGGCGGTCAAGGCCGGTCCTCTCTTGGACGTGTGGATCTACCAGCCTCTGCCCGTGGCCATGCCGGAGCGGCGAGTCGTGATCGTCACCTACGGCTGCGCCGTCCTTACCCCGGACAAGACCCCCGTGGTGAGTCACGAGCACAAGCAGCTCGGCATGTTCGCCGCCGACGAAGTGCCCGGCCTGACCATGCCGGACGGATACAAGCAGTCCATCGCCGCCTGGTACGCACGGATGTGACCGACCATGGACAGCGCGATGGTGGCGCGGCGCTCGCAACACACCTTGTGGCACTGGGCAACCCCGCAGGCCGAGTCCGTCCTCGCCACCCGCGATCTCGGGGCCATCCTCCGCTTCCACCGCGCCGTACACGGTATGAACCAGTCCGAACTCGGGAAGCTCCTCGGCTACGACAAGACGTACATCTCGCTCCTCGAACTCGGAAAACGGAGCCTCGACGACATCGGATCCAGACGGCACATCGCCGAGGCCCTGCGTCTGCCCCCGCACATCGTCGGCGTCACCGATCCTGGCGACACCGACCACCGAGCCATGCTCCAGTTCGGCGAGTCCACCGTCCGCCTCGCCGAGATCGCCCGACAGTCCGGGCACGCCTCCGAAGCCGTCGCCGAGCTGTGGCCACTGGTCGCCCGGCTCGAAGCACGCATGGAGGACGGGCACACGGAGCGGGACGTTCTCCACCTCTTGGCCCGAGCCCGTGTCAGCCTCGGCGTCGCCCTGGGCAACGTCCTGCCGGAGGAACGACTGAGCACCGCCGCCCGCTGGACGGCAAAGAGCATCGACATCGCGCGCTACTTCGGCGAACCGGCCTTCACCTCCTACGTGCTGCGCATGCACGGCAACGAGCTGCGCAAGGCTCGCCTCCACGGAGCCGCTGTCGACCGTCTGCAGCACGCGGCTGCCATCGCACCGCACCACGAGGCGAAAGCAGCCGTACTTCCGCTGCTCGCTCGTGCGGTCGGCGCCCTCCGGAACCAGCCTCTGTTCGACGAGGCAATGCAGGAGACGAACCGGCTCCTCGAGGAGACCGAACACACGTCGCTGTTCAACCCCTACGCCCTGCACGAGATCCGACTTCGAGGGCTGATGGCCACCGGCAGGACCGACATCGCCGTACAACTGGTCGAGCAGGGCAGTCCTGTACCGACGACCACGGTCGCCCCACAATGGCGCGTGATCGAGCTCATCACCGTGGCCCAGGTACGGCTGGCCGCTGACGACTGCGGCGGCGCCGCGCAGTCCCTGCACACCGCCGTCGAGGAAGCGGTCCGCCAGCGCCTTCCTCACCAATTGCAGCGCATCGTGCGCGCGGCGCACCGTCGGCTGCCGGAGATCAGGGAAGTCGCGGACCATGCCCTGGACCGGATTCGGCAAGAGTTGGCCGCCTAACTTGATCTCGTCCCGGAGCAGCACCGGCTGGCCTCGGTTGCCCGACTTGAGGAACGTGGTCATGGGCCCATCGCACCGCGCTGCGAGGCCGTCTACCAGGGGAATCCAGAGGGGGAAAAATCTGTCAAGGGGGGAAAGCCACGGGGGAATTGGGGCCATGATTGGATTCCGCCCACGACAGAGGTCACACTCATGCCAGATCCGTTCGCCGAACTGTTGCTCCGGCTCCGGACGGACGCAGGCCGGACGCAAGAGCAGCAGGCAGACGCGATCAACGCTGTCTCCGGCCGGGACACCATGACTCGCCGGGAAATCAGCCGCTATGAGAAGTTCGAGAACGTCCCTACGAACCACACACTCGCCCACATCGCAGCGGCCTCCGGCGTCCCCTTCGAAGAACTACTACGGGAGGCCAAGGCCGCCCGCGCCCGGCGGAGGAGGGGGAACGTCCGTGAAGAGGAGGACCAGGACGACGTGAAGCGCCGCAAGCTGCTGGGCAGCGCCGCCATCGGCGTCAGCGCGGCTGCCGAGCCCTGGGGGCGGCTCGCCTTCGCGCTCAGCAAGGGCTCCCGCATCGACACGCCCGCTGCGATCGCGCTCATCAACCGAGCTGCTGACCTGCACGTCCAGGAACTCAATCTCAGTGCCCGCCGCCTGCAAAGCACCGTTGAGTCCCACCTTGACGCGATCACCGCAGCCCTGCCTCACGCCGGCGAGCACGAACGGGCGCTCACCATCGCAGCCGGGGAAACCGCCGCCCTTGCCGGATGGGTGGCCTGGGACCTGGGCGAGTACGACAAGGCTGGCGCCTACTACAACG
Source organism: Streptomyces sp. T12 (assembly GCF_028736035.1). Classification (NCBI taxonomy): domain Bacteria; kingdom Bacillati; phylum Actinomycetota; class Actinomycetes; order Kitasatosporales; family Streptomycetaceae; genus Streptomyces; species Streptomyces sp. T12. The sequence goes on from NZ_CP117866.1 coordinate 10,263,006, forward strand.
TCACGACTGAGTGCGCGGCGAAGGCCGGGCATCCTCCCCTCAGAGCCTTGGCCCTCACCTACGCCAGCTACGGGGCTTCAACACCGAAGAGGAAGCTGGAACTCCTGTCCCAGGCTTCCCAGGATGTGCGGGGCCACGGCAACGCCACGGCCGCAGCCTGGGTCCTCGGAAGGCGCGCGGAGGAATCAGCCGCGGTAGGCGACGAGACAGGAGCGCTGCGTGCGCTTGACCGAGCACGCTTCGCGTACGACTTCGCGGACCACACCAGCGAACAGGCATGGGTCCGCTTCGTGACGCCGTACCGGATGGATTCGTTGGCCCTTTCCGTGTACGGGCAATTGGGTCGATCCGAACTCACCGCCACGGCCGACACCGCGGTCGACCGCCTCGGGGACGAACTACCGGATGGCGGCGTCGTCGTCCTCGGTGATCTCGCTGCGGCCCTGCTGTGCGGAGGCGACGTCGAACAAGGCGTCTACGTGTCGCGCCAGTTCACGGCCGCCTCCCAAGCCAAGCCCAACACGATGGGCAAGGAGCGCGCCGCGAAAATAGCCGCTTGGCTCCCCGACAGTGAGCGGGAACTCGCCCATCATTTGCGGCAGTTCGCGTCCTGAATCGATCCCCTCGTACACGGGCGAGCTAAGGACACGAGCGCCGTCACGCGACACGTCGCTCGTCAGTCCCGCGTTGTCTCCTCAACAACCCACGACAGGTACGCCTCCGACCCGCCGGTCACGGGCAGCGTGATCCACTGGGGGACGTCATACGGGTGCCTCTCGGACAGCCACGCCTCCAGCTGCGGGAGACGGTCTGTCGTCGTCATGTACGAGATACGCCACTCTCGCGCCGTCTCGACCTCGTTCTTCCACCAGTAGACGGCGGTGATCGGCCCGTCGATGTGAACGCCCGCTGCCAACTTGCTCTCAACCGCGCCCCGTGCCAGCGCCCTCGCCTGGTCCTCGTTGTCGATGGTCGTCTGCGCGATCACAATCTCGTTGGCCATGCAACTGCCTCTCCAGCTCGGTGTACCACGACCCTACCCAGCCGCCTCTCGTAGTCGCCCACCTCTCCAGGCGTCGTGTGCGGGGCCCAGCCCCTAAGGCAGCAGCCTGAACTGGCACGATCGCTGCATGACCGTGAGGGGCCAGGACTGCTCGACTTCGAGCGAGCCTCCGTGGGGCAGCCCGAGCGGGTTCTCGTCTCTACGGCGGTCAACATGACGACGACCGGGGGGCGGGCCGAGTACGAAACGAGCTCTGCAAGGCGTACGGAACGGACGTGACCAAGTGGGAAGGGTACGGCCGCAAGCCCCGACCGGCTCGAGTTGGTGGAGGTGCACACCAGTCGGTGCCCCCTATGCCAGTGGTTGAGGCCGTACACGTGAATGGCGGCGCGCTGTTGCTGCGAACATTCTCGATCGCGTCGGTGGCCTTGAGCGTTGTGACGAGGTACCGGAAGCCGTCGCGGTTCAGATGGCTCGTACAGCGCCGAGACTCGTCGAGACTGCGAGACGCAACTGCGCCGCTCCGAAGTCGTGGTTCACCTGCCAATGATCGACCTCATGGCCCGTCGCCTCACCGGCGAGAGTCTCCCTGAACAGGCGCCGGAACCTGAGCAGAAATCAAGCGCGAATCCCTGGACCGGATGCTCAGTTGTCCCACCGGAGAAGCCGTCCATGCAGTCAGTCATGGGACACCGGGAGGAGTGTCTGGCGCGCGAGCAAGGACGACCGGCCGGCCGGTCGGTCGGGATATCGCGCGTGGCGTCCTGGCAGCCAAGGTGTTGGGACGGACGGCTCTCTGCTTCTACCTAGAGGGCTACTCGGCGTGTCCGACACCTACCACCGTGATCGCCGGTCAAGGACAGAACCGAGCGGGGACGCAACATAGCCGACGATCGCCGGTTAGCCAAACCGGCGATCTTGCGGACTATGGATGTGGGTTCCGGAGAACAGCCCTTAAAGCGCGCTTATAGGAGTTCTCTCGGTTCGCTGGACAGTTGTATCTGCCAACTCGGGAGAGAACGTGACGGTGTGCTTCATGGATGTCAGGGAAACGGCTGAGTATTTGAACGTGTCCATCTCATGGCTCTATAAGAATTCCGCGCGTTCCGGACTGGCAACCTACAGATTCGGAACAGGCCCGAATGCCAAGATCCGATTCAAGGTGTCAGAAGTTGAAGCCTGGGTGAAGCAGCAGCGAGTGATGGGCGGATAGATCTCGCGAGGTCTCGCACCGAGAGACCAGCGGTAAAGTGCTAGCTCGTTTGTTACAGGGTGTCAATTTTGCAGAATCGTTCGTTGGTTCGTGGGATGGGTTCGTTTTTCAAGGAGTGTGAGCATCCGCGGTCGCGGTGGTCGAAGTGCCCTCACCCTTACAAGGTCCGGTACCGGTCGGCGGCGGGGCGGCAGTTGGAGGAGTCCGGGTTCGCGACCCAGGATGCGGCCGTCGAGCGTTTGACGGAAATCTACAAGGCGAAGAAGGCGGCGCCGCGGGGCCAGGCGAAGGCGGAGCGGATCGCCCGGTACGGGGCGATGCGGTTTGAGGAGTACGCCGGCGAGTGGAAGGCCGGGCAGCGGGATCTGGGGCCGGCGTCGGTGGTGCATCTGGAGTCGCTGCTGAACATCCATCTGCTGCCGCTGCTGGGCAGCCGGCGGATGAACTCCTTCGACCACAAGGTGGTTGAGGGCTTCCTGCAGACCCTGGAGCGTAATGGCATCGGCCTGGCCGCTCAGGCGAACGCCTTCGACAAGCTGAAGGCGATCCTGCTGGACGCGAACCGGCTCGGGCTGTTCGACGACAACCCGGTGGCCGGGGTGAAGACGCCGCAGTACGACCCCAAGCGGGTGGTGATCCCGTCACCGGAGCAGTTGCGGCAGATACGCACCGCCGGCGACGACAGTTTCCTGCTGGTCGCCGACCTGATGAGCGGCTGCGGCATGCGCAACGGCGAGGCGTTCGCGGTCAACCTCAACAACATCGTCGCCGACGACGTCTACCGCATCACCGAGCAGGTCAACCGGACCACCTGCCAGTACGAGCGGCTCAAGCACCGCAAGGTGGGCGAGTACCGGGACGTGCCCCTGCCCGCGCGGGTGAGGCAGAGCATCGAGTGGTACGCCGCCAAGCACGGCACCGTCGACGGCTACCTGCTGCGCCACCCGAGCGACCCGTCCCGCACGTTCCCGCACTACCACATCGCCAACCAGTGGCAACGGATCAAGAAGGCCGGCCAGATCGACATCCCTGACGGGATGGTCGTCTACGGCATGCGGCACTTCTTCGCCTCCAACTGCCTCACGCACGGCGTTCCCATCACCGACGTCGCCGAGTGGATGGGCCACAAGACCATCGAGATCACCTTCAAGATCTACCGCCACCTCATGCCCGGCTCCATCAGCAAAGCCGCCAAGATCCTCAACCTCGACCTCGCCGCATAACAGCCATCCGCAGGAAGCCGAACCCTTCTTAAGCGTGTCATCGGCCTTGCCCCACCCGTTGGAAACGCAAAAGGCAGCTTTGCTCAGTAAGAGTTCGAAAGATCCCCGCCTGAATCGATCGTTTGAAGTACGGGTCTTCATGCAACCCGGATTCGGTTACCGACTGTTGAGGTGGCGGATGGTCTCGGCTGCTTCAGCGGCGAGGTCGGGATGCGATCGATACGGATGGAGTAGCTCTATCGAAGTTTCATCGCCAACAGCCTTGAGCAAGCTCAGGGCCGCAATGCTGCGCTCGTGAGGAGGAGAGAAGGGGAACAATGAGCTCAGCCTGTTTGGGTAGGTCAAGGCGTGATGAAGTACAGCGCGTACGTGTTCTGGGTAGGACGAAAGAAGGCTGCCCACCAGGGATTTCTCAGTGCTTGCAGTCAAGTACGAGATTTGGCAGAGATGGTAGAGGGGGTCCACAGCTGCATCGGACAGAATGCTAGTAAGCCGTCTCCACGACGGCTCACTCCGAGTGCGCTGCTCGTCCGCTGAGAGGCCCGGCCGGTGCAGCCAGAAGATGATCTCTCCGTAGCAGCGCCAGGCTTCCGCGTCTGCGCCAGCAAAGCCGGACAGTAATGGGGGCGGGGCGGACAGGTGGGCGGCGCAGCCCTGAATGCCCAGGACGTGACACGCGACGACGTTCTGCCGGAACGGGTCCCGCACGTCGAGGTGGGAAGCCCAATAGCGGAATGCAGGCAATGCTATGGCTTCCCGACTGTCAAGAAGCTGATGCAGAAGAACGTCCGTAAATAATCCTGCGTCCCCCTGTTGCACAGCGAGGGCTGTGAGCTTAATTCGATCTTCAGGAGATAGGGATTCGATCGCCTCTGCGAATGGTGCCGCGACTACGTCCTCGAATTGACTGTTGATGATTCGTTGAGCGTGATCGTGAGCGTCTGCGTGGTCCGGGCTGGCGAGAATCCGAGCGATGTCCGACATGATCTCCCGGACCTGATACGGAGAATCTATTTGGCCGTAAATATGGAGAGCGTCGACGAGTGCGCTGGAAACCAGCAGGTCGTTCGTGTTCACGCCAGTCAGTAGTTCAATGATTTCGGCCGTTGTGTTCGTGTCCGCTACGCTGCGGTTGCTTGTAATCATGTCGAGAGCAGCCCATTGAAGATGCGCGGCACCGGTGCTCCAAGCGTGGGCGAGCAAGCGCGGTGTAAGAGTTACGGTGGCAGCATCTCCCGTATGTCGGAGCAAGAAGCAAAGTAACATCGGAACGGCGACTTCTCCGCGGCTGAGGCCGCCTACGCACCTGGCCAGCTTTGCTCCGTCAGGAAGTGCAGCTGCCTCGTGGGCAAACATAAAACTTGCTTCTGCTGCGTGCACCAAAACATCGGCCGGCAGACGTGCATCGTTAAAATTGGACGGCCCGGCGAGTGCTGTAGCAATCAGCGAGTCCAGGACAGGCCGATGTCGCTCCATAGAGTGCGCAGCTCCCTGCCGGAAACCTTCCTCTGTCTTGCGTAGAAGTAGCACGATTTGGTCTAACAAGCGTCCGTCGCGCGCAGTCGCACCTATGGCAGAGAATAGCCCGAGTTCGTAGTCACTCCATGACTGAGCTGGCGTTACTTTGTACCGAAACGGAGGGTCAATAGGGTCGACGGCCACCACAGCGGAGGCTGATATGGCATCTGTGGCGATTTCCAAGCAATGGCACGCATCAGTCAAAATTATCTGGTCGGCCGCTGGCCCCAACTGCCCGCGCAGAGCCTTTGTCAGCAGATCGCTGTCCGACAAATCACGGAGCAGATCACGCAACGAGTCGCGGTCACTCATTAGCGGAACTGCCCAGACGGAGAGTCCGCGGCGATGCGGCCGGGTGAGCTCCGTTGCGAGTTCTCTCGCACTGCTGCAACGCCACACAAGGGACTCTGCTGTTATCAAGCGCGCATACCACTCGTGACGGAACTCGAGTCGCTGCTGCCGAATGCGTATAACCGAACAGTGCAGTGCATCATCCACTACGCTTGCAGAGACCCCCATCTGCGTAGCCAGCAGGGCTGCGGAACGCATCGCCTCCGCCAGAGGAAGCCAACCCGTCAGGCGTTCATCCATTAATAGGGACCAGTGATGGAGAACCTGGCGGACGGCAGTGGGGTGCTGCAATTCACGAAGGTGCTCCGAAACCACGGCGCTCAGCAGGCCAACCCGTCCTGTTTCTGGGAGAATTTGCTGAACCAATCGTGCCGCCAGTGCGAGTTCGAACGCCGTACCAAAGGGAGCGTAATCCTCGGTCCGGCCAGTTGCACCGTACGAGCGCAATAGCGCGGTACGCCGGTCCCCATCCGGGTCGGTGACCCGGAATTGGTCGCCGATCAGTTCCCTAGGCAAGGGGGCATCTCTATGGCTGCTCAAAAGCAGGGTTGCTGACGCGCGTCGGCACCAGCCGCTCAGCTGCTTCAGTAGCCGATCCTGGAGGTGGCCTGGGCACTCATTGAGAGCATCGACGAGTAGGACGACCGGATAGGCGTGAGCCCGCGCAGCCCAGACCAACTCAGCTGCGTTATGCCTGGTGAAGGGAGCGACGCACTCGTCGAGGCTCTCCTCCCAACGGCCCTCGTATATGGCTGCCTGCACCAGTAGGGGTAGGCAGCCTGACCCGGCAAGCTCCCGCGCCGTGTGAAGCATGGTGTGGCTCTTACCCGTCCCAGAAGGTCCCACCAACTGAGCATGCCGCCCCTCGCGTAGCCACCCAGCGAGGTCCGCTGAGAGCAGGGGCTCAGTCCCCCCGTCTCTCTTCAAGGCCAGTGGAATGAGCTCGTGCAAATCCTGGGACAGATAACTGCTGAACTCAGCCAAGTACGCGTCCAAGTCACCAGCGCCGAGCACGGAGGCGTCGGGCCGCACAGGCTCGGAAGAGACCGGTCGGCAGAAATCCCGCATGGTCGCTTCACCAAAGAACCGGCGGACCACATCCGGAAGTGAGAACAGCATGTCGGACAGCTGTTCTTGGCCCCACAGCTCGATCAGCAGATCCGGATGTCGGCCACGCTGCTTCACTAACTCGAGGTCGAGTGCCGTGTCCCGCACACTGGCGGTCGTCACTACTACCAGGCGACGTGCATCGAAGGGACGAGGCCCGCCTGCATAGTCAGCCACGGCCTGGCGCAACACAGAAGGGGTGAACTTTTCATACCGCTTCGCTTGGTACACAGTAGAAGACGCACCATCGAAGAACCCCACCACGTCGACGCCTTGTTGCGCTTGGCCGCTGCGCCCGAACCTTCGGGCCTCTGAGGCACGATCCACTTCAAGTGCCAGTGCCAGTATCAGGTGCTCCAACGCGTCCCATGCCAACTGGCCTGTGGGGAGTAGGAGTGGTGCAGTGGTGGGCAAGGGCGGCGGAACCGGCAGCGGAACGGGTAACGAGTGGTCTCCGGCGCTGTGTAAAGCCTGGCCATCCTGCCCTGCATGCACGTCGTCTACCCCCCGTCGCTGTGGCCTGGGCCCATTTCTACCAGTGGCGATGTCCAGTATGTGCGTGGCTTGTGCCGGAGGGGCCAGCAGTGGAAGAACTGCTGCGCCGAGCGCTCGCTCCCTCTGGTCTCCTGCGGATGGCTGTTATGCGGCGAGGTCGAGGTTGAGGATCTTGGCGGCTTTGCTGATGGAGCCGGGCATGAGGTGGCGGTAGATCTTGAAGGTGATCTCGATGGTCTTGTGGCCCATCCACTCGGCGACGTCGGTGATGGGAACGCCGTGCGTGAGGCAGTTGGAGGCGAAGAAGTGCCGCATGCCGTAGACGACCATCCCGTCAGGGATGTCGATCTGGCCGGCCTTCTTGATCCGTTGCCACTGGTTGGCGATGTGGTAGTGCGGGAACGTGCGGGACGGGTCGCTCGGGTGGCGCAGCAGGTAGCCGTCGACGGTGCCGTGCTTGGCGGCGTACCACTCGATGCTCTGCCTCACCCGCGCGGGCAGGGGCACGTCCCGGTACTCGCCCACCTTGCGGTGCTTGAGCCGCTCGTACTGGCAGGTGGTCCGGTTGACCTGCTCGGTGATGCGGTAGACGTCGTCGGCGACGATGTTGTTGAGGTTGACCGCGAACGCCTCGCCGTTGCGCATGCCGCAGCCGCTCATCAGGTCGGCGACCAGCAGGAAACTGTCGTCGCCGGCGGTGCGTATCTGCCGCAACTGCTCCGGTGACGGGATCACCACCCGCTTGGGGTCGTACTGCGGCGTCTTCACCCCGGCCACCGGGTTGTCGTCGAACAGCCCGAGCCGGTTCGCGTCCAGCAGGATCGCCTTCAGCTTGTCGAAGGCGTTCGCCTGAGCGGCCAGGCCGATGCCATTACGCTCCAGGGTCTGCAGGAAGCCCTCAACCACCTTGTGGTCGAAGGAGTTCATCCGCCGGCTGCCCAGCAGCGGCAGCAGATGGATGTTCAGCAGCGACTCCAGATGCACCACCGACGCCGGCCCCAGATCCCGCTGCCCGGCCTTCCACTCGCCGGCGTACTCCTCAAACCGCATCGCCCCGTACCGGGCGATCCGCTCCGCCTTCGCCTGGCCCCGCGGCGCCGCCTTCTTCGCCTTGTAGATTTCCGTCAAACGCTCGACGGCCGCATCCTGGGTCGCGAACCCGGACTCCTCCAACTGCCGCCCCGCCGCCGACCGGTACCGGACCTTGTAAGGGTGAGGGCACTTCGACCACCGCGACCGCGGATGCTCACACTCCTTGAAAAACGAACCCATCCCACGAACCAGGACAGCGGAACCCACGGTTGCTGACTCCTCCACGACCGATGCTGGCAGCTTGCTGACCCTCACCGATTCGGAACAGCGCTGACCTGCACTGATGCGCGCAGGATCCGCTATGTTCTGGAACTGGATCGGGCGGACCCAGCAGGAGATCGAACAGGCCCGTCAGGACTGGATGGAAGGGCGGCGGTTCGGTGAGGTGAAGGGGTACGACGGTGATCCGCTGCCTGCTCCGGAACTGCCGCCGGTGCCGTTGAAGCCACGGGGGAGAGTGCGCTGACCTGCGGAGACGCGTCAGCGTTGGTGGTCGCAGGGCGGAAGGCGGTCGGTAATTCTCAATGTCTTCCACCTGCTTGCCGGGAGGCGTCTGAACAGCTGGCTGGCTCCGGCCGATGCGGTTGGCGATTCCACAGTGCGGCTGTCTGTGGGCGGCTGTGGCAGGACTCTTGCTGACCTAATGCTGACTTTGCTGACGCCTCGTCAGGCTGGGGTGAGGAGCTCTCTTCCCAGCTTCGGCGCTTGCGTAGGCGTTTGCCGGTTCGGTGGTGCCCGGACCGATGCTGACCTGGCTGGCGGTCGAGTCAGACGTTGCGGGAGGGTAGCGTCGCTCACACTGCCGCCTTGTGGAGATTCAACAAGGCTCCGACGTCAACGCTGCATGTCAGCAGCGCCGCTCGTGTCCGATCCGACAAGCGCTGCGCCGGAGAGTGACTAAAGCTCGCCACCATCGAGGAGGACGGTGCGGGGACTGCGTTTGACGACGTCGGTCATGGACCGGGTTCCTTCTGGTCGCGGTAGACCAAGAAGCCGAGGCGGAGTGCCGCCTTTGGGTGAGCGGATCTCCAGCCTGGCGGAGCCAGCACCAAGCAGACCGTGGCCATGGTGTGGCGTGGGCGTGCCCTACCACTGCCCCAGCGGCCGCTGCCTCCCCAAGTGTTGGATAAACCATGCCACTTCGTCCAAACGCCGGGCTTGCGGTTGCCCCAGCTGGGGTTGCGGTCTTTGGCCGCCCCGAAGGCGACCGCCGCCACCAGGCCGGCAAGTGAGGCCCACATACCGAGGATCCTCGGTCGCCCCGAAGGGTGCCCGACACTGGGGGCGTCCTGGACGTCGAGCTGCAGGTATCTGGAGTTGCGATCCTCGGCCGGACCGAGGGGCGGCCGCCATGCTGGTAGCCAGGACGGTCACTGTATCGAGGCTCTGCTGGAGGGTTACGGGCACGACAGGGAGTGGGTGAAGCGGCCGTTTCCTTGGGCGCGACTTGCGTGTCGCGGTTTCACGTGGGGTTGCGGAGCGCTTTACTGAGTGGCTCGATTCCTCGTTGCGGGTGGTAGTGGCCTGTCCACTCGTAGAGGTCACCGGCGACTTCGACCGCGTGACCGGCACTGATCGCTGACTCCAGTTCTTTGTGAGGGATCGATGCCATGTGGTCCTGGAGGGCGCGGTAAGTCTCCGGTGTCGGCACTCCGCCGCGGAGTTGCCCGATGGCGTCCCGGGCGGCCTGATGGTCTTTATGGGTGAGCTGGGAGCGGATGACGACGACGGCCACGGAGTGCTCGTTGTCGATCATGCGCATTCTGCGGGCGACTTCCGGATAGTCCAGCTTCTCTCGCAGTGCCTCGATGACTTCTCCGGTGGCTCCGTCGGGATCTGTGGAGGAGCGTCCGGCCTGGAGCTGGTAGCGGTGCTGGTAGTAGGAGCGCAGGGTGTCCAGGTCGTCGGGGGCTGCCAGGTCCTTGCCGAAGCGGCGGGATGCTGCGGCGATGCCGGACCAGTTGTAGATCACTTGTGGCTGGAGTCCGTCGGTCGGTTCGAAGACGGTCAGGACGCTGTCTTGGGTTTGGCGGTGGCCTTCGCGGTTGATGCGTCCGGCGGCCTGCTGTTCGGACTCCGGCAGTGACCTGGCGCGGAATCCGTGCGGGAAGTCGAGGTCGACGCCGGCCTCGATCAGCGACGTCGATACCAGCAGCGTGCCCAGGCCGGCCTCTAGGCGTCGCTTGGCGGCCTGGATGGTCTCTCGGCGGTGACCGCCGGTCATGCGGGTAGACAGGTGCAGCACGCCTGGACTCTCCCTGCGGCCGTCGAGCCACGTTTTGTGCACTTGGCTGGCGTCCTTGGTGCCGTTGACCACCACCAGGGCGTCGGTGTGCGTTGTGGCCTCGGCGGCGATGCTCTCAAGCGTCACGGCTGGGCCGGTGCGCCACTCGTACCGGACCCGGCGCAGGCGCTCGAACAGGGGCGCGGGGTTCGCGACGATCTCGCGCTGCGGCAGTCCGGTCTGCCAGGGGTTGAGCGCGGAGAGTTCCGGCTGGGTCGCCGAGGACAGCACCAGGGTCACGCCGTAGTGCTCCACGAGCTCGCGCAGCCCGGACAGGATGGGTGTCAGCAGAGCGTCGGGGAGGGCCTGGACCTCGTCCAGGACGAGGACGGAGTTCGCGATCCGGTGCAGTCGGCGGGTGGCCGAGGGGCTGTTGCCGAAGAGGCTCTCGATCAAGCGGACCGTGGTGGTCACGATGAACGGGGCGTCCCAGTTCTCCGCGGCCAGTTTCGCCCACGGGTTGGGGCGGTGGGGCGTTTCGAAATTCACGGCGGAGTGGTGTTCCAGGACCGTCCGCGGCCCGTGCTCGGGATCCAGCAGGCTGCGGTAGACCGCCGCGTTCTGTTCCGTGATCGAAATGAACGGGACCGCGACGATGACGCGCCGCAGCCCGTGCAGGGCGGCATGACGGAGCGCGAAGCCTCCCCCGGTGAACGTCTTTCCCGCGCCGGTCGGCAGGTGCAGCCGGTAGACCCCCGGCTTGCCGGCGGCTGCCTCGACGGCCTCCCCGTAGATGTCCTCTCGGAGCTGGTCCAGCCATGAGGGAGCGGTGCGGCGTCGGCGCTCGGCAACTGTCTCCCGGCGGCGGGTCTCGTACCGCTCCCACAACTGCGCCATGCTCACGGCCCTCGGGGGTGCGTGCCGGGTCTGAAGTGGGCGGCGGTGTCGAGCCGGTCCGCGTCGACCACGGCCGAGTACGTCATGCGGACCAGCATCTCCACACTGGTCCGGTCGTGCGGGGCAAGCCAGTTGGGGGCCGCCGGACAGGTTCCGTACAGGATTTCCGGCATGACGCCGGCGACCTGGCTGATCGCCTCGTCCACCTCTGCGGAGTCCCGCATCAGGGCCTTGAGCCGGACCTTGAGTTCCGACCAGGCGGGCAGGCCGGTGTGATGTCCCTCGATCACTCCGGCGAACGGTGTCAGCACAGGATGGCGCCGGGCCGCCTGGGCGAACAAGAACGCCCCGGCGTCATGGTGTGGAGGGCGGCGGACCTTGCGGCCGGTCGGGGCCTCCTCGATCAGCCCGTCCTGCCAGGCGCACGCGCCCTTGCCGGTGTCGTGGTCACGCCCCAACCGGCAGGCGAGTTCTCCGCCTCCCCAGACTTCGGCGAAACCGCGTGCCAGCTCGCCGGTGCCTCGGGCGTGGTCTTCGTACCATTGCCAGACGCCCCGACGGCCGGGTGAGTGGGCCACGAGCCTGCCCTCCGGAACCGGAACCGGGCCTCCTAAGAGCTCGTAACACGATCATGGGCGGACCTTCTTGAGGCGTCTCCAGCAGATGAGGCCGCAGGCCAGTGAGACGAAGGCGTCGTGGAAGTCGAGGCGTCTTTCCCAGCGGACGGCCAGGCGCTTGAAGTGGTGCAGGAGCGAGAAAGTCTGCTCGACGACGTAGCGGAGCTTGCCGAGGTCCTTGATGTTCGGGGCACCCTTGCGGGAGATCACCGGCAGGATGCGACGCCTGCGCAGCTCGCGCCGGTTGGGGTTGCTGTCGTAGCCCTTGTCGCCCAGGAGTGCGTCGGGGCGCCTGCGGGGACGACCCGGCTTCCCTGCGACGGGAGGAATGCTGTCGACCAGGGCGAGGGTCTGGGTGACGTCGTTGACATTGGCCGCGGTGGTGATGACATTGAACGGGGTACCCTTCCCGTCGCAGATCAGGTGATGTTTACTGCCCGTCTTCCCGCGGTCGACCGGTGACGGGCCGGTGGCCTCGCCCCCTTTTTCGCGCGAATGTGGGAGGCGTCCACGCAGGCCCGCGTCCAGGACAGGCGTCGGCCGCGTGCAATTCGGCGAGCAGGATGTGGTGCAGCTTCTCGAAGACGCCGACCTCGTGCCATCGGCCCAGCCGACGCCAGCAGGTCTGTCCGGAACCGAACCCCAGCTCCAGCGGCAGCAGTTGCCAGCTGACGTCGTTGTAGAGCACGTACAGGATGCCCTGCAGGCACAACCGGTCATCCAGCGGCTTCGGACCGGGTGCCTTCTGTGGCCAGGGCGGCAGCAACGGCTCGATCAACGCCCAGAGGTCATCGTCCACGATCCACGGTCGAACACTCACGCTTTCCCAACGGCCGAATCGTCACACCGGTCACGCCCGTCCCACTGCGACAGCGGCACGGCGTCTATGACGGCCAGGACGATTCATCGGTGGCCGGGACGCCTTCCAAAGGAAGGCGATCGCGGTAGTACTCCGACTCCAACCAGTCCTCCCTCACGAAGACCGGCCGCGACATCAGCACGCCACCGACCTCCTGTGAGCGCAGGAGAACCCCGAGATCGGTCAGGGCGAGGGAGTCATCGAGGGTGTACAGCAAGCAACTCCCGTGCTCGGCGGCGTAGTCAAGGAGGAACTGGTGCGCCTGCTTGGGATCGCGGCCGGCCAGTGCAAAGCCCGCCAGCAAGACCTGCGGACCCGTGACCGCATCCAGGGCAATGCATGCCAACTTGCCCGCGTCGTAGAACACCTTCACCCCGTCGGCGAAATCTTCCTGCTCGTAGGGCCCGCCCACCCGTTTCTGCGGCTCAGAGCCCCGGAGCGCTTCGGCGACCTCGGCCGGGCTCATCCCGAACCGCAGTGGCCCCAGCCCGGCTCCGGGCAGCAACTCCCAGTGCTCCCGTCCCCCGCTTGTGCTCACGTGATCCGCCCCTTCAAATGACCATCTCCTGTGGCCCGGCATCGCGTGCGAGACCAGCGCCCAAAGTGCCACCTGAACAGACCGAGCGCCAACTGAAGGACTCACGGCCTCCGCAGAACAAGGCAGGGGAGCACTCGGTCGCACTGCCTACCTCAACAAGATCGTGTTACGAATTCTAACGGGTCAACTAACTTGTTTTCAGGCATATTTGACTTCCTGTCGGTTATGCGCTGAGATCCCAGCGCACCATCGTTGTGGACTTGGAGGTTGCGTTCTTTGGTCCGAGCAACCCCACTTCGGCTGCCGCGAGCGCCGTTTATGCCCCGTCATCATGCATTTTCCTCCCTTCGTCCGCGCATGCGCCGATGAGCTTCTGGCGGGTGTCGCGGCCGGCGGCAAGGTCGGTGACGGCCTGGTGGACGAGCGGCTGGTCGACCAGGCCGAGCCGTTTGCCCGCCATCGACCACGCCTGGCACGGCGTAGACGCGATCAGACCGAGAACACGGCCGGAGAAGATCCACACCGGGTAGGTGGCGACGTCCGTCCGGATCGTCAACTGACCTGCCCTGGCACGGGTTTTGCACGCCTATTCGTCCCATTCCAGGCCCATATCACGTGCGCCGAGAACGGTGAGTGCATGGCTCCAGCCCCTGGGCCCGGTGAACAGATCAAGGATGAACCGCTGGCTCACGAGGCGAGCCCGAAGTCGTCCTGCGCCGGCTCGTGTTCGGATCCGCGGCAGGCCCAGGGCGAGCATCCGTCGACGACACCGTTCTCCAGCTCTTCGACCGCGATGGGACGGTCGTCGAGTTCCTGCTGGCGCGCGGCCCACTCGGCGGCCGTGACGTGGTCGATGGGCGCCTGGTCGAGGGGGACACGGGAGCGGTGCAGGAATGCCTGCCCAAGCAGCCGGTTCTCGGAGGTGTTCGCGCGTGCGTTGCCCTGGCGGATCGCCGCATCGAATGCGACCACGTCCTCCCATTCCTCCGGGCTCGTATCCCGGATATGCCGCCACTGCGCGTTACCATGAAATGGGTAACCCAAACAGCTCGATTTCGGCGTACCCGTCAGCCCGATCGATGACAGGTATCTAACGCAGTCAGTCCGGGACCAGTTGAGGTCGATCAGAGGGTGCCGGTTGTGCATGTACTGGACGTCCGCGTCCTTGGCCCGATGGAATTCATCCGTCGATATGCCGACCCACTGATCGACGAAGACGTCCTTGGGGATGCGCAGAGGGTAGGGGTATCCGAGGAGTTCCCTGACCTTCTTCTTGATCGGCTTGATCTTGTACTCGCCGGTGCTTCTCTGCACTTCACTCGAAAGGGTGGGGAGAGGTATGGGGTGCAGGGGTTGCTCCTTTCGCAATGTCTGGTGGTCAAGCGCCTCGCGGATGAGGAGGCAGGCGACTTGCTTCAATGTCCGCGGAACTGAACCTGCCCGTTCCCTCACGTGGGTGACGGCCGTGTGGTCGCGGAGGTCGACCTTGCTGTTTCAGGCGTGAGGGCGGCGGAAAGGGCCGCTAACTGAAGGGTTGACAGGCGTGGTTGGCTGGCGGGATGGAATGGATCCTCGGCCGGTCCGACGCGCCGGACCTGATGTACGCCGTCGACCTCGTGGATGCCCGACACTCCGACTGGGATCTATGGGTGCCGGCGATCGAGCTGGTGCAGTGCGGACGGGTGGTGAAGCCAGCCGTCTTCCTCAAGGTCGGCCATTACGAGTACAACGCCTGGTCGGAGCGTGTGCTGCTCGACGCGGTGCGGTGGGAGTGGCACCCGCCGAAACCGTGCGTGGTGTTCCGCATGTCGATGTTCTTCCGCGACCCGCAGGGCGGCCGGCTGGGGGTCGCAGCGCGGGGCCAGGTCACGGACACCACGGTCGCGATGGACCAGTACAGCCACCAGCTAGTTTGCGCTGCACTGTTCGACCCGACGCTGCGCGACCACATAGACCGGATCACGGCGCTGGTGGAGGCGCCAGGTCCCCTGGTGGTGTTCTTCGTCGAGGAGGACGGCACAAGAATGAACCACATCTTCTGCCACGGCATCACCGGTGGCGCCCTGACCCAGCTCCAGGACGCGTCGCTGGAGGCCGCGAAGCTGCCACCACCCGACCGGGCAGCTTTCGACGACGCGTGCGCCGCGGCAGAGGCCGACAAGCCCACGAAGAACTGGTGGAGTTGAGCACAACACGAGGAGGGCGCTCGCGGCGTCACTGGTAGCCCAGCTTGGTGACTATCCTGCCGGCCAGGGCAGCCAGCAGTGCCGCTACTGAAGGAGGCCCAGCTTCATGGTCGTACGACCATGCCTCATGTGCGGAAAGGACGTCGAGGCTGTAGGGGGGGGGAGTAACACGGTATATAGCCCCCGATATGGGGCCACTTATGCTTGCCACAGTGGGGGATGTGACGGCATGTCAGGATCGTATGACACTGCTGTCAAGTGGGAACGGCTTGCGCAGATGCCGAGCGAGGCCCGGGAGAGACATTGCGTGCCAGAGTCTGAGCCGTCACTGCCAAGACGACTGTCCTGGTTTCGTCGACGACGATGAGTCGGAATCCGCAAGCTGTCGGAACGGGCTGGTGTTTCACTGATCCTCCTTTGTGCTCCGGGCGGTGGGGATGCCGAGGTCGACCGCCGGACGCTGGAACCGGCGTTGGGCCTCGTCGCGCTTGGCGCGGAGGAAGGTCAGGGCTAGGTCGATGCCCTCCATCTCGCCGAATCCGGCTGACCCTCCGCAAAAGGCGGGCCGGGCTGCTGAGACACCGGGCCTCTCGCGACCTTCCCGCCAGCAAGCGAGGGCCGGGCCGGGGAGGAACGGACGATGGCAGGCTGACCGTGAACTTTGCCGCGACGCGAGGCCAGCGAGGTAGCACGCCAACTGCTGGACTTCACCGCACATGTCCGCGCCAAAATCCCGCACGTCACCGACACGATCTTCGTCAGCGCCGCCGTCCACCCCAACTACACCGCCGTGTTCGGGCCGTGGCATCCCACGGACAGATCGTCATTCCGGGCATGGCTGAACTCCGTGGGTGTCGACGTCCAGGGCGACCCGCACATCGGCCGCCTGCGGAAATCAGTCAAGGTCGAGAAGGCGATCGTGACCGAAGGACGGGTCAGCGACGCCGCGGACGACCACACCGAGGAAGCCTTCATCGGGCACTACGCGCAGGGCACGACGCTGCGGATCTTGTCCGGCCGGACGATCGCCACGGCTCAGCAGCACTGGTTCGACAAGGCTCTCGAACGCGCCGACGGCCCCACTCTCGTCTCCGAGGGACAGGACATCGACCCAGACCTGCTGCAGGAAGCTGGCTTGTCCGCGCTGGAGGCTGAGGACATCATGTCGGGTCAGCTCGACATGCGTCTCTCACTACAGAAACCCCTACCGCAGCCCCAACTTGCCGATTACGGGTCGTGTCTTCCGGGCGCGGTTTACGTACGGTCGGGCGACCGACGGGGCGCAGGGGCGCTCCGCTCCGGGAACGCCGACGCCGTCATGCGCTCGTGTTCCTGGGCGAACGCTGGATCGGCGTTGTAGTCGGTATGCCCGCGGATCGGCGCGGGCAGCGGGTGCTCGACGCTCCGGCCGAAGGTGAGGGGATCCTTCAGCTGAACGTCGACTTCGGGGCCGTTCGGCTGTGCCGTGGGGAACACCCGGCCGCCGATGGGATCGGTGGCCCGCCACAGATTGCGCCAGCTGTGCACCTCCCCGTGCAGGGCCCGCAGCTCCTGCTGCCCGAAGAATGCCGGGAACAGCCGTCCGTACAGGCGCTCCAGCGGTGAGCCGTAGGTGAGCAGTTGGACACGGTGACGTTCGGACCGGGGGAGCTGCCAGATGGCTGCGGCAGCGAGCACACTGCCCTGGGAGTGGGCCGACACCATGACCCGGCCGCCCGTCGACCGGCACCACGTCGACATCCGCCAGGTGAGATCGGGAACGGCCCGCTCCGAGTAGCTGAGCCGTGCGAACGGGTGGGCGGCGCGGGGCCAGAAGGTGCCCACGTCCCACACGATGCCGAGGAGACTGCGGGATGTGGGTGCACGTGAGGCCCGGCGGCTGGAGTTGAGGAAGACGATGACCCCGACGGCGATCAGCCAGGACCCGATCCCCTTCAGCGCCTGGCTCAGCTCCACCAGGGGCTCCGGCAGCCCGGTTCCGGAGCCACCCGGCGGGGCGCCGGTGACGAAGGCTCCCGTCAGGGAGGCCGTGCTCAGCAGCAGGACGGCCGTGGCCATGGTGCTCAGCATCATGGGGATCGAGTCCGTGATGCGGGCGCGCGCCCGGGCGGTGGTGATCCGGCGCGTGCGCAGCAGGTCGTGGTCCTCGCCCGGATAGTCGGCCGCCACGGAGGTGAGCAACTGCCGTTCGGTTCGGCTGAGTTGGAGACGCATCGCAACGGCGAGAGCCAGCAGCACGGCGAGGAGCACAGGGATGGCGGACATCTGCCAGGTGACCAGGGGAGGGGGACCCGCGATGGGGCCGCCTGCGGTGCCCGGTCTGCCGTAGTTGCCCAGCCAGTCCGCGAGCCCCTGAACGGCGCCGGCGGCCATCATGTTGTAGAGGGAGAAGGCGAGTGTCACAGTGGTCGCCGGGGCGAGGCCCCGCAGCAGGATGCGCGGGGCGGGAGCGCTGCGGAACAGCACCGTCCCGGCCACGGCGAGCGCCACCACAATCAGGCCCTGCGCCAAGAGCAGTCCGCTGTAGGTGAATTCACTGCTCGGCAGCAGTCCCGCCGACCGCCAGCCGGGCCGGGACCACATGGCGTACAGGGCGCAGAGCGCGACGAGTACGACCGAGCCGGTGTGGAAGGCTGTGAACTGCGGGTCCAGTCGGCGGTCGATCCGGCTCTCCGATCGGCCCCGACGGCAGACCACCCAGACGACGACCAAGCCGAAGTTGACGATCAGCGCGGTGAGCAGATCGCCGCACATATCCAGGGCGACCGGTCCGCCGGCCTGCCGGTCGTAGCGGTGAGGCGCCTCGACGAGCAGCACGGAGACGGTGCACAGCCCGGCCGTACTGTGCGCCGAGTTGAGCCGGGCCAGCAGGCGCTTGCCGTACCAGAAGCCCGGCCTCGACAGGGCGGGCCGAAGCGCCTGTTCGTAGTCGGTCTCGCTCGGGGGGTGGGGCAGCGGCTGCTGGGACTCGAACGCGTTCCACGTCTGCTGGGACAGCCGCCACAACAGCCAGATGAGTGCGCACGGCAGAAGCGATCCCACGGCGAGCCGTCGGCCGGGCTGCCCCCACCAGCCGGATTCGGCCGAGAGGAATCCCAGCCAGAAGCTCTGGCCGCGGGCGCATGCGTCCTGGCCCGCGCACTGCCAGGCCACGAGGTCCATGGAGAGCTCGCAGACGGCCGTCACCACCATGACCGTCAGGCTGAGCCCTGCGAGCCTGATCAGAAGGGAGTGCAGCCTGATGGTGCGCGAGTGACCACGAGCGGGCGGGCGCATCCAGTGGGCGAGGTTCACGAGCATGAAGGGGAGCAGCAGGAACCACAGCACCTGACCCGGCCGGCCCGGCGCGAGCGGTCCCCAGCTGTAGGTCTCAGGCACCGTGCGCCCCTGATAGTCGTGCGGCCGCTGCTCTGCGTCCACGTCCGCGGCCCTGCGGTGAAGCGCCGCGATCTCGTCACCGGCAATTTGCACGACGCGCGGGTCGGCGAGCGTCCGCTCGGGCGTCGCGCCTTCGATGCCGTGGACGAGGAGTTCGAGGACGAGACCGAAACTCGCGTGGCGCTCCGGGGCCAAAGGCCTTGAGGCGGCGGCCAGGCCAGCACGGGCCCGGACCGTGGTCTCGTGCGTGTGGACGAGGGCCTTGCGCACCGCTCTGGCCTGTGGATGCCGCAGCCCCAGCGTGGTCGACGCGCGCTGGGCCGCCACCGCGAGGACGTCGACGAGCCGCTCCATACCGGTCAGATCGCCGTCCAGCGCGGCGGTTTCATGCCGGGCCGAGGCCATCAGGACCAGCGCCTCCAGGGACCGCGGATGGTCGTCCCCCAGCCGGTCCATCTGCTGCCGGCACAGCTCTTCGAGGTCGTGAGCCAGCTGCCGGACGCGCGCGTCGTCCTCGGCGCGGCCCGCGGACATCATGAGCACGGAGGTGGTGCGCAGGAGTACGTCGAGGCGGGGCCCGGACTCCGGCAGCGAGCGGCCCAGTTCGTTCCCCTGCCGGGCGTGCGACTCAGCGGCCCGCCACTTGCCCTGCTCGGCGGCGCACAGGGCGAGGTTCGTGTGGGTGTGAGCCTTCTCGACCGGGGTGTCTGCGGCGTCCAGCGCCGACTCCAGCGCGGTCAGGGCGTTGCCGAGGTAGGAGCCGCCCTCATCGATGAGGGCCGCGGCGAGCCGGTTGTGCACCACGCACCGGTATTGCGGCTCAACGCGCGGCGCATCGATCCATTCCGCGGCCACGTCCAGCACCGCGGCGAGCTCTTCGGCCAGTTCCAGCTCGCGCAACAGCGTGACCAGATAGGCGAATTGACGTGCGTCGTCGGCGGTGTGGAGTAGCTTCTGGTCGTCGGCCAGGGTCGCGAGGTGCGCGCGCAGCGCGTCCAGCGATCCGTCCTCGCCACGCACCGCGCGCTCGGCGGCGCCGATGCGCTGCGCCCATCCCGGCGCAATGTGTTCAGTCACCCGTAGCCCCGCCCAGTAACTCCTCGTCCAGCACACGAAGCGCCCGATCACGGCTCCGTGCAGCTTCCTCCGGCGTGATGAGGCCGTCGTCCAGCAACTGCCGGACCCTCCTCAAGTACCCCTCGACATCCACGGCCGGCGGGTCCCGGCGGGGCTCGGCCGGGGGTCTCGGGCCCGGAAGGACCATCGGCTTCCCGGTGACCACATCGCGCAGATGACCGACGTCGAAGTACGGGAACCGCTCGGCGGCGTGCAGTACGGATGCCGCGAACACCACGTTCGTGTCCCGGGAGCCGTCCGCGCGGCTGAGCTCCTGCTCCATGAGAATGCCCACGACGGGCCGCTCACCCGGTCCCGCGCCGGCGGGGACGGTGTGCACCGGGCTGCCGGAGTAGCCCGCGAAGTCGTGCACCAGCTGGGCGACGGTCATCTGCAGCCCCGTGAACTCGCCGTGCGCGTCGCTGCGATGAGTGATCGGCGCGTGGGTGACGTGCCCGCTCAGCGCGGTCTTCGTGTCCGGCGGCCGATAGTTGCCGAGCCATGGCACGTCCGGCCGTGGACGGTCGGTGGGTGGGGCGAGCGGGAGGTCGTACGCGTGGGCGTCGAGGACCGCGATGAGCGCGAGGTCCGAGTCCTCGATCCGGTCGCACAGCCGTCCCGGGACCCGCTGTCCGTCCGGGAGGTCCAGATTCAGGCGTACGTCGTCACCGGAGGCCCCCGACACGACGTGCAGGGCGGTCAGGACGAAGCCCCGTGTGACCAGGAACCCGGCACCCAAGTGCAGCTCACCCTCGTAGATCCGCACCCAGTACGCATCCGCGTAGGACTCCGCGCTCATGGCGCACCGTCGGCCCGCTCCACCGTGAGCGTCACCTCGAGAGACGCCTCCGCCGAAGCCTTTGAGAGGATGACGCCCGCCTCGGCAGCGAGCGTCAGCCCGAAGGTGACTTGTACGCTCCGCACCGCCCAGCCGTGCCGCTCGGGCACCTGGGCCAGAGAGTCCTGGGCGAGGACCGTCGCCTGCTGGATGGCCTCCCGCACCTCGTCGGCGCGCTCGGCGAGCGGGGCCGAGCGGCGCGTCCTGTTGCTGATCTGACGCGAGCCGTGCCCATCGGTCTCGACTGTCTCGATCCGTACGAGCGAAGGAGCGTCGAGATCAGCCATGGTCGCTCCCCGTCCCGTCAAGTCGTCCCCGTTGCAGGCCAGCGTAGACCCGAAGGACCGGGTCGCGGAGGGGGAACGAGAGGTCTCTTCACCGCGCCATCGGCCGGGCCACATAGGAGATGTCTTGCTGCCCGCTATGGTCGCGCTGCCGTTGGGTGCCGTTGATCCAGCCCGCCATGGCGGTGCTCCTTCGTTCGGGATCAGGCGCTGCTCTCCACCCTTCGAAAAAGGACCCATGGAGTTACCAATAAGCAGCCGACAACAATCGGTAAGGTTTGCGCCTCGTCGATGATTGACTGTGCGCGGCCGGGGGGCCGTGGGGAGGGGTGGGTTGTGGGCAGATTGCCTGACGTGTTCGCGGTGCCTCGGATGATGCGGCATTTCGCGGCCACCGGCGAGGGGCTGCCGCCCGACGGCACAGTAGAGGTGGACGCGCCGGATTCCGCTCTGCGGGCAGCGCTCTCCTCGGCCCGGTCAGGTGCCTGGGCACCGGCGGCGGAACTGTTGGCACAGGCGCGCATCGCCCGCGACTGGGAACGGCGCGGTGAGTACAGCTCCGCCCTGGCCGAACTCGCCCTGCACCACACCGGATGGCTCGAGGACTGGCGGCAGGAGCGGCCCTTCGATCCCGATCTCGGCCTGGTGGTGGCCGAGTTGGAGATCGACCGGGCCTGGCAGATACGTACCGCCGCGCGCGCCCGTCACGTGTCGCAGGAGCAGTTCCGGGCGTTCCACGCCGTCCTGCGCGACGCGGAACCGGTGCTGCAGACGGCCGCCGACCTCAACCCCGAAGACCCCGTTCCCTGGCGGATCCTCATCGCCCACGCCATGGGGCTCGGAGCTCCCCGCGAGGTGTTCGACGAGTATCTGGCCCGGGGGCGCGAAGCCGCCCCGCATCACGTGGGGCTGCATGCCCGCGCGGTTCAGTACCTGGCACAGAAGTGGTACGGCTCGCACGCGGAGATGTTCGAGTTCGCCGAGTCGGCCGCCGCGGCGTCCCCTGAGGGTTCACCGCTGCGCGGACTGCCGCTGCACGCGGTCACCGAGTACGCGCTGGAGCACGAGGCGGGGATCGGACAGGGGCCGCTGGCGTGGTCCAGGATCGAGGGGCTTGTCGAGTCGGGCCTGGAGCTGTCCGCCGTGTTCGGGCCGGGCGACCGGCGGGCGGCGGGCTTCCGTAACCATCTCGCGCTCGCGCTGATCCGCTCCGGGCGCGAGGCCGAGGCCCTGGAGGTCTTCCGCCTCATCGGCACCGACGCGCGCACATTCCCCTGGGCGTACCTGGGCGATCCACGGGAGATCTTCCTCCTCATGCGCCAGGGGGTGCGCGCCCATGTCGCCCGCCGGACACCGTACTTCGGCGGCTCCGCACCAGCGCCGACCGCCGTCGGCCCGTCGAACGCGGTGGACACTGCGAGCACGGCGGATACAACGGACGCAGACACGACGGACACAGCGGATACGGCCCGAGCGACGCCCCCGCCCCCGCCCCCGCCCGCGGCCATGGCCATCGCTCTGGCCGGCGCACCACTGCGGGACGTCCGCGAGGCAATCCTGATCACCGGCACAACCATGCGTCTCGTCCCGGTACCCGGCAACGCCACTCTCGTCGAGACCGCGCCCTCGGCGGAACCTCCGGGCCGCCGCAAGGGCACGCGCACGACCCTGCTCGGCGAGGGCAGGCTGCCCCGGCTGGCCCGTACCTTCAGCCGGGGTGAGAAGTGGCCGGTCCTGGTGGCGGCCAAGGAGGGCGCTGACTACACCCTCCACCTGTACCGCGACGGCCGCCTGGTGACCGCTCACACCTGGTGGGCCGACCCCGCCGAGATGCCGACGCAGGAGGAGGCACAGGACCGGGCGACCGCGCTGGCGGCTGCCTACGGCATGACGGACCACCGACCCCTCACCGCGGTACTGCGCGGTACCGGCGATCCACGACAGCACCTCGACGAGGCGTTCACCACGCTTGGGCTGCCCTCACTCCCGGCCGGCTTCGGGTGTCGCCCTGAGCCCCTGGCCGAGGTGCAGGGCGCCCAGCTGGTCGAGCGGCGGTCCTTCTTCCGCGCGATCAAGGAGTCGCTGTCCTCCGAGCGTGACCGCGCCTCCGACGGGGAGCTGCCCCCACTGACCTGACCTGACCTGATCTCGCCGCGTGGAGCGCGCGATCAGCGGCGCCGTCGTCAGCCGTACGCCCTGCCGCCACGCGTCGTCTGTCGCGAGCCTGCCGATGGTGGACCCCGGTCACCGAATGGAGGAATCCCGGCGAGATCGCGCCGTACGCACACGTCACGGGCCTGCACCCGTGCATATGGCTGGCCCGTGCGAGCGCAAGAAGCGATGGCGGTCTGACCACGTGAGGCACTCGCGTCGCCGGACTCGGCCGCTCGGTCGTGCGCCTGGGTTCCGTTCTGGTCAGGAATCGAGAAGCGCCGTTCTCGTGGTCGTAGCTAGCGTCTTTGTCATGACTTCCATCGCATCCGTCACCCTTGAGGTGGCCGACCCCACAGCCGCCGACCGCTTCTACACCACCGCGTTCGAGCTGGGCAGCCAGGTACGCGTGCGGGCGTCGGACACACCGTCGACCGGCTTCCGAGGGTTCACGCTGTCGCTCGTGGTGTCCCAGCCTGCCAACGTCAACGCCCTCATCGACGCAGCCGTCGGGGCCGGTGCCGCGACGCTGAAGCCCGCCGGCAAGTCGCTCTGGGGCTATGGGGGCGTCGTACAGGCACCGGACGGAACGATCTGGCAGGTCGCGTCGTCGTCGAAGAAGGACACCGGCCCGGCCAGCCGGCAGTTCGACGAGCTCGTGCTCCTGCTCGGCGTCGAGGACGTGAAGGCCAGCAAGCAGTTCTACGTCGAGCACGGCCTCACCGTGGCGAAGAGCTTCGGCGGCAAGTACGTCGAGTTCGCCACCGAGGCCGATCCCGTCAAGCTCGCGCTGTACAAGCGCCGTGGCCTGGCCAAGGTCGCCGGCGTCTCTCCCGACGGCACCGGATCGCACCGGCTCACGATCGGCAGCGATGCCGAGCCGTTCACCGACCCGGACGGCTTCGCGTGGACCACCGCGTCGGAGACCGCCTCGCTGTGAACCGGTGACGCGGCTGCGCCCCGACATCGACGAAGGAGCCCTCTCACCGGCTGCGGTCCGCCGCGGTCGGCTCACCCTCCCCAAGTAGGGGCTGGCGTCCTGGACCTGGTCGTCGAGTGTGCGGGCTCGCCCACCGAACCCTTCGGCTCACCGGTCCTTGAGCCGGGTCGCTCTCGGATCACTCGCTACCGCTGAGGCCGCACGGCCCATCGCCCGACAGTGACAGCGGCACCGAGGCCGATCAGTACGAGCCCGAATGTCTTGTCTTCCTCCGTGATCCGCTTGTCCGCGTCGGCCCGGAATGCCGCCTCATCCGCGGCGTTGGAATCGATGCTCGCCGGAATGTAGATGATCAGGCCGATGGCGGCGATCAGCACACCGACGAGGGTGAGGGCGACTCCGGTGCGGCGGCGTGCGGTCCTCATGTGCGGGTCTCCTGCGGTCAATAGTTCAAGGGTGCCCGGGAGGCATCTGCTGCCTCAGGGGCTCTCCTCGTCGTCCTTCTTCGGCAGCACGCGCAGAGCCATCACGGTGCCGTCGTCGCCGAAGGAGACGGGACCCCACAGTGGGGCCGTGGTGCTGATCGGGTGGAGGCATACCGGAACCGGGCGTACGAACACCTGATCGGTTCCCACGTAGACCGTCGGGCCTATCTTGTGCCGCGCGTCCCGGACGCTGGACGAACCGGCGAAGGTCTGCCGCTTGTAGTGCTTGTGGCCCTGCTTGTCGGTCAGGTACTGGGCGATTTCGGTGCCCGCTCCGGCGAAGGCCAGCTGGCCTGCGGCTCCAGGGCGCGCGAGCAGCTGGCCGTACCAGCCAAGCTCCTTGCGGGGGATGAGGAACCCGTCCTGGATTCGTTCTCTGTGGCCGTCGACAGGTACTTTCACCGCGCCGGCGTACGCGGGGTTCCGCTCCGATAGCACTGAGCCTTTTCAGCGGTGCCGCTCCAGGGTGAGGACGGCCTTGGTGATTGACGTCATGCGGTTCGGGCTGCACCGGGCGTGACGGAAGATTCGCCAGCACTTCAGGCGGGCGATGCCTCGTTCCACGGGTACGCGAGCGGCGGCCAGGGCCCGGTTGACCGTCTGCTCGGTTGTGGTGAGTTCGCCTTGGGGCGGCCGGCGCCTGGGGGTGGTGACCCACTCGCCCGCGCCGATGTAGGCCATGTCGGCAAGGACGGGGACGCCCTGGCGCTCACAGATCCTGACGATCTTGTGTGTGCGGGCGGCGGTCAGGTCGTGTGTGCGTCCGGGCAGGGCGGGCGAGAGCCACAGCGTCCGGCCGTCCGGGTCCGTGATGACCTGCACGTTCACACCATGCCGCTTGTGCTTGGTCGAATAGTCCGCGCGCCCGTCGCCGACCCGGTCGCACTCGGCGAGCGTGCCGTCCAGGAGAACGTAGTCGGGGTCTGCCTCGCGCAGGACCTTCAGCAGGCCCGGCGCCTTGTCCGCGAGGTGTTCGATGACAGCGGTGACGTAGGTGTGGGCGGTGCCGACAGAAATGCGGAAACCTGAGGCCAGTTGAGCCAGGGGGTCATGTCGGCGCAGGTACGACAGAGCGAGCACCGCACGCGCGGACGGTCGGAGCTTGCAGCGCCGGTCACCCTCCCGAGTGACGATCAGCATCGTCACCCACTCCACGAGTGCGTGCGGCAGATCGAGTGCGGCAGGGTACGGGACCCACAGGGCTCCTGAGCTGGAGAGTTGAGACCTAGACACCTCTCTCAACGGCACATGAGCCCTGTCCGTTGCCTACGGCCCGGTCGTCACCCATCCGGGGCCACCCTGAAAACCCTCACTGCGTCCGCACTCAATCGCCCTGTGGCCGCCCTCGCGGGCAGCAGTCCTTCGCCCGGCGCCTGCAGCGCGTTGACGGCGATGCCGTCCAGCGCGAGTAGTTCGGTGGACAGCAAGAGGCACGGCGTGGTGTTCCACTCGGCGAGGTGGAAGTACTCGGCGCGCTCGCTGCCCCTGGCCAGCTGCTTGAATGCTGAGCGGTCAGCCTTGGCGGTGCGCTTGGTGGCCTTCTGATGGTTGCCGTTGACCGTCACCACGAAGACGCGAGACCGCTCGCCAGAGCGCCATGCTTCGATGAAGGAGTCGGGTCGTGGCCTGGCGCCCAGGGACGGCCGAGGGCCGGTGTCGACTCAGGCTGTTGGTGACACTGAGCAACCATGTGCGGATGCCGTCGGGGCCAATGGAGCGTGCTGCGACGCAGGTCTGCCAGCACCGAGTCAGCACGCCACCAACCCCGTGCTGGTTCCGTGCTGACTGCGAGGGCCGGAATCAAGGAAAACCGCAGGTCCTAGCCCCGATCGAATGAGTTGTCGTACCACTCGATGGTGGTGCCGATGAGGCTGGCGGCGACGATGCGCTTGAGGTTCGCGGGGGGTGGGGGAGTGGTGGTTTCGGAGGCCATCTGCGCCACTTCCTCGTGTGCGGTGGGGACGGGTTCGTGTCGGAACACCGTAGGAATCTGCAGGTCAGGCGCACATGTGGTGGGACAACATAGTTCGGGGCCGGAGTGTAAGTGCGGCCTCTACGTCGGCCTCTCGTGACCCGAACTGGGGGCTCGGCAGGCAGCGGAACGAGCGGTGTCAGGGATGCGTAGTTCGGGGTGATTTGACGGCGCGGTGCTGACTCCCGTGTTGACTTCGTGCTGACTGCGCGCAGCGTTGAACTCCGGCCTATGGGGCTGATCGGGCGAGTCTCCGTAGGTGGCTCCCTCGCCTGGTCCACCATTGAGTAGCTCGCCGGGCGAGCCTCCCGCAGCCGTCAGCTGGTTGCTGAAGCAGGGCATCCTCCCCCGCTGCCGATGCCCATCTTGCTTGGAAGCAGCATGACGGTCCGCTTCCCGTGAGCTGCCATGGGCGATCGCCGGGCGTCTTCTGGGTGCCGGACGCAGCGCTGGATGCAGGCAGGTGATTGAGCGTCAAAGGCCGTTGTCAGTGCCTCCCCATAGAGTGGATACATCATTCGGGGAGCCTCGAAGGGGGAGCACAAACATGCCCGCAAACAAGATCCAGCACAAGGTGAATCACGTCGCGCTGGTGGTGGACTGTTCGGGTTCAATGCGTCCGCACCAGAGTCAACTCATTCGAGTTGTGGACGAGTTCGTGGCAGGGTTGAAGGCCGAGTCGGACAGCCTCGGCCACGAGACCCGGATCAGCCTCTATTCTTTTGACCACAGGGTGGAGAATCTGGTCTGGGACATGGACGTGAAGCATCTGCCGTCCATGCGCGGGCTGTACCAGGTCAACAATGGCGCTAC
Organism: Streptomyces sp. T12; assembly: GCF_028736035.1. NCBI lineage: Bacteria > Bacillati > Actinomycetota > Actinomycetes > Kitasatosporales > Streptomycetaceae > Streptomyces > Streptomyces sp. T12. Next base: position 10,290,306 of record NZ_CP117866.1, read on the forward strand.
GGCCCTCATCGAGGCTTCTCTGAAGTCCCTGGAAGATCTGGGTCATATCTGGGAGGAATACGGCGAGCACAGTTTCCTCCAGATCGTTGTGACGGACGGCGAGGAGAACGCCTCCGGCGGCGACCGGCGGCACGACGGCGACATGGCCATCCTTGGCCCCTGGCTCGACCGGATCACGGCGAAGATGGGTGGGCTTCCGGGCCATTGGACTTCCGCGATCCTCGTTCCGAACTCCCTGGCCAAGCGGACCGCACAGAACTACGGCTTCCCGGCGGGGAACATCGCCATCTGGGATGCGGATTCCCAGAAGGGCGTCGAGGAGGCGATCGGCACCGTGCGCGCTGCCGCCACCAGCTTCCTGCGCGGCCGCGAGCAGGGGGTGCGCGGCACGAAGAACCTGTTCGCCGTTGGTCAGGACATATCGGTTGACGAGGTGCGGGCGAACCTCGAACCGATTCCGGCCGACAAGTACCGGCTCCTGAAAGTCGACAAGGAGGTCGAGATACGCCCCTTCGTCAACTCGCATCCAGGCGTGACGTACGAACGTGGTTCGTGTTACTACCAGCTGGGCGCCCGGGCTCAGGTTCAGCAGAACAAGGAAGTTATCGTGGTCGAAAAGGACACCGACCGAGCCTATACGGGCGACGCGGCACGCAACCTTCTTTTCGGTACGGACGTCCAGGGGACCGTCTCCGTGAAAGCGGGGAACAACCCCAAGCTGGAGGTATACGTACAGAGTCGTTCGGTGAACAGGAAGCTCAAGCCGAATACACGTCTGCTCATCATGCTCTGAAATCGATGAGTGAAGAGCGGGGTGGTCCGGGAGCAACTCACTCCCGTTACTGAGACCGCCTGAGCAACAGATGTTCGCCCCGTGCGGTCTCCGGCGGCACGGGGCGGCACGAAGCCGGGGGATGGTTCACCGACCTTGAGCCTGCTCGCCCATTTCGGGTCGGTGCGGACCTTCCCGAGTTCGCGCCAGTTCTTCAGGGCGCAGGTCCTTCCGGAGCTTTCCGGTGGCTGTTCGGCATGGTGCCCACCCCTTCCCGGCGTCGATGTCCGCGAGTGAACCCCGATGGCAGGCGTGCCGCCTTCCCGATACGGACCTCACGGCTTGCCTGTCCAGGACGCCGACGCAGGTGCGGGGCGGTCTGCGAGGCCAGGCGTCGGTCAGCGCTGCCAGTGCCTCGTCCGTTTCCCTGAGGGAGGCCGTCAGAGCGCGGGCCTCGTGTTCGGTCATCCGGGAGGTGTCGTGCGGCTTGGCGTTGCCCCAACGCTGCGTCAGCCGGGCGGCCCGCTCGCGGTACCGCTCCGCGGCGATCCGGTCCGCGGTGATCCGGTCGCCGCGCGATCCGGCGCGCTCCGGCCCCTGGTCGGCGTGGCTCTGGCCCATCAGACCCAGCCACGGGCCCAGCCGGTTCAGTCGCGCGAGGTGGTGTCCCCGACCCAGGGCAGCGCGAACCGTTCCAACAACACCAAAGCGAAGTAGAGCAGGATGCTCATCAGTCCGATCAGGATGATCGCGGCCCAGGCGGTGGCGGTGTCGCCGACCCCACCCGCCTGCACGATCAGATAGCCCAGTCCGCTCTCACCGGCCTGGAACTCGCCGATGACCGCGCCGATCGCGGCGAGAGGCATGGCTACCTTCAGCCCGACGAAGATCTGGGGCAGTGCGGCGGGCAACCGTACCTTCCGGAAGGCCTGCCAGCGCGAGGCGTTCAGCGAGCGCGCCAATTCGGCCAGGTCCGCCGGGGTCGACGTGAGGCCGGCTGCGGTGGACAGCACGATCGGGAAGAAGCAGAGCAGGAAGACCATGGTCAGGACCGGCTTCTGCCCCCAACCGAGCGCTCCCACCAACAGCGGCCCGAGCGCGATCTTCGGAACCGCGTTGACGGCGACCAGCAGCGGCGTGAACATTCGCTCCAGTACCCGCGAGCCCGCCAGTGACAGTCCGATCAGAACACCGCAGCCGCTGGAGAGAACGAACCCGACGACCGTCTCCACGGTGGTGTCGCCGGCATGTTCCAGGAACCGGACCGGGGCTGCGGCGAACGCCGAGAGCACGGCACCTGGCGGAGGCAGCACAGCCGGGTGGATCGCCTCCAGCACCGAGGTGAGAAGCCACCACACGCCGAGCGCGACCAGAAGCCCGGCCAACGGCAACAGCACGACGCCGAGGCCCGTCCTGCGCCGTGGACCGACTTGCGGCACCGGCACCGGCATCGGCTCCGGGCCCGCCGCCGAGGCCTGCTGCGGCTTCGAGAGTTCGGTCATCCCATCCTTCTCCCAGCGAGGCCCTTCTCCGGCGCGGCGCGATCAGGCTTTCGGCACCAGGTCGAAGTCGATGATCTGCTCAGGGGGCATTCCCTGCCGCAGCGCGCCCGCTCGCTCCAGGATCGCGATGCTCCTCGCGACCCGCGCGGAGTCCAGCGTCCCGATCGCCGTGCCGGAACCGCCCGGCTTGACGTACGCGGCCATCAGCTCCAACTCGGCTGCCGCAGCGGTCGGATTCGTGGCGTCCACGTTCCGCTGCAGGATCTCAGCGGCCTCCTTCGAGTGGGCGAGACTGTACTCCAAGCCCTTGAGCAGCGCGGCCGTGAACCGCTTCACCATCTCCGGATCCTGCTCGGCGATCTTCTTCGATGTGATCAGCACGTTTCCGTAGAGGTCGGGTATCACGTCGCTGTACGGCAGCAGGACGGCCTTCTTCTTCGTCACCGCCTCGATCGTCGGCTTACCCACCACGAACTGGCCGATGCCGTCCACCGAGCCGCCGGCGAGCGTGCCCATCAGGGTCTGTGCCTCGCCGTTGACCCAGGTCACCTTGTCGGCGTCCACGCCGGCCAGTCGGGCGTACGTCGGGAAGAGGTTGCGTACGACAGAGCCGGGCGTGTCGGCGAGCCGTTTGCCCTCGAGGTCCTTCGGAGAGGCGATGCCGTTGCCCTCGGTGGTGGCGATCGCGGCCATGGTGCGCTGCTGGATGGCGGCCACCGCGACGAAGTCCTTCGCCTGACCGCTGCCCATATGCAGCAGACCTCCCGTCAGGTCGATCGGGCCGAACTGCGCCTGGCCACTCACGACGGCCGGAATCACGCCGCCGGTGCCCTGGCCCGGCTTGATCTCCACGTCGAAGCCGGCCTCTTCGAAGAACCCCTTGTCCTTCGCGACCCAGGCGTACGCGTCCCGGCCGAAGTTGCCGAACGAGGTCAGGTAGGTCACCTTCTTCAGTGCCTTGCCGTCTTCACCGGCTCCTGCGTCGGAATCCGAGCCGCCACATCCCGCCACCAGCGCCAGCGCTGTCGTCAGGGCTACCGCGGCGACCGTACGGGCGAACCTGATCATGCGCACAGTGTTGTCCTTTCCGACCGCCGACTGCACCGGCGGAGGGGCGTCGAGACAGGCGAGACAGACGAGACGGAACGGCGTGACGCAACGGCGTGACAGAACCGCCGAGGGCATGACACTTGGTGCGGGCAACAGCCTACGAGGGCCGGGTAGTTGTGGGCCAGGTGTGGGGCACGGGGGCATTCACCGACAGGACGAAGGGCAGGTACCGCCGAGCGGTCTGCTGCGGGTAGCCTGACTGGGCGTCACGAACCGGCCGGCATGGCGACCGCCAGTGGATGGGGAGACCGCCGGATGATCAGACTCACCGGTGTGTCCCGCAGCTTCACCAGCCGCTCCGGTTCGACGGTGGCGCTCCAGGACATCGGCCTTCACATCGCCGAGGGCGAGTTCGTGGCGGTGGTGGGCCGGTCCGGGTGCGGCAAGTCCACACTGCTCCGGCTGATCGCCGGGCTACTGCCGGTCACCGAGGGCGAGATCGCCATCGACGGCGAGCGAGTCACCGGAGCCCGGCGGGATGTCGCCATGCTGTTCCAGCGGCCGGCACTGCTGCCCTGGCGGTCCGTCCTCGACAATGTCCTGCTGCCCGTGGAGATCTTCGGCTGGAAGAAGGTCGAGTACCGCGACCGGGCGAAGCGGTTGCTGGAGACGGCCGGACTGAGCGGCTTCGAGAAGCACCGGCCGCACGAGCTCTCCGGCGGTATGCAGCAACGCGTCGCACTGTGCCGGTCGCTGATGGGCGAGCCCCGGGTGATGCTCATGGACGAACCGTTCTCCGCACTCGACGCGCTGACCCGCGCGGACCTCGCGGTGGAGCTGCAGCGCATCCACATCGAAAACTCGTCAACGGTCGTCTTCGTCACCCACTCGATAGACGAGGCCGTGGTGCTCGCCGACCGGGTGGTGGTGCTCAGCCCGAGCCCGGGCCGGATCCGCAAGATCGTCGACGTTGCCATTCCCCGGCCGAGGACCCTGGGCCGAACCGCGCACCTGGGCGAAGTGGCCCGGTGCAGCGCCGATCTGCACGAGCTGCTGATGGAACGGGACACATCCACGCCGGCCGAAACGGAGGGGCGATGAGCCTGCGGATCTGCGTCTTCACCGAGCCGCACCGCGGCGCCGACTACGAGGATCAGCTGCGCTTCGCCCGACTCGTCGAAGCCGGCGGGTTCGAGGGCTTCTTCCGGGCCGATCACTTCCAGGCGATGGGCGCCGATCCCGGGCTGCCGGGCCCTACCGACGCGTGGCTCACGCTGGGCGCGCTCGCCCGGGAGACGTCCCGGATCCGGCTGGGCACCCTGGTCACCTCGGCCACCTTCAGGCTGCCGGGCCCGCTTGCCGTGATGGTGGCGCAGGTCGACCGGATGAGCGGGGGGCGGGTCGAGTTGGGCCTCGGCGCGGGCTGGTACGAACGGGAACACACCTCGTACGGCATCCCGTTCCCGCCCGCCCCGGAGCGCTTCGATCGGCTGGAGGAACAGCTGGCGGTGATCACCGGCCTGTGGCGGACACCGGTCGGCGAGAGCTTCAGCTATCGCGGCGACCACTACCAGCTGGTCGACGCGCCTGCCCTGCCGAAGCCCGTGCAGGTGCCGGCGCCGCCGATCATCGTCGGGGGCCGCGGCCCCAAGCGCACCCCGGAGCTGGCCGCTCGGTATGCCGACGAATTCAACATGCCCTTCAAGTCGGTGGCGGAGACGGCCCGGGCGTACCAGCGGGTTGCCGAGGCGTGCGACCGGACCGGACGGGCCGACGCCGGTCAGCCACCGCTGGTGCTCTCGGCCGGGGTCGTGGTCGCCATCGGCCGTACCGACGCAGAGGCGCAACGGCGGGCCGCCCCGCTGCATGTCAAGAGCGCGCTGCCGCCGGAGGATCCGGTGGTCGGATCCCCCGCCCGGCTCGTGGAGCGGCTCGGCGAGTTCTCCGCGATCGGTGCAAGCCGTATCCATCTGCGACTGATCGACTTCAATGACCTCGACCACCTGGAACTCATCGCCGGTGAGGTGCTCCCGCAGCTGTAGGGCGTGCTGTTGTGGATGTGCGTCCACGGGGCTGCTGAATGCCTGCAGGTCAGGCGCACATGTAGGGGGACAACATGGTTCGGCGATCGTCTGTGCGCGCGACAACCATGCCGCCTCTGCTCTTGCCCGCGACACTGCGCGGGCTGTGCAAGGTGACGCTCAACCTCACCGAACGTGAGCAGACGGTGAAGAAATCGGCACAGATAATCCTGGACCGTTCCTTGGTGATTCAACCAGCGTTCAGCGCTGCACATTTGCGCTCGGGTTGCTTCGAATGTGCGTGAATCCCGTGGAGGTCGACCATTCGTCGGACGTCGGGGTCACATCAAGAGATTGATCTGCTCGCGACAAGTCGGCACTCTCCTGAGCACGCGCAGCGCTGCGTTCGAACGCAAATCCCCCCACTTCACGAGGAGACCCCTCTTGACGGCGCATCACAAACGCTCAGGCAAGGCCAAGATCGTCACCGCGATCGCGGCCGTCGCAACCATCGTCGGCACCGGCCTTTACGTGTCCCCCATAGCTCAGGCGGGACAGCCCGCGGAGGGCACCGTCTACGGTCTGAATGCCGAAGGAGCCGTGGCCGGAAGCTACATCGTCCTTCTGGACCAGAAGGCGTCCAAGGCCGAGAAGCGGGATCTGGTCGCCGAGTACGGTGGCAAGATCAGCCGGACCTACGGCTCGGCGGTCAACGGCTTCTCCGCCGGCAGCCTGACCGAGACGGAGGCCAAGCGCCTCGCGGCCGACCCCGCCGTGTCCAAGGTGGTCCAGAACAAGAAGTTCCACATCAATGCCACCCAGGACAACCCGCCGTCCTGGGGCCTGGACCGCATCGACCAGAAGGACACGGCCGGCGACGGCAAGTACACCTACCCGGACAAGGCCGGGGAAGGAGTGACCGCGTACGTCATCGACACCGGCGTACGCATCAGCCACAAGGACTTCGAGGGCCGCGCCGCCTCCGGCTTCGACGCCGTCGACAATGACGACACGGCCGACGACGGCAACGGCCACGGCACCCATGTGGCAGGAACCATCGCCGGCGCCGCCCATGGGGTGGCCAAGAAGGCCAAGATCGTCGCGGTTCGCGTGCTCGACGACAACGGCTCGGGCACCACCGAGCAGGTCGTCGCAGGCATCGACTGGGTGACCCAGAACCACCAGGGCCCCTCGGTGGCCAACATGAGCCTCGGCGGCGGCGCGGATCCCGCTCTCGACGAGGCGGTCAAGAAGGCCATCGCCTCCGGGGTGACCTTCGCCGTCGCCGCCGGCAACGAGTCGGCGGACGCGGGGCAGAATTCACCGGCCCGGGTCCCCGAGGCCATCACGGTCGCGTCCAGCACCAAGGACGACGCCCAGTCGGACTTCTCCAACTTCGGCTCGATCGTGGACTTGTACGCGCCGGGCTCGGACATCACCTCCGACTGGAACGACAGCGACCAGGGGACCAAGACGATCTCCGGCACCTCCATGGCCGCCCCCCACGTCACGGGAGCCGCCGCCGTCTACCTGGCCGGTCACCCGGACGCCGCTCCCGCTGAGGTCGCCACCGCGCTCACCGGCGGGGCAACCGGCGACAAGATCACCAACCCGAGCAGCGGAACGCCCAACAAGCTGCTGAAGGTGACCGAGTAGACCCACAGTAGATCTACACAGGACACCGGGCCCGGCGGTGCCGCCAGCGCGTGCGCAGCGGCACCGCCGGGCCGCGTCGTGGCAAGGGGCAGTGCCCTGCGCGACAACTGGCGGTGCCGCGTTCGACCTGGCGTGACGGAGTTCCCTGTCAGGCATGTGGAAGACGAGAACGAGATGGCGACGCCTGCAACAAGTGCGCAGCAGTGGTGACGGGAGTTGCCGTGCCGGTCGACTTCCCCCGGTACGGGTCGAGTGCACCGGCTCCTACGGTGCGGGCCTGGCCCGCTACCTTGCGACTCGGCAGGTTCCGGACAGTCCTTCACGGGACGTACCGTCCGCGGTAGCGGCCGCATTTCGGCAGGTCGGCGAATCCCGGCGGTCACGAGGCTCTTCCTTCGCTTCTCTGAGGAACACCGCACGGCCACACTCAACGCACGAGTGACCCAAGCTTGCGAATTGACGGCACCCCATCGCGCCGAGCGGGACGCAAGCCGACGCCGTTGCCGCCCCCGATCCAGCCTGCCCCCCAAACGCCCGCCGCCGCGACGAGACGTATCGTATTGCGAGTCCCTCCGTCATGTCGTACCGCCCACCCTTCTGCGGCTCATCGCGGGCCAGGAACGCCCGGACGGCGGCGAGTTGACCGTGTTCGCCGTCGGCGGCATCGGCTACCTGCCGCAGACCATCCCCCTGCCCCCCAGCGCGACCGTCAGGACGCCATCGACCTGGCCCTCGCGGACCTGCGCGCACTGGAGGCGGAGCTGCGCCGGGCCGAGCGGGCGCCAGGCGACGGCGCGGACCCGGTGGCGCACGCCGCGTACGACGCCCTGCTCCAGCGCTACGACGTCGACGCGGTGGCTACGACGCCGACCATCGCGTCGACGTCGCCCTGCACCATCTCGGCCTGCCCACCCTCCGCCGCGACTGACGGCTGGGCACCCCTCTCCTGCGGGTGCGGGTGCGGGTGCAGGGCCGGGTGGGCCATCTACGCCAGGACGAGACGCCGTGGCCGCCGGGCCTGACGGTGGCGGAGGCGTTCTCGCTGGGCCGCGTGGGCTCCGCCGACGAGCACGCGCACGCGCTGCTTGCCCTCGGTCTCTTCCGCCCGGCAGAGTTCGGGCTGCGCATCGGCGAGCTGTCATACGGCCAGCGCCGCCGCGTGGACCTCGCACGGCTGGTATCTGAGCCCGCTGATCTCCTGCTGCTCGACGAACCGACCAACTACCTCTCCCCAGCGCTGGTCGAAGAATTGCAGTCCGCGCTAGCCCGACGCATGATCGCGCGTTGCGTACGCGGTTCCGGATGACGGCCAGGTGGCGGGTGGCTTGGCACCGGACAGTGAGGGCTGCGAGGCCGCCGCACCGGGCCGTCTCCGGCGTCGGCCGCCGTACCCGATGGAGGCCGGCTGCTGCTCGCCACCGGTACAAGGCGCGCGCCGCGGGCGCGTGGGTGAGCGGCACGGGATCTTGTTGGTGGACCGGGATGCGATCCAGCGGTGGGCCGATGAGCGGGGGCCGTTGTAGGAGGTTCCGGGGGATGCCCGGCGGCCCAAGCGTCTGCCCGGCCGCGCTCGCTGACCGCGTAGGGGCGGCGTCGCGGGCCGGGCAGGGGCGAGGCTGCGGTTCAGGGCGCCGCGGGCGTCGATGACGCGCGGGGTGGTGGTGTGTGGGGCGAGTCGGTGTGCGTCGATCTGGCCGTGGCCACGGGAATCTTCGCCGGCGGAAGTGAGTTGGCTACACAGCGATTTCCAACGGGGGGACCGCGGTCCACCGCAGGGAGGGGACGGGAGCCGATGAGCCTTCGTCAGTACGAGTACGCCCTGGCCGTTGCCGAGGAGGGGTCGGTGACGGCGGCGGCGGAGCTGCTGCGCGTCGCTCAACCGTCGGTGTCCCAGCAGATCCGAGGCCTGGAGCGGGAACTCGGAGTGAAACTGTTCGCCCGCACGCCGACCGGACTGGTGCCCACCGTGGTCGGCCGCGCGTTCCTGCGGGAGGCGGAGGTCGCGGTGAGCGCGGCGCGGCGGGCGAGGGCGACGGCGCGGGCCGGTGCCGATGAGCTGGTGGGCGAGCTGGTGGTCGCGGTGCAGATGGGCTTTGGCACGCGGCAGCTGCCGGGCGCGTTGGGCGCGCTGCGTAGCCGCTTCCCGCAGCTGGAGGTCACCGTCTTCGAGGAGCCGAGCCACGCCGAGCTGGAGCGGCTGTGCCGCCGGGGCGTGCTGAACCTCGCCCTGATGGCGGCGTGTGAGCGCAGCCCCGCCGACGCCCACCACCTCGGCGACGAGGAGTTCGTGGTGGTGCTGGGTGCCGGGCACCGGCTGCTCGCCGCGGACCGGGTCGAGCTGCGCGAGCTGGAGGGGGAGCCGTGGGTGAGGTTCGACCGCGACAGCGCGCTCGACGGCGTACTGCTGAACCTGCTGCGGGACAACGATCTGACCCCGAACACGGCCGCCCGCGCGTCCCAGACGGCGACGGCGGTGCGCTGGGCCGCCCACGGGCTGGGGGTGACGCTCGTCCCGGCCTCCGCGGTTCCCCACGGCCACGAGCACCTCGCGCGCCCGGTGTTCCCGGTCGTGTCCCAGCCCGTCATCGCCGTGGTCCGGCACGGCGCGGGGCCGGCGGAGACGGCCCTGCTCGAACTCCTGCGTAAGGAGACCTGGTCGGAGTCCGCCTTCTTCTCACCGGTGTCCTGACGGCCGAGAGGAAAGCGGTGCCGCTGAAATTCCTTTTTCGAAACCGGCGTTCCGGAATTCCCTCGACGTCAACCCCTGGGGAATTCGCCGCCGTCCACGACGACATTGCTCGCGGTCAGCCAGCTCGTCCGGTCGGACACGAGGAACAGCACCGCGTGGGCGATGTCGTCGGGCTGACCATCGCGCCCCAGCGGAGGGGTATGGGTGGCCTGGCCCGGCCCCGCGTCCAGGCGCGCCCACTGTTCCCGCGTCGCTTCGCCGCCGGGGGTGGCGGTCCTGCCGGGGGACACGGTGTTGACCCGGATTCCGAACGGTGCCAGCTCCGCGGCCAGTCCCCGGCTGTAGTTCTCCAGCGCCGCCTTCGCCGCCGTGTAGTGCAGGAACGGTGGTGGCGTCGGGGGCACCGCCGCCGAGGAGACGTGCACGATCACTCCCGAACGCCGTTCCCGCATCCCCGGTGCCAGCAGCGAGTCCAGGCGCACGGACGCCAGGAAGTTCAGGTCCAGCGCGTCCTGCCACACCTCGTCAGGGATGGCCAAAGCTCCCTTGTACGGTTGCGCCCCGCCCACGTTGTGGACCAGGACGTCCACCCCGCCGAGCACCTCCTGCGCGGCCGCGGCGAGCGCCTCCGCGCCGGCCCGCGTCCGCACGTCGGCCGCCACGAAGGTGGCCCCCTCCGGCACCGTGTTCGTCGCCGACCTGGCAGTCGTGAGCACCTCGGCACCGGCGTCCAGGAGTTGGCGCACGACGGCCGCTCCGATTCCGCGAGAACCACCTGTGACCAGGGCCCGCTTTCCCGAGAGTTCTAGCTTTCCCGATCCGTTCTCGAACGTCGTCATACCACCGGTCCTTTCGATCGCGAAATTGTCCGCTCGATTGAATAAGGGATTTACGTGCGCATGGTGCGAATCTTCGGGGAATCGCGTTGAGCGCCTCGTCGAGCTATTTCACGGTACGGCCGGAAAAGAAGGCGAGGCAAAGACGAAAAGTCAGCACGTGCCATAGGGGTTTCCTATGGCGCCCCAGCCCCTCAGGGCTTCGGCGCTTCGGCGCTTCGGCGGAGTCGGGTGGCGTCCATCTGCGCTCAAGCAAGGCCGACTTCGGCAAGGCCAAGACGAGTCGCGTGAACGCCATGCCATGAGCGGGGGCGACGGCGTTCCGCCACGGTGCGAAACCGCCACCCACTCGGCGTCCCAGCCCTTGCTTCACCTATCGAAACTCGATAGATTCCCATCGCAACTCGATGGAAGGAGGGGGCGTGGGAAAGCTGACAGTGCGTGCGCTGCGCGCCGTGCTCGTGGTGGTACTCACCGGCACCGTGTTCGTACAGGCATCGATGGTGTGGGTGTTGGCCAGTGGGAACGATCCGGAGGACGGGTCGCTCCCGCTGACCCCGTTGCGCGTGATCACGATCCTGGGCATGGTGTCGGGCCAGGTCGCCCTGGTCAGCGTATGGCGGCTGGTGACGATGGTGCGACGCGGAACCGTGTTCTCCCACGCCGCCTTCCGGTACGTGGACGCCGTGATCGGCGCAATCGTGGCGGCTGCCCTCCTGTGGTTCGCGGTCACGGCGCTCAACGCGCCGGGCCAGCGGGCCGACCCAGGCGTCACCGTGATCATGGGCGGGGTTGGCCTGGCCATCCTCGGGGTCGCGCTCATCGTGCTCGTGCTGCGGATGCTGCTCGCCCAGGCCGTCGAGCGCGACGTCGAAGCGGCGCAGATGCAGGCCGAGTTGGACGAGGTGATCTGATGCCGATCGTCGTCGACATCGACGTGATGCTGGCCAGGCGGAAGATGTCCGTGGGCGACCTCGCGGACCGCGTAGGCATCACGCCCGCCAACCTGGCAGTACTCAAGAATGGCCGCGCCAAGGCGGTGCGCTTCGCGACGCTCGCCGCGCTCTGCGAGGTACTCAAGTGTCAGCCGGGCGACTTGCTGCGCTGGGAGGCCGAGGAGGCCGCGGGCGGATGAGCTCGCGGGCGGATGAGGTGTCCCAGAGCGGGCGCCTGGCACCACCGGTGCGTGACACAGCACGTGGAACGCATGGACGTGGATCGCCGACCACCGGCGGCACCGTCCTTCGGCACGCAACCAGGACGGCCGCGGGGTGGCGGTCGCGCGGACGGTCTCCCCGGACGCCCTGAGAGACGCCTCCGGCCGACCCGCTTGTCCACATCCCTGGTGGTGCTGACCGGTTGCCGGCGGCGACGGTCTGCCTGCTCGCCCCGTCGCTCGCAGCCCAGCAGCTCCGCCACCTGGGGCAGAGCGCGGTTGCGGACAGTGGTTCGGCTGGACTGGCCGCCACCGAGGGGACATGGCCGGCACCCGGCGCCGTGTGCCAGGGTGGCCGGCATGGACTGGCAGTCTGAGAGCCCGGAACTCTGGGCGTTCCTGGAGTCACTGCACCGTGGCGAGATCCTGTCCGGCACCGTCGCGGCGATCGAGCGGTTCGGGGTCTTCGTAGCCCTGGACGACGGCCCCGACCATCCGACCTTGCCTGGCGTCGGGTTCATTGTGATCCCCGAACTGTCCTGGCGGCACATCGACGCTCCCACCGAAGTCGTCGAGATCGGCCAGCGTGTCTCGTGTGAGTTCCTTCAGTTCGACACCTTCAACGCCGAGGCCAGGCTGTCGTTGAAGGCACTGCAGCCCGACCCCTTCCCGGCTTTCGCGGACCGCACCGTGGTGGGCCAGGAGCTGCGCGGGACGGTCGCCACGGTGCTTCCCGTCGGAGTCTTCGTCCACCTTGCGGACGGCGTCCTTGGGCTGCTCCCCTTCAGAGAGGTGCACGGCCGGCCTGCCGCCGATCCGCCAGAGGACTTCGAGGCCGGAGAGGAGATCGCCGTCGTCGTCACAGACATCGACCGGCCCCAGCGGCAAGTGTTCCTCTCCAGGTCAAAGGCAATTCGAGGTAAGGGTGCCGACCTGCCCATGTGACTGCTCTGTTCGCGACTGGGGGACCTGACGGACGCTACGACAAGCGTGCACGCGTGGACGTTGCGGTGCTCGGCATCGGGCGGGTCGCGGCCACCCCCAGGCGGGTGTCGGAGCTCGCGATGACCTGCACGTTCGCCGACAATCGGTAGTTACGCGAGGATGCGCAGGCTTGGCTGTTCGAGGTGGCCGTGGTGGCCGTGATGGCCGTCGACACGGTGCCCCCAGGAGCCTCGGACAGGGCGCTTTCGAAGGATTCTGCCGCGGCGAGCGGCCCGTCCCCGGAGTGATCGGTGAGGACAGATGAGCTCGAGTTCCGCCCAGGTCCCGGATCCCGTGTCCGCCGATGCCGGCAACGGTCCTGCCGTATCCCGTCCGGAGTTCGACGCACTCTTCGAAGCGGTTCGCACGTGGGGGCGGTGGGCCCCGGCCGACCGTGGCGCATGGAACCGGGTGACCGCGGACCATGTGCGGCGGGCCACGGCCACGGTGCGGTCCGGGACCGTCGTCCCGATGGCGCTGCCCTGGAACACCCGGCCCGGCCCCGACAACCGCAAACCGGCCTTGCACCACATGACCGATCTGGGCGATGTGGAAGCCCCGGAACCCCGCACCCACAAGGATTTCATCGCTGCCGACTACCACGGCAAGGGTGTCACCCATCTCGACGCCCTGTGCCACATCGCCTACCGGGGGCAGCTCTACGACGGCCGGACGGCGCACGAAGTCGTCGACTCCGCGGGCGCCCGCTTCGGCGCGGTGTCGACGCTCGGCCCTCTCGTCACGAAGGGTGTGCTCCTCGACCTCCCGGCCGTCCTGGGGATCCGCTGGCTGGAGCCGGGACGAGCGGTGCACGCGAAGGACATCGTCGCAGCGGAGAAGGCGCTTGGTGTGACGATCGGCGAGGGTGACGCGGTGCTGCTGCGCTCCGGACACGTCCGCCGCCGCGCGGAACTCGGTGCCTGGGACCCCGACACGGCGAGCGCGGGCTTCCACGTGGACGCCGTACCACTGCTGGCCGAGCGCGGTATCGCGCTGCTGGGCGGAGACGGCGACAGTGATGTGCGGCCCTCGCCGGTGGACGGCGTGCACTCGCCGGTCCACGCCCTGGCCGTGGCCGCGATGGGGGTGCCGCTGCTGGACAACCTCGACCTGGAGGCGCTCTCCGTCGCGACCGCCGAGGCGGGGCGGCATGAATTCATGCTCGTCGTGGCGCCGTTGAACGTTCCGGGTGGGACCGGCTCACCCGTCACCCCGGTCGCGGTCCTGTGACGACGACCCCGTCCGGTTACCGTGCGTGAGGGACCTTGCGAATCGTGCCTCTCGCCCTTTATCTCCCGTATTCTCGTCAATGCAAGATATTTCCGAAGAGCGGGTTATTGAAGGCGTGAGTGAGGCGCAGCGTGGTTCTGCCCGGCGAGGAACCGATGCCGACGGGGCCTGCGACAGGCGGCACAGGGCCCGCTCGTTCCCGTGAGCGGTTTCTGCAGGGTGAGCCGGTCGAGACCGGCGTACGAGCGTCGATCTTGAATTCATGGCAGCGCTGCGGGGCACTGGGGCTCTCGCCGGACCAGGACGACCTTCCCTTCCGGGATGATTTCGATCCGGATGGCCGGATCGTGCGCGCGGCCGTGCCCGTGCTCGACCGGCTGCAGTTTCGGTTCGCCGGCAGCGCGATGAACATTTCCGTTGCCGACGCGAGCGGGACGGTTCTCCTGCGCCGTTTCGGAGAGGCGTCCCTGGCCAGAGCTCTCCCGGCGATCCAGCGCGTCCCGGGATTCGTGTTCGCCGAGGGGGTCGCCGGTACCAACGGCATCGGTCTCGCCCTCGCGGAGCGTCGACTCATCCGGGTCTACGGCGCCGAGCACTTCGCGGAGCGTTCGCAGGGAAGCGCCTGCCGCGCACTCCCCGTCCGGGACCCGCTCAGCGGCCGTATCGAGGGTGTCCTGTGCTTCGGATATCCGCGCAGCGCCGAGGACCCGGCGCTGGCCACGGTGATACGCAAGGCGGCGAAGGCCATCGAGCGGCGGCTGCTCGGGCAGAGTTCCGCGCGAGGGCGCGCTCTGCTGCGGGCGTACCTGGACGCGGGAGCCAGAACCGCGGCCGGTCTCCAGCGCGGTATCGGGGTGGACGAACTGGCCCTCGAACTGCGCCCCCGAGACCGGTCCGTCCTCCTGGGGAAGGCCACCGAGCTGATCTCCCGAGGGGATCGAGCCGCCGTCGACGTGCATCTGTCCGACGGCCGGCGGGTCACGCTCGTGAGCCGTCCGGTGACGAGCGCCTCCGGGGTGGCAGGCATCGCCATCGAGGCCGTCCTCCCCGGCCTCGCACCGGGCAAGCCCCTTGCCGTCCCGCACCAGGCCGACGAGCCGCTGAGCCTGCCCGCTGAGCTTGCCGGCGTCCCTGACGTCCCGTTGTCCGGGGCTGTTCATGCTGCCCCGGCGCCCGAGCATCATCGCTCCGTCATCGCATCGTCCGGGCACCTGCCCGTTGCCGAACCCGGCCAGGGCGGCACGACCGCCGACGCCGGCGGCGCGACGGATCATCGCGCCGACTCCGCGTCCCCGGCGCGAGGGCTCGTGCTGGTGGGGGAGCCGCACGTGGGGACGTACGCCCTGGCCGCGCGACGTCGCCTGGAGCTGCTCTCCGAGGTCAGCACCCGCATAGGTACCACCCTCGACGTACGCCGCACCGCCGAGGAACTCGCCGAGACGGCGGTCCCGCGACTGGCCGACTTCGTCACCATCGACCTGCCCGAGGCCGTACTGCGCGGTGAGGAGTCCGCCGATGCCAGCAGTGACCTGCGCCGTACGGTGGTCCACGGCATTCGCGACGACCTTCCCTTCAGGCCGGTCGGCAAGCGGGTCGACTACGGCCCGACGACGCCCCAGCTGCGGTGTCTGACCAGCGGGCAGGCAGTGCTGGAACCGGACCTGAAGGCCGCCGCGGGCTGGCTCGCGCAGGACCCCGAGCACACCGAGCAACTGCTCAGCCACGTCCACTCCCTCATCGCGGTGCCCCTGGTCGCCCGCGGCGTCGTGCTGGGCATCGCCGGCTTCTACCGAGGGCAGGACCCCGCACCCTTCGGTGACGACGACCGCAAGCTGGCCCAGGAACTGGCCACCCGAGCCGCCCTGTCCATCGACAATGCCCGGCGCTACACGCGCGAACGCACCATGGTCCTGGCCCTGCAGCACAGCCTGCTCCCGCACGGTCTGCCCGATCAGGACGCCGTCGAGGTCGCGCATCGCTACCTGCCCGCCGAATCCGACGTCGGCGGAGACTGGTACGACGTCGTTCCCCTCTCGGGGGCCCGGGTCGGCCTCTTCGTCGGCGACGTCGTCGGACACGGCATGCTCTCCGCGGCCACCATGGGCCGACTGCGCACCGCCGCACGCAGCTTCGCCGAACTCGACTTCCCTCCGGACGACGTCCTCACCCACCTCGACAACCTCGTGGGACGCCTGGACCGGGAGGACCCCGTCTCCGACGGCGGCGGCATCATCGGCGCCACCTGCCTGTACGCGATCTACGACCCGACCTCGCAGCAGTGCACCATGGCCCGAGCAGGCCATCCGCCGCCCGCGGTGGTCCATCCCGACGGCACGGTGTCCTTCCCCGACCTGCCCGCCGGACCTCCTCTCGGTCTCGGCGGCCTGCCCTTCGAGGCCACCGAGATCCACCTCCCCGAGGGCAGCCAGGTCGTGCTCTACACGGACGGACTCATAGAGGACCGGCAACGCGACGTCGACGTGGTCCTCGACCAGCTGCGAGGAGTCCTGGCCCACTCGGAGCGCACGCCCGAGGAGACCTGCCAGGCCGTCCTGGACACCGTGGCGCCCGCTCATCCCTGCGACGACATCGCCCTGCTCGTCGCCCGTACCCACGCCCTGGACCCCGACCGGATCGCCACCTGGGACCTGCCCGCCGACCCGGCCCTGGTCTGCGAAGTCCGCGCCGCCGCCGTTCGGCAGCTGGCCGACTGGGGCCTCGACGAGGCCGCGTTCGCCGCGGAACTCATGCTCAGTGAGCTGGTCACCAACGCCATCCGCCACGGTGCCGGGCCCATCCGGGTACGGCTGCTCCACAACCGCACCCTGATCTGCGAGGTCTCCGACGCCAGCAACACCGCCCCGCACCTGCGCCGAGCGGCCGGCACCGACGAGGGTGGTCGTGGCCTGTTCCTCGTCGCGCAGCTGTCACGGAGCTGGGGTACGCGCTACCTCCCGCAGGGCAAGGTCATCTGGGCCGAGTGCGGGCTCGCCGGTGTTTGACGGCAATGCCTCACATGTAATGCCTGAAATGTCATGATCTGATCCGTTGGTGTTCCTCATGAAAGTCGGGAAGAACGTGCCAGGCCGACCCCGGGGAGATGTCCGTGTACGACGCTCCCGACACCTCTGATCAGGCGATCCCGCCCCTTGGAGCGGAACCTCTGGTCCGCATCCGCGGGCTCCGCAAAAGGTTCGGGGGGACCCTCGCGCTGGCCGGGGTCGACGTCGACGTCCACGCCGGCAGCGTCCTCGCCCTCCTGGGCCCCAACGGCGCCGGAAAGTCCACGCTCATCAAGGTGCTCTCCGGCGTCCACCACGCCGACTCGGGGCAGATCACGGTGGACGGGCACCCACTCGGAAGTCATGCCGCATCGCGCAGCATGTCCTTCATCCACCAGGACCTCGGTCTCGTGGAGTGGATGACGGTCGCCGAGAACATCGCCCTGAACACCGGGTATGCGCGCCGCGCCGGACTGATCTCCTGGCGGCGGACCCGCGAGGAGGGCACCGACGCCCTGCGGATCGTCGCCGCACATCTCGACCCCGACGCACCGATCGCCCACCTCGCCCCCACCGAACGCTCCCTGGTCGCCATCGCCCGAGCTCTGGCGTCACGGGCGAAGCTCATCGTCCTCGACGAACCGACCGCCCGCCTCCCGGCCGCGGACTGCGCCCGGCTCTTCCGCGTCCTGCACGCCCTGCGCGACCGGGGGCACGGCATCCTCTACGTCAGCCACCGCCTGGACGAGGTGTACGAGGTGGCCGACACCTTCGCGGTTCTGCGCGACGGGCACCTCGTCAGCCACGGCCCGCTCGCGGACCACAGCCCCGCCCGCCTGGTGCACGACATCGTCGGCGAGGAACTGACACACCGCCACCTCGCCCGCATCCCCGCCGACGGCCCCGCCGTCCTGACGCTCGACGGCGTACGGACCGCCGGCGCGGGACCGGTCAGTGTGGAACTCAGGGCCGGAGAAATCCTGGGCCTGGTCGGCCTCTCGGGCGCCGGGCACATGGACCTGGGACGGGCCCTCGCCGGCGCCCGGCCCATCCTCGACGGGACGGTGCTCCTCGGCGGCCGACCGTACCGCCCTCGTACGGTCGCGGACGCCGTGGGCCTGGGTGTCGGACTGGTGCCCGGGGACCGACAGCAGGAGGGCTGCCTCGCCGAGCTGACCGTACGGGAGAACCTCCTGGCCAACCCCCGCGCGGGCAGTCTGCCGGCACCGCGGTGGATCAGCCCCCGCCGCGAACGCGCCGAGGCCACCACCCTCATCGAACGGTTCTCGGTCCGGCCCCGCGACAGCGAGGCCCCCATCGCCACCCTGTCCGGTGGAAACCAGCAGAAGGTGATGATCAGCCGCTGGCTCCGAGTGGGCCTGCGCCTGCTGATCCTCGAGGAGCCGACCGCGAGTGTGGACGTGGGAGCCAAGGCCGCGGTCTACCGGCTGCTCGACGAGGCGCTGGCCGCCGGCCTCGCGATCCTGCTCATCTCCACCGACTTCGAGGAGGTCGTCGGCGCGTGCCGGCGCGCTCTGGTCTTCGTCGGCGGGTCCGTGACGTCAGAGCTGAGCGGCCCGGGCCTCACTGTCGCCGGGCTCACCCGGTCGGCTTCGGCCATGCCATCCTCCGGAACCGCGACGCATCCATGACCCCCTCGCTGCGCGGCCCGGGCGGGCACCTCATCGGCGCTTACGGCCTACTGGCCCTCACCGGCCTGCTCTTCCTGATCTTCTCCCTCACCCTGCCGCGTACGTTTCCCACGCTGGACACCGTCGACTCGATCCTGTCCAACCAGTCGATCCCGGCCATCCTCGCGCTCGCCGCCATGGTCCCCATCGTCACCGGCGCATTCGATCTCTCGATCGGCTACGGCCTCGGCCTCGCACACGTCATGGTGATGCAGCTCATCGTCAACCTCGGGTGGCCCTGGCCGCTCGCCTGCCTCGCGGTGATCGTCGGAGGGGCGGTCGTCGGCGTCCTCAACGGTGTCATCGTCGTGTTCGGCCGGATCGACTCCTTCATCGCCACGCTCGGGACCGGCAGCATGCTGTACGCCGCAACCGGCTGGGTCACCGACGGCGGCCGGATCGTCCCCGGACCGCAGGGCCTCCCGGCAGCCTTCACCGACCTCTACGACTCCACCTTCCTGAACCTGCCGGTCCCCGCCTTCTACGTGCTCATGCTCGCGGCCGCCCTCTGGTTGGTGCTGGAACGGCTGCCGTTCGGCCGGTACCTGTACGTCATCGGGTCGAACCCGCGCGCCGCCGACCTGGTCGGCATCCCGACCCGCAGGTACACCGTCTACGCGTTCACCGCGTCGGGACTGATCGTCGGCTTCGATGGTGTGCTGCTCGCGGCCCAGCAGCAGATCGGCAATCCCAGCGTCGGCCTCGACTACCTGCTGCCCGCCTTCGTCGGCGCCCTGCTCGGCGCCACCGCGATCAAACCCGGCCGGCCCAACGCCCTGGGCACCGTCGTCGCCGTCGCCGTCCTGGCCGTCGGCCTCACCGGCATCGGCCAAATGGGCGCCGACTTCTGGACGGTCCCGCTGTTCCACGGCGGCACCCTGCTCCTCGCCGTCGGACTGGCCGGCTACGCCGCCCGCCGCCGACTGCGTACCGGCGCCGTATCCGCCCGCGACGCGCCCGCCGAGCCGCCGGAGCCACCGTCCTCCCCGACGCAGGACGACGGCCCTACGGGCACCGCTCCATGACCCACCCCACGGGCACCACCTCCGTGCCCGGTCGCATCCCCCCGCCCATGACTCCGTGAGGAGCTCTCGTGCACCGCAACGCCAACCGCAAGGCCACCACCGGCGCCCACCGGGTACGGCTCGCCGCCTGCGCCCTGCTGGCGGCGGCAACCGTCCTTGCCGGCTGCGAACGCGGCTCGGAGAGCGGGCCGGACGAGTCCACCGCGGGCCCGAGCGGCTGCCCCGCAGTCCACGCCCGGGCCCAGGCCGCCGTCAGCCGGGCGGAGCAGATGGATGTCTCCTGGAACGGCCCGACCACCGGCCCCGCGGCGGAGCCCGGCAAGACCATCGTCTACGTCGCCCAGACCATGACCAACCCCGGAGTCGCCGGCGCCGCGAAAGGGGTGCGGGAAGCGGCGCGGGTCATCGGCTGGAACGTCCGGGTGATCGACGGCGGGGGCACCCCGGCCGGCATCCAGGCGGCCATGAGCCAGGCCGTGGCAGTCAGGCCCTCGGGCATCGTCATCGGCGGCTTCGACCCCAACTCGACCTTGCAGCAGGTCTCGAGGGCCAACGCGGCAGGCATCCGGCTCATCGGCTGGCACGCCGTCGCCGCTCCCGGCCCCAGCCGGCGGCCCGAGCTCTTCACCAACGTCACCACCCGGGTCGAGGACGTCGCCGCCATCAGCGCGCAATGGATCATCGCCGACTCGGGCGGCCGTGCTGGCGCCGTGCTCATCACCGACGCCTCGATCCCCTTCGCCAAGAACAAGTCCGACCTGATCAGGAAGGAGCTCGCCACCTGCTCGGGCGTGAAGCTGCTGGCCTACGAGAACATCCCGATCCCGGACGCGAGCAGCCGCACCCCTCGGGTGATCGCCTCTCTCCTCTCCCGCTTCCAGAACAGGTGGACCCACTCCGTCGCCATCAACGACCTGTACTTCGCCGACGCGGCCCCCGCATTCCGCGCGGCCGGCGAGAAGGGCTCCGGCCCACCGTTCAACATCGGCGCCGGCGACGGCGACCCCTCCGCCTTCCAGCGCATCAACAGCAGGCAGTACCAGGCCGCCACCGTGCCCGAGCCGCTGTCCCAGCAGGGCTGGCAGATCGTCGACGAGTTCAACCGCGCCTTCGCCGGCCGGCCCGCCAGCGGATACGTGGCCCCCGTCCACATCACCACGGCCGACAACAGCGAGGGGGCCACGACCTGGGATCCATCGGGCTACCGGGAGGCGTACCGGAAGATCTGGGGCAAGTGACGGCGGCGTCGCGGACGGCCTGTGCGCGGCGCCACAAGGCGTTGCAGGGCACTTACAGGGGCTACTGACTTCGGCGCTTCGGGGTGGTCGGCTGGTTTGTACGGCCGAGTGACGGTCATTTGCGCAGTACGTCGTTGGTATGCGCTACGCGCTACGCGCTACGCGGATGGCGGATGGAACCGCCCTCGTATGCCGGCTCCCTCGGAGTTGGAGCAGTGGATGTCCGATCGAGCGGCATGGTGAGAAGGTCCGCAGACCCCGACGTCAGACCTTCCGGATCCGGTCGGCGATCTCCGGCCTCGCCGCGAACCCGGCCGCCTTGTACGTGGCGACGCCGCCGACGTTGGAGCTCGGCGTGCACACGCGCACGCTTGACGAGCCCATCTCCCGCAGTGCGGCCGCCCCGGCGACGGTGATCGCCCGGCCATAGCCGCGGCCGCGGTGGTCCGTGTGGACGCCCATCGGCTCGACCAGTCCCGGCTTCCCCGGGCCGGCCGACCAGACCGTCACCACCGCCGCGGGGTGGCCCTGGTCGTCGTAAGCACCCAGGCAGCGGGCGTCGGCGTAGAACGGTGCCGCGGACATCTTGTGCCGGTACTCGCGCGTGGGCTTCGTGGGGTTGAACGCGGACCGCAGGACGTCGGCGAAGTCCTGTGCCTGCTCCAGGCCGATCTCCTTGATCCGCACGCCGGGGTCCTCCACCGCTTCGGCGAGGTCGCGGAAGAGCGGCGTCCACGGCTCGTCGACGCCCCAGCCCTCCTTGGTCAACAGGTCGTGGAGCAGCAGGCCCTGCGGCGCCTCGATGGACACCGCTCCTTCCGGCAGCACGCCGCGCTCGGGCAGCGAGAAGTCCTCGACGAGCCGCCGCGCCAAGTCCTCGTCATGGAAAGCGTCGGAAGCGACCGTCATCCGCACGAGCGTCGGCGAATCCAGCATCCCGACGGCGAGGATCCGTCCGTTCCGGCTCCAGGTCCGCACCGCCGCGGCCGTCTCGGCTGTTCCGAACCGGTAGTTCCAGCCGATGTCCCCGGGATGCAGCTGCATCGGCGTTTCGTCGTGCTGCCACTCCCGCAGCGCCGCAATGGCCTCGCGCACTCCGTCGGCCGTCGGCGTCCTCAGCACAATTTTCATAGCCGGGATCAGACACCCCGTCTCGGTGGCGTGCAACCGATTAACTGACCAGGCGCTTCAAGGTGATGGTGGCGGGAGGGCGATGGCGAGTCCGGTCCCGGCGAGGAAGCCGTCGAGGGCGTCGGGGCGGTACTGGAGGCGCTTGAGCCGGTTGCGCACGAGCGCGGCGAGTCGGTCGAGGGCAACGCCGGCGAGGTTCGCGAGGCTGTGTTTCACGTGGGCCCACAGGTACTCGACCGCGTTCAGCTCGGGCGCCAGGTACGTCCGGTCGGCGACCTGCGTGTGTGAACCCGATCCGGCGCATTACAGCTTGCAGCGCTGCCCGCCCGAGCCCCGGGAGGCCAACGCCTCGGCCCCGCCCTCCCGCCAAGCCTGCTGCCACTGGTAGGCCGACTTCGAGCTGACCCGCAACTGGCGGGAGACCTCTGGCGGGACGACCCCTTCGGCGAACAACCCGGCAGTCTCCAGCCGCACCGCCTCGCGGGGCCGACGGCCCTTCGCCGTCAGCCCGCCCCCATCCGCACAGCGCATACCAACGACGTACTGCGCACATGACCGTCAGTCGGCCGCACAAACCAGCCAACCACTTCGAAGCGCCGAAGTCAGTAACACACAAAGAAGCGGTGACCTGGGCTGCCTTCAAACAGTCCGAACCGACCGCACCCCGGGTTGGGCAGCCAGCACAAGGGCGGCATCGCCGCGGACGCACGAGTTGTCGTCAACTGCGGCTAGAAGTCAGCGGATTACGCTCGTACCGTGCGGTACCGGCCCGCCAGGACTGACCGTTCAGGACCGGACGGTCGCGGAGCGCTGCGGTCGAATCCGTCGGTTCGGCGCCACCGTTGGTGGACGTGACGGCTGCGGGGGGGAGCGGGCGTGGGGCCCGGCGGCGACGAGCACCTCGAAGACCTTGCGGCCCGCCCTGCGTGCGGACCGGCTCCGTCACGGGTCAACCCCTGCCCGGCAGCGGTCCGGTGTGAGTTCCCGCAGTCTGCTCGCCCTCGTGCGGTAGGGACTGGTGCTCGGCGCGGGCGACGAAGTAATCGGCATCCTTTGGCCGTTGGGCCCCCGGGCGTGGACGCGGCGCCGGCACGAGATGGGGGATGTGCTTGGAGCAGTGCACGTACGCCTCCTCCACCGTGATGTGCACCCAGAATTCGGGCCTGCGCCCTGGAGCGGTGTCCACAGGAAGGCTGGGGTAGGCCCGCCGCTGCTCCTCGTCCCCGTGGAGCCGAGCTGCGCCATTGACGTGTAGGCCGATGTGGTCATGGGCGAAGTCGACGAAGAGCAGGCCGATATGCGGGTTCTCGGTGATGTTTCCCGCACTGGCGAGGACCCCGTTCCCACGGTACTCGGGGTAGGTGAGGGTGCCGTCGTCCAGCACAGTGACGAAGCCCGGGGGACCGGCACGGAATGTGACGTCACAGGCTCCGTCGGCGTCCGATGTGGACAGGAACGCCATGGTCTGCCGCCCTATGAAATCCGCCATCTGGGGGGTCAGACGGTCCTGCACCTGGCGGTCGTAGAAGGTGGCGGCCTGGTCGGCCGTGCCAAGAAGGTGCTGCAGGCGGCGCTCGCCGACGGAGCCGGTGGACTCGTGGGTGTGGTTCACGGAACGCGCTGCCTTCCTGTGGCCTTCAGCTGGGCGTGGGGAGCGACGGCACTCTAACGCTGGTTGGAACACGGTGTCGTGGTCGGCACAGGTAAGCGGCTCACGATCCCTTCGCGGGCATGCGCAGAAACAGAGCGCGACGGACGACCGTGCGGACCGAACGCGAGGACGGGACGGCGAGTGCCACGAGCACACCGGCAGCGACAGGGACTGCCCCAGGTTGCTCACCGCCAGATCCCCTTGCCGGACAGCTTCGATGACCGACGGGCAGGACGAGGGTCCCGCACGGTCGACTACGGTCCGTGAGGACTGCTGCTTCGCTGGATCTCCATCGGAGTGAATCCCCTGGTCCCAGGGCGAGTTGGTGCTGCGGTGACGAGTGCCGCGAGGAGGAGGCCGAGGGTGTCGGTCACGATGCTGCGTTTGCGACCCACGATCTTCCTCCCCGCATCGGTGCCCTGGCTTGAGGCGGGGACGCTCGTGGCGGCCTTCAAGCTCTGCGCGTCGATCACGCACGCGGACGGTGTTCCGGTTCGGGAAGTCGTGCGGCAGGTAGCGCCACTGCACCCCGGTGCGGTCCACGTACAGGATCGCGTTCATGATCTCGCGCAGGTCGTGCTCGGGCGTCCTGGAATGAGACAGGCGCAAGCCAACCCCACTCCATCACCTCGCAAATCATAAGATACCGAGGTTTTACTGATGAAAACGACCTCTAAACGCCAAGCTCAGTCACGGTTCTCCCAGAACAGTCTTTCGTTCCTGTCAGGGTAGGTGACGATCCGGCACCTGGCGTCGAGCCACATCGTGGCACGGTCGGTCAGGGTGTAGGCGGGCCAGCTCGGCACGCCCGCCGCCGTGGGGCGGCCCGTGTGGGCGAAACCCGCCCCCAGCTCGCTCATGTGCCGTGCGGTCGCCAGCCGTTCCGGCGACTGGTCCTTGTTGAGGATGTAGTCGAGGTTCTTGTCGGTGTTGGCGAACTTGAGGTTGATGTCCGACGCGTGCGGTGAGCCGATGGGGAAATCGGTGCCGGGCACCAGGGTCGGGCTCGGGTAGGCGAGCTGGTACATGAACACGGGCGCGGCGTGCTGCGCCCGTTTGGCCTCCGCGATCTTGATCGCGTCGCGCCAGATGGGCGAGGTGGTGATCGCGAAGTAGAGCTGTGCCGGCGTCGCGCCGGGCTGCGATGCCTGGAAGGTGTTGATGATCTGGTCGAGTTCGGCGCCCTGATACGTGCTGCTCAGCCTGGAGCGCAGTCCGGCCTCGTCGATGCGGAAGATGGGACCGAAGAGACTGAAGAACACCGTCTCGTCGCGGCAGGTGCCGCATATCAGCGGCTTGCCGGCCGAGAAGGGCGCGGCGCCATCGGCACGGCCTGGGACGGCCACGGCCAACGCCCCGACCATCCCGTGCTCGTGGTCCGTTCCCTCGACCCCGCCCTGGCCTCGCTGTTGCCCGGTCTGGCCGGGCTCGTCGCGGAGACCGGCAGCGCCCTGTCCCACCTCGCCGTACTGGCCCGCGAATGCCGGGTGCCCACCGCGGTGGGCGTGCCCGGAGCGGTCGACCGCTTCCCCGACGGGACTTCGCTGACCCTGGACGGCGGGACAGGAGAAGTGACCGTGGGCGACACCCTCGGCGCGGCACCGGAACTCGCTTCGATACGTGAGGAGTCGGCGGCATGAAGGCCATCAGACTGGTCGGCTGGTCGGCTACGCCTTCGGCGGCACTGGCTTGCCGGCGTGGACCGCACGGAGCTGAACGGCACTCAGCGCACCTTCGTCTTCGTCCCCGTGCTCATGGTGGCCGGCGCGGCCCTGTCCGGGATCGCCCTGGTCATCCAGAAGGTGGCCGGAGCCACCGCCCGGCCGGGCGCGGAACGCCGGTTGGCCGGACGCCTGGCCGCCCCGCCGCTCACCGCGACCGACCCCTCGGAGAGCCACCCGGCCGTACCGCCGGCCCGCACCGGCCGGAAGGCACTCGCCGTCGCGGTAGCCGTAGGCGGCCTGCTCCTGGTGCCCCTGCTGTGGTCGGCACTGGCGGACGCGACCCAGACCCGGCCCGAACCGGCCCCCGACGCGGCGAGCACCACCATGGTCTTCCGCGTCGAGACGTACGGCGACCAGAGCCCCCAGGCAGTCCAGCTCGCCGCGCAGGACTTACACCGCTGTCCTCCGCCCCGCCCTGCCGTCGCACGACGTGATGCGCCTGCGCGGCTGCCTGCAGGACGCCAACACCAACCGCACCAGCGCGGTCGTCCTGGGTGAAGGACAGGCTGAACACCGGAGCTGAATGTCTGTCACGAGCACGTTACGAGAAGCCCGCGGACTTACGGCGTGGTCGGCAATGGAAAGATCAGGGCGGACCTCGCAGCGTATCCTCCGGCCATGGTTGATCTGTGCTCGGTCGACGTGGGAGGGGTCCGGCTGGTTTATGAGGTGTCGGGTCCGCCGGATGCTGTGCCCCTGGTCCTGTTGCACGCGCTGGGCGAGGATGCCACCGACTGGGAGGCAGTGGTGCCTGTCCTCGCCCGCAGCAGACGGGTGTACGCCCTCGATCTTCGCGGTCACGGCCGAAGCGACTGGCCGGGGGAGTACTCGCTCGAACTCATGCAAGCCGATGTGCTCGGGTGCCTGGACGTGCTGGGGCTTGGCACAGTGGACCTGATCGGGCACTCCATGGGCGGGATCGTGGCCTACCTGCTTGCGGAGGACCATCCGCAGCGGGTGAGGAGGCTCGTCCTGGAAGACGTTCCACTACCGCGTCCCAGGGAGCAGACCACCCCGACCAGGCCTGCCGGCGACCTGACCTTCGACTGGGAGATGGTACTGGCCGTTAGGCGGCAGATCGACGCGCCCGACCCCAGGTGGCTGGAGCGGCTCAGCGACATCACTGCCGAGACCCTCGTGGTGGCTGGCGGCCCACGCAGCCATGTGCCCCAGGACGGCATCGCCGAACTGGCCCGTCGCATCCCTGGCGGGCGGGTGGTCACCATCCCGGTCGGACACCTGATCCACCACACGGCGCCGGAGGCGTTCACGGAAGTGGTTTCGGCGTTCCTGCTGACAGAGGAGGAGGCCCGCCCTGCCCGCCGGCCCTGAGTGCGCAGTCACAGGCCGTGACGTGGAGACGGCCGCACGGGTTCTGCGAGCGTGACCAAGAAGTGGGTTCGTGCGGCCTTGTCCCCTCCTGCCTTCACGGGCCTTTCCCGTGCACATCTCGCCGGTTTGATCGAGGAGTTGACCCTCGCGTGGCAGGCGAGGCGGGAGTCCGCGCTGTGGGATCGGCGCGGTGGGGACCGCCGCCGTGGCGCCGGGGCCGGGCGCAAGCACGAGCTGGTGGCCGTTCCACCGTCACCGAGGCCATCAGGGAGATCCGCCCCCTGCTCGCCGACCGTGGTTTCGCCGTCCCCGACCGGCCGGGGCTTCGGCTTCGGACCCTTGCCGACGTCTTCGCCTGCGCGGCTGCGGAAGGCGTGACGCTGCGGATCGACGGCACCGAGACCCAGGCCCGCCGTCCCAAGGCCCACCGACCCGGCCGCTGCGTGTTCGCCTCCGGCAAGAAGAAGCAGAGCAGAACACCTGCAAGACCACCACGATCAGCGACGGCCAGGGCCCGGCTCCGCGCGGCCCTGCAGTGACTCCGCGACTCCACGAACGGTGAGAAGCGCCGGCCCCGCCGCTTGAGCGGCGTTCATGTTCTCGGGAGTGTGAGCCCGCCTGCGTACTACGTCAGGCCGGCCAGGTTGCGTCTGTCCGATCGTGATCAAACCTGAGACTTGTCCGAGCGATCTCTGTGGGGCCCGCATCGACCGCACAGTCGCCGGGACGGCCGAATGGCCGTCCCGGGGTGAGCCGCGTCGCATCGGAGCGGGCGAGGCTTGCTATGCAACGAGTTGCATAGAAGGATCGGCGTCATGGCGCTCGAACACGCGATTTTGGTGTCGCTTTTGGAGAAGCCGGGATCCGGATATGAGCTGGCCCGGCGTTTCGAGCGGTCCATCGGCTACTTCTGGACCGCGACTCACCAACAGATCTATCGCGTGCTCAAGCGCATGGAGAGCGACGGTTGGATCGACGTCAGGGATGTCCCGCAGCAGGGCCGGCCGGACAAGAAGGAGTACAGCGTCGCCGACCTCGGCCGGGCCGCGCTGTCTTCCTGGCTGCATGATCCGATCGAGCCGGAGAGCGTCCGCCACGACTTGGCCGTGAAGATCCGGGGCGCCGCCTTCGACGACCCGGCCGCCCTGATCCGCGAGGTGGAGCGGCACCGGCAGGCGCACCGGGACCGGCTGGCGCACTATCTCGCCGGAGAGGCACGGGACTTCACCGGGCCCGAGGCAAGTGCAGCCGGTTCACAGGCGCCGCTCGACGCGGAGCGGGAGCTCCAGCACGTCGTACTGCGCGGCGGCATCGCGTACGAGCGGATGATGATCGACTGGCTGGACGACGTGCTTGCCACGCTGGCCCGGTTCGGTCCGGGCCGCTGAGCGCCGCCGCCCTCTCCGCCGGTCCCCCGATCGGGCCGGTCCAGCCGTCGGGCCTCCCGATTCCCACCCCTCCACCAGCCGAAAGGCATCCTCACCATGGCTGACCAACTGCTGTTCAACCCGCGCACCTACGACCCCGCACACTTCGACCCCGAAACGCGTCGCTTGCTGCGTGCCACCGTCGACTGGTTCGAGGAGCGCGGGAAGGGGCGGCTGATCGAGGACTACCGGACCCGTGCGTGGCTTGGCGACTTCCTCGCCTTCGCAGCGAAGGAGAACCTGTTCGCCACCTTCCTGACCCCGTCGTCCGCCGCAGGGGAAGGTGAACCGGACAAGCGGTGGGACACCGCCCGGATCGCCGCGCTCAACGAGATCCTGGGCTTCTACGGTCTGGACTACTGGTACGCCTGGCAGGTCACGATCCTCGGCCTCGGTCCGGTCTGGCAGAGCGACAACGCCGCCGCCCGCTCCCGCGCCGCTGAACTCCTCAGCCAGGGAGAGGTGTTCGCGTTCGGCCTGTCCGAGAAGGCCCACGGCGCCGACATCTACTCCACCGACATGCTGCTCGAGCCCGACGGCAACGGTGGCTTCCGGGCCACCGGCTCCAAGTACTACATCGGCAACGGCAACGCCGCAGGACTCGTCTCCGTCTTCGGCCGCCGTACCGACGTCGAGGGCCCCGACGGCTACGTGTTCTTCGCCGCCGACAGCCGTCACCCGGCCTACCACCTGGTCAAGAACGTCGTCGACTCGTCCAAGTTCGTCAGCGAGTTCCGCCTGGAGGACTACCCCGTAGCAGCCGAGGACGTCCTGCACACCGGCCGCGCGGCCTTCGACGCCGCGCTCAATACCGTCAACGTCGGCAAGTTCAACCTGTGCACCGCCTCGATCGGCATCTGCGAGCACGCGATGTACGAGGCCGTCACCCACGCCCACAACCGCATCCTCTACGGCCGCCCCGTCACCGCCTTCCCGCATGTGCGGCGCGAGTTGACCGACGCGTACGTCAGGCTCGTCGGCATGAAGTACTTCAGCGACCGCGCTGTCGACTACTTCCGCTCCGCCGGCCCCGACGACCGTCGCTACCTGCTCTTCAACCCGATGACGAAGATGAAGGTGACCACGGAGGGCGAGAAGGTCATCGACCTGATGTGGGACGTCATCGCGGCCAAGGGCTTCGAGAAGGACAACTACTTCGGCCAGGCGGCCGTGGAGATCCGCGGGCTGCCGAAGCTGGAGGGTACGGTCCACGTCAACCTGGCGCTGATCCTGAAGTTCATGCGCGGCCATCTCCTCGACCCGATCGAGTACCCCGCCGTCCCGACCCGCCTCGACGCGGCCGACGACGACTTCCTGTTCCGGCAGGGACCGGCCCGCGGCCTCGGCTCGGTGCGCTTCCACGACTGGCGGCCCGCCTTCGACGCGTACACGCACCTGCCCAACGTGACCCGCTTGCGTGAACAGGCCGACGCGCTCTGCGCGTTCGTCGCCACGGCCGCCCCCGACGCGGAGCAGAGCCGCGACCTCGACCTCCTCCTCGCGGTCGGTCAGCTCTTCGCCCTCGTCGTGCACGGGCAGCTCGTCCTGGAGCAGGCCGCCCTGACCGGACTCGACGAGGACGTGCTCGACGAACTCTTCGCCGTCCTCGTGCGGGACTTCTCCGCGCACGCCCTCGAACTGCACGGCAAGGACTCGGCGACCGAACAGCAGCAGGAGTGGGCGCTGGGTTCGATCCGGCGGCCGGTCGTCGACGAGGCACGCACACAGCGGGTCTGGCAGCGGGTCGAGGCACTGTCCGGCACGTACGAGATGGCCCCGTAAGCGCGCCTGCGCATCACCGGTGGCCGGGCCGCGTGGGCCCGGCCACCGTCAGTCAGGGGTCGGCTCCGTGTCCAGTCCCGCCGACTGTGCGGCGAACCCCTACGCGGGGTGTGACCCGGTGATCACCACGCCTTCCCAAGCCCGCGTGAACAGCATGGGCAGCGGGGCGGAGGGCACCGCAGCCAGGTGTGACGTCGACCGGTGCTCCCTGGCCAGCGGCAGCAGACCGAGCTTCGACGCCTCGATCGGGAGGCGAGGCGGCTTCCGCTCCTGCCAGGCCCCCGGAAGGAAGAGGGAGCGGCCCGCTCGCGGCCGGACGGCCCGCAGCACCCGGCCCGACGCGCCCAGCTCGGCCTCCGCTTCTTTGAAGCGGCCGGCCTTCCACCCGGTCCAGGCCTTGACGTTGCGGTCTGATGGGTCCGGCAGTGCCAGCAGCATCAGGTAGAGCGACGCGGCGTCCTGGCCCAGCCCGAAGGCCTTGGCGCACTCCTCGACGAGATGCGGCACGGACCGCGAGGGGTCCTGCTCCCAGCCGAGGGGCCGCTCGCCGTCGGTGACCAGGTGCTCCCCGAGCGCGGCGAAGTCGTCGCTCAGCAGCAGCCGCAGATCCGCGAGGGCGGGCAATCCGGAGGGGCTGGGCAGCCACTGAGAGGGCAGTACGGAGTCGAGGTAGGCGTCCAGGGCGTCCAGCAGCGGATCACCGGGTCCCTTGAGCGCGGCAGGGTCCACACGCAGATGACGCATGTCGTGCGCCGCGTCGGCCACCTCCGTGACCGCCGGATGAGCGGTGAGCGCCTCGGTGGAAGGGGGCGGCCCCATCAGGTAGTTGCTCTGCAGTGAGAAGAGGGTGAGCGGGCCGGGGACCGAGGCCCGCTCCTCGCACAGCCGGGATATCGCCGCGCCGACCGTGGGACGCAGTGGATCGCCGGCCGGGGTGCGGTAGGCGAGCCAGGCGGCGATCCTCGGCAGGGCCAGCAGCTCCGGTTCGCCCACCAGGCCCGCCCGGTGGGGAGCCAGGCAGTGCGCCCCGGTGGCAAGGCGGCCGAGGAGGGCGGGCAGCCGCAAGTGGGGCCACCAAGGCCGGTCGCCCCGGCGCCGCTGCCGGGCGAGGGCCGCTTCACCCTGGGGCGGGAGCGTCTCCTTGGTGGCGAGCGGCAGGAGCGCGGCGGGTACGGGCAGGGGGCCGCCCAGCTCCTCCAGCCACCACTCGGCGGCCCGGTCCACGTCGGGGCCTTTGGTCCACAGCTGCTCGGGGTCGTCGGGAAGGAGTTTGTCGTAGAGAGTCCTGAGGAACCGGGAGCCGAGCGCGGAGGTCAGTGCGGCAACCGCCTGTTCCGCCTCGCTCCGCCGGATCTTCCAGGGCTCGACGTCGGTGGCGTAGTGGCCGGAGAGGTAGTCGTCCTCCTCGTCCAACTGGTAGGGCGCGCAGGGAACATGCGCGATCAGCAGCACGGCAGCCTCCGCCGGGGACAGGCCCAGCCGCTCGGCGAAGGCTCCGGCGAGCTCCGGGCGGGCCGGTGCCGGGCCGTGCTTGCGGTACAGCTCGGCGAAGCGCGCGAACCAGCCGCCGGGACGCGCCGGCTTCAGCACATGGGCACGGGTGAGCTGCACGCCCGCGGAAGCCAGTGGGCCGTCCTCGGGGAAGGTGCCGTCGGGGGAGTACTCCCACAGCGTCCGCCGGGGGTCTCTGCCTCGACTGGCCAGTACGAAGGCGACGGACGTGGCCGTGCGGAAGGCCGTCCCGGGGAGCGGAGCGTTGACGTCGGTACGGTCCTCGGGAACCTCGCAGTGGACGATCCGCCAGCGGCCCGGCTCGCCGGTGACGAAGGGGTGAGCGGCGTACATCATCAGCGACCGGGCCGCTGAGCCGTCGGCCCTGGAGGAGACGGCGCACAGGGCGAGCGCCGCGGCGCACGCGTGGGTGCGGCGGAACCGGCCGTCGCGGGGCATGCGGTCGAACGTGGTGGTGGCCTGCGCCAGATCGCCTCCCCAGACGGCGGTGCCGTCCTTCGCGAGCCTCATCATCTGACGGCTCACCTGGTCCTCTGGCTCTTCCGGACTCGCGTCGTCGGTCAGTGCCACATCACCCTCGCCGGGGGTGAGGCGGCGGACCAGCCGCTCCAGCCCCGCACGGCAGTTGACGGCCATGACCAGGGAGCGAGCGGCCTGGCTGTGCATCGGCTCGCCCAGTTGCGGCAGCGCTTCCAGGATCGGCCCGCGATTGGGTCCCCGGACACCCTCACGCTCGACGTAGTAGGGCTGGAGCCTCCCCAGCAACTCCTCCACCTGCGCGCGCGAGACGGTGTCGGGCAACTCCTCCAGAAGCAGCGGCACCACGTCCACCGCCGCGAACTCCGCAGCCGCGTCCACGTCCTTCAGGAGCAGGTCCACCGCCACGCCCACGTGTACGAGACGGCCGAGCAGCAGGACCAGCTCCTCGAAGTCGAGCCCCGCGCGCAGCTTCGCCCGCTCGCGGCCGAACCAGGCGCGGATCTCCTCGTGCCCGATCGGGTTGTCGAACAGCTGAGGGATCCGCTCCCAGCCCTTGGTGTCGTGCGGCTGGTACCAGGCGTTGGTCGCCAGGTCCTTGGTGGTCATCTCCAGGTCGGCGCGCACCCGTGCGCGCAGCTCGCGGGCGAAGCGTTCGTCCGCCTGCAGGTGCTCCAGCTTCGGCCGATGGCTGAGCTGGATGTCGTACAGCTGCGACGGGCCGAGGAGCTCGGGTGGGTCGGCGACCGGCGCTGCGTGCTCCAGAAGCAGGTCGATCAGGTCGAGAGGCGTCTTACCGTTGGTGCGTTGGCCGATTCGCCGATAGCGGAACTCCACGGGCACACCGTCGGCCGCCAGCTTCGGCGCGATCCTCTCGGCGATCTCGTATATGACGGGCCGGGCGCCTTTCGTGCCGCTGTTCGCCACGATGCACGCGGACAGCCAGGCGGCAGCCTCGCCGACGGGCAGCCCCGGGACCTCACCGGTGAGCAGCGCCAGCGCACCGGTGCGCTCCAGCAGCTCCCGCCACAGCCTGGAGCTGTCGTCGAATGGCGGAGGACGCAGGCTCAGCACCTGGCGTACGGCCTCGGGGGAGTGTGTGCCCAGCAGGTCCACGGCCGGGCCCTTGAAGCAGTCGGCCCAGAACTTGTCGTGGTACAGCGAGACACCGCCGACCGCGAACATCTCCCCCAGCAGCGTGGCCAGTTCCCCCTCGGGTTCGAGACCTGCGGCCTTGGCGAGCTTGCGCACATCGACGGCCAGCTGTGGGTACAGCTCGGACGACGCCTGGAGGCGGCGGATCACCACCCTGCGGAAGCGCGAGAGGTCCGCCTCGGTCGCCACTCCCTTGACAGCCAGCTCGCGAGCCCAGGCCCGCAGGGCCGTGGCGGAGAGGGCCTTGCCCTCGGCATACGTGAGGTACCGGCCCAGCAGCCACTCCTTGTCGACCTTGCGCGCCTGTACCCGCTCGGCGGTTCGGGCGCGCCCGAACCAAGCGGCGGCTGCCTGCTGCTCGCCCTGCCGCAGGGCAAGATCGGCCATCTCGTCGAGGAGCGTGATCAGCAGCCCGGGAGCCGACTCCTCCAGACCCTGGAGGGCACCGTCGACGTCGGTCTTGTAGACGAAACTCCACTGGTTCGTGCGTTCCTGCAGGAGCAGGAGCCTCTCGGTCGCCGGCTCCTCAAGGCCGGGGTGGGCGGCGATGACCCGCTCGGGGAAAGGGAGCGCTCCGTCGGAGGGGTCCGGGATGCCGGTGGAGAAGCAGCCGTCCGGCTCCCAGTGCTGCCCGCGCATCAGGCGGTCGCGGTACGGGATGAGCTGTTCGGGAAGCAGCTGGGTCAGCGTGCGGCCGTCGAACCCGGCATACGTACGGGCCCACAGGCCGCCGTCCCCCAGCTCGTCGGTGAGGTCGACGGACTCGGCCTCCAGAGCTTGCCGCCACAGCGGATCAGCATCGGCCAGGGCACGCGGCACGCTCACCCCGGCCGTCGCCCACTCACCCGCCTGCAGACGGCACGCCTCACGGTGCTTGCGCAGCTGCGTCCGTGCCTCCAGCAGGGCGACGAGCCCCAGAGCACCCGCGATCGCGTCGGGAAACTTCTTGAGCCTGCGCCCCTGAGGATTGCGGTAGACGACCTCCAGATCATCCGTCAGTTCCGCGGTGTACCCGCCCTTTTCCACACGCCTGCCCATACGTCGGCCTTCCCCCGTGGTGCTGGTCGATGACGACACGCTACGCCGTGCCACCGCTGGGCCCGCCTCGGCCGGCACTCCACGCTGCGGCGGCCGTCGCCCGCGCGCGTCTACGACCCGACGCTGGCCGGTCGGCGAAGAACGGCGGTGAGTCATCTTCGGCGTGCCGCACGGAATGTGGAGGAGAGCCGCGTCAGCTCCGATCCTGCCCAGCAGCGGTGGGCGGCCGGTGTGGCCGGGTCCTGCCCCCCACCGGCGGCGACAGCCGATCTGCCCGCGCCATGCGCCCAGTTGACGGATGGACTGGTGCCGGCGGATTTCCACGGCTCCGGTGATCGCATCCAGCCTCCCCTCCCGTCGCCCCAGAATGAGTTGTGCTGACGTGCAGAAGTGGCTCGCCCTCGGGCTGGGCGCGGCCCGGATCGTCACACGCGTGGTGACGGCCTGGCCCGCTGCGGCACCCCTCGCCGTGGGCGCCGCGGAAGCGACGGAAGCGGCGGGAGTGGGTGGGGTCGCCGCGGACGTGGCGGGAATCGTGGGTAGGGCGGCTGGCGCAGCGCAGCCGGCGAGCGCGGTCCACTACGCCGATGGGCGTCGAAGGTTGCCAAACCCATCGAGCAGACACAGGCGCGCGCAGCCGGGTTCGTGGGGAACCGCTGATCCGGTGACGCGGGTCCGGTAAGCGTCGGGGGCGGAGGAGGGGGTCCGGCAACGTGGAAGCGGTGGCTGTGCCCCGTCTTGCTTCCCCATGGCAACCACAGCTCGATCGAGTGATCCGTTCGGAGGGGGCCCGTCGGTCGGGTGTGAGGGCGCGGGCACGGGCGCGGGCCTCGCCGCGCGGCATGGCGTCGACGCAATCCGGCTGAGCGACGCCGTCCTCACGTCGGGGTTTTCGGGTCGGCTGCCTCTTCGTCCGGGGGCGTGTCCCCGTCGGCCGGTGTCGGGGCGGGCTGCCGGAGGGCCTCCGGCAGGGCCTGTTCGGCCCAGATCACCTTGCCCTGCGGGGTGTACCGGGTGCCCCAGCGCTCAGCCATCTGCGACACCAGGAACAGGCCCCGGCCTCCCTCGTCCGTCGTCGCGGCGTACCGCAGATGCGGTGAGGTGCTGCTGCCGTCGGCCACCTCGCAGATCAGCGTACGGTCGCGGATCAGCCGCACGTGGATCGGCCCGGCGCCGTAGCGGATGGCGTTGGTGATGAGCTCGCTCAGGATGAGCTCCATGGTGAAGCCGAACTCTGACAGGCCCCATGCTTCGAGCCTTCGCGAGACAGCGTCGCGCATACCCGCGACGGCGGCCGGGTCCGGTGGTACGTCCCAGTCGGCGATCCGGTCGGGCGGTAGTTCCCGCGTGCGGGCGACGAGCAGGGCGACGTCGTCCTTGGGACGCTCGGGGAGCAGGCTGTCCAGCACGTCCTGGCAGGTCTCCTCGGGTGGCCGTCCGGGGTGGCCCGCCAGCGCATCGCGCAGCAGTTCCATGCCCACGTCCAGGTCGCGTCTGCGGTCCTCGATGAGGCCGTCGGTGTACAGGACGAGCTGGGCGCCCTCGGCGAGGCACAGTTCCGCGGTCTGGAACGGCATGCCGCCGAGGCCCAGGGGCGGACCGGCCGGCACGTCCGGGAAGGTGACGGTTCCGTCAGGCTGGACCAGCGCGGGCGCCAGATGCCCCGCACGCGCCATGACGTAGCGGCGCGTCACCGGGTCGTAGATCCCGTACAGGCACGTGGCGCCCACGACGCCCGCCGCACTCTCCACCGCCTCGTTCTGGTCGATGCTCCCGACCAGGTCGTCCAGATGGCTCAGCAGCTCGTCGGGTGGCAGATCGAGGGCGGAGAAGTTGTGCACCGCGGTCCGCAGCCGTCCCATCGTGGCGGCGGCGTGCAGGCCGTGGCCGACCACATCGCCGACGGCCAGCGCCACCCGGCTGCCCGGCAGGGGAATCACGTCGAACCAGTCTCCGCCCACGCCCGACTGGGCGGGGAGGTAGCGGTAGGCGATGTCGAGGGCGTTCTGCTCGGGCATGGCCTGCGGCAGCAGGCTGCGCTGGAGGGTGACTGCCAGGGTGTGCTCGCGGGTGTAGCGGCGGGCATTGTCGATGCTGATCGCGGCACGGGCCACCAGTTCCTCCGCCAGCGACAGGTCCTCCTCGTTGAAGCGCTCATGGTCTTGCTCGCGCCAGAAGTTGGCCATGCCCAGAACGACGCCACGGGCCTGGATGGGGGCGGTGATGAGGGAATGGATGCCGTAGTCAATGATCGCCTTGGCGCGTTCCGGGTCCTGCACGCGCCAGCCCGTGGCGGTCGGCAGATCGCTCACCAACTGGGAGCGGCCGCTGTCGTAGCCGCGCGCCTGGGGCGTGGAGGGGAGATAGTCGAAAAGCCGGCCCTGTTCGGAGAGCGGATTGTCGTCCCGGATGCCGCACACGGCCGCGCGTCGCATGTCCGTCGCCGTGGGGGCCGGCTCCTCGCCGTGCAGGACGGCGTCGGCCAGATCCACGGTGACGAAGTCCGCGAAGCGAGGAACGGGGACCCGCGCCAACTCGTCGGCGGTGCGCAGCACGTCCAGGGTGGTACCGATGCGCAGTCCGGCGTCGTACAGCAGCCCGAGCCGCTCCCGCGCCACCTCCGCCCTGCCGGTCACCGCCTGCAGCTCGGTGGAGTCGCGCAGCGTCACCACCGTTCCCTTGGGGCCTCCCTCGCGATCCGTGGGCCGCTGGTTGACGGCGAGCAGCCGCTCTCCCGCGAGGTGCACCTCGTCGGTGGCCTCGCGTCCGGAGGCGAGCAGCTCCTTCGTCTCGGGATCGAGGCCCGGAAGTTCCGAGACGAGCCGCCCCTCGACGTCCGGGGGCAGCTCCAGCAGTCGTCTGGCCTCGTCGTTCGCCAAGATCAGCCGCCCGTCGGCGGCCACGATCAGTACCCCTTCCCGAACGGAGTGGAGCACCGTGTCGTGGTGCTCGTACATCAGGGTCATCTCGTCCGGGGCCAGGCTGTGTGTCTGCCTTCGCAGCCGCCTGCCCACCAGTGCGGTCACACCGGTGGACAACGCGAGCGCTCCGGCCCCGGCGCCCAGGATGATCGGTAGTTGCCGGGTCAACTGACTCTCGACGTTCTTGACCTTCATCCCGGCCGAGACGAGGGCCACCACCTCGCTGTCGGCGTTCTCGATCGGGACCGTGGCCTGCACCTCGCGACCGAGGGGGCCGTTGACGCTCTCCACGTAGACCTTCCCCGCCAGCGACGGTCCGATCTCGCCCACGAACCGCTTTCCGATGCGGTCAGGCAATGGGTGCGTGTACCGGATGCCCTTGGTGTCCATGACCACGATGAAGTCGACGCCGGCGGCCCGGCGTGCCGCCTCGGTGAGCGGCTGGAGAATCTTGCTCGGATCCGGGGTCTGCAATGCCGCCAGGACGCCTGGTGAGTGCGCGAAGGTCTGCGCCACGGCCGTGGAGCGGCGCTTGGCCTCGGCGCTGGTGTCCCGTTCCGACTGCAGGATGAGGGCGAAGACGCCGCAGGCCACGAGCAGCACTACCAGAGCCACCTGGAAGACCAACACCTGCCCGGCTACGCTCCGCGTGCTCTTGCTGATCAGGCGCTTGACCGGTAGGTGTCGAAAACGGGCGAAACGATTCGCCATGCGACCTTTTTAACACCGGTGATCCCAAGTGGCCAGGGCCCGTCCGGCCTCTGTTTGGCCGACCGCGGGTGTCCGTGTGGCTGTGTGTGGTGTGGCCCCGGCTCCTCCGGATGTGGCAGACCGCCGCGGTCCCTCGCGCGCGGTGCATGATTTCTCCGCGCCAGATGTCCGCTTAGGTCGATATGATGCATTTTGTGATCATGCTTGGACGGCTATGGCGCCCTCGTCCTGCCTACGGTGGCCGATGGGAACTTGCCCGGCTGTCACCCGTGATCCTGACCGTCCTCATCGCCGGCCTGGCGTTCTCCACATCCAGGGAGATCGCCGTCAGCCGCCTTCTGCCCGCCGCACCCGCCCTGGCCGCCGCGATGTGGCCCGTGCTCCCCACGATCCTGTTGGGGGCGTTCTGCCTGCTGACCATGATCGTCCTCAGCTTCTTCTACACCGATCTGGGGACGCAGTACACGTCGGCCGCGATCGTCGCGGTCACCTTGGCGGCTGCATACGGGAGCCACGTCCGACTTCAGAGAGAGGAAATACTCTTCCACGTCCGGCTCGTCGCCGACGCGGCCCAGAAGGTGCTGCTGCGCCCGCTGCCGCACCGCATCGAGGACGTCGAGATCGAGTCGCTGTATCTGGCGGCCCAGGAGCAGGCTCGGATCGGCGGCGACTTCTATGAGGCGATGGGCACACCACACGGGGTCCGGCTGCTCATAGGCGACGTACGGGGCAAGGGCCTGTCCGCAGTGGGGGCGGCCTCGGCGGTGATCAGTTGCTTCAGGGAGGCCGCGTACGACGAGCCCGACCTGAAGGGCATCATCCACCGCCTGGAGACCACCATCACACGCCACAGCGCTGCGTTTCCCGTCCCGGACCAGCCCGAGCACTTCGCCACTGCGCTCCTCGCCGAGATCCCGCACGGCGGCGGCCACATACGACTTCTCAACTGCGGGCATCCCCCGCCGCTGATCACGCGTTGCGGGAAGGTCGAGGTCCTGGAGCCCGCCATCCCCTCCCCGCCCCTCAACCTCGCAGCGCTCATCGGTGACCGCTACTGGGTCGACGTCGTCGCCTTCGCCCCGGGTGACCAGGTGCTGCTCTACACGGACGGCGTATCGGAGACCCGGAATCGCGCCGGCCAGTTCTTCCCGCTGTCGGACTGGATGCAGCAGCAGGGCCCGGAGCACCCCCGCGAGCTGCTCGACCGGCTGCATCGGGATCTGCTCCAGCACAGCGGCGGCAGACTCGACGACGACGTCGCTGCCCTCGCGCTCAGGTGCTCCAGCGCGCAGGATCGGGGAGCCGTCGGCATAGAGGGCTGAGTCTTGGAGTCGGCATGCCGGACCGAGGCGGTCCGTGACTCCGGGATCTCGACTGCGTACCTCTGCCGGCGTCCTATCACGTGGGGTGGAGTGACCGAGGCCGAGGACCGTTCGTCGGCGCGGCGTACCCTCGCCCCACACTGCCTCGCTGCGCATGGGCCACGTCAGGTCGATCACTCCGCCGGTTCGCCCGGCACCGCGAACGTGACCTCGACGCCGTCGTCGCCGGCCTCTCCCTCCCGCGGAACTTCGGCGTCGTGGTGGCCCCCGTCACTCCCAGTTGTCACTGGGAGTGACCCCACCACCCAAGTTGGACGCCGTGAAAGGCAGAACGCACGTGACGCTCATCAGACCCTCGTTCTGATGGGGCGGGCGGCGGCTGAGCCGCTGTATGGCACGGGCCCGAGCTCCGTGGTGAGGTGATGCCGAGTGGTGGCGTCACGGGTGACGGGAGCGGCTTGGCCATGGACGAGTTCATCGGACGGCTGAACCCCGACATGTGTGTGGTCACGGCCGCGGTGGGCGGCGAACGGGCCGGCTGCCTGGTCGGGTTCGCCTCGCAGTGCTCCATCAGGCCGGTGCGGTTCGTGGTCTGGCTCTCGGAGGCCAACCACACCTTCCGGGTGGCACGGTCCGCGCAGGTCCTGGCCGTGCACCTGCTGGCCCGCGAACAGCGTTCCGTGGCCGAGTTGTTCGGCGGCCGCACCGGCGACCAGGAGGACAAGTTCCGGTACGTTCGCTGGCGCGAGGGGCACGGCGGGGCCGTCGTCCTCCAGGACGCGCCGGCGTGGTTCGTAGGCCGGATCGTCACGCGCGTCGGCGGCGGTGACCACATCGGCTTCGTCCTCAACCCGGTCGAGTGGGGCGAGCGTAAGGCGTACCAGGGGTTGCTGCTGCGCCTCGACGACGCCCGTACGATCTCGCCCGGCCACCCGGTGGACTGACCGAGCCACCGGGTGCGCAGGGCGACATAGGCGGAGGACCCCGGGTGGCGGCCGACCGGGGCATCGGGTTCAGGAGAGGTCGAACCGATCGAGGTTCATCACCTTGTTCCACGCGGCCACGAAGTCACGTACGAACTTCTCTCCCGCGTCCTGGGACGCGTAGACCTCCGAGACGGCTCGGAGCTGGGAGTGTGAACCGAAGATGAGGTCGACCGCGGTGGCGGTCCATTTGAGCTCGCCCGTGGCGCGATCCCGGCCTTCGAATACGTTCTCGTCGGAAGCCGATGCCTTCCACTGCGTGCCCATGTCGAGCAGGTTGACGAAGAAGTCGTTGGTCAATGCCTCCGGCCGGCGGGTGAAGACGCCGTGGGGGGATCGCTTGAAGCCGGTGTTCAGGGCCCGCATGCCGCCGATCAGCACCGTCATCTCGGGAGCGGTCAGCGTCAACAGGTTGGCGCGGTCCAGAAGGAGGGTTTCCGGCGACAGCTTCTCTCCCGCCCGGAGGTAGTTGCGGAACCCGTCGGCCCTGGGTTCGAGCACGGCGAACGACTCCACGTCGGTCTGTTCCTGCGAGGCGTCCGTGCGCCCCGGTGCGAACGGGACCGTGATGTCGTACCCGGCGTTCTTCGCGGCTTGCTCGACGGCCGCGCACCCGCCCAGGACGATCAGGTCGGCGAGCGAGACCTTCGCTCCGCCGGCACGTGAGAGGTTGAAGTCCTGCTGGATCTGCTCCAGCTTCCGCAACGCCTCGGCCACCTCGGGCAGGTTGTTGACCTCCCAGTCCCGTTGCGGCGCGAGTCGAATCCGTGCCCCGTTGGCCCCGCCACGCTTGTCGGTGCCACGGAAGCTCGCTGCCGCCGCCCAAGCGGTGGTGACCAGCTGGGAGATGGAGAGTCCCGAGGCGACGATGCTGCCCTTGAGGGCAGTGATGTCCGCGTCCGCGATGAGTTCGTGATCGACCTCCGGGACGGGATCCTGCCAAAGCTGCGGCTCGGGAACCCACGGGCCGAGGTAGCGCGTGACGGGGCCCATGTCGCGGTGCAACAGCTTGTACCAGGCCTTGGCGAACGCTTCCGCCAGCTTGTCCGGGTTCTCGTGGAAGCTCTTCGCGATCGGGCCGTAGACCGGATCCAGCTTCAGCGCCAGGTCCGTCGTCAGCATCATGGGGGCGTGCCTCTTCGACGGATCATGAGCATCGGGCACCGTGCTCTTGGCCGAAGGATCCGTGGGCGTCCACTGCTTGGCACCGGCGGGGCTCGTCGTCAGCTCCCAGTCGTACCGGAACAGGTTGTCCAGGTAGCCGTTGTCCCACCTGGTCGGCTCGGAGGTCCATGCGCCCTCGAGCCCACTGGTGAGCGTGTCGGCGCCCTTGCCGCTGCCGTACGTGTTCCGCCAGCCGAGGCCCTGCTGCTCGATGGGGCCGGCCTCGGGTTCCGGACCGATGTACTGGGGATCGACGGCGCCGTGACACTTGCCGAATGTGTGGCCGCCGACGATAAGCGCAACCGTCTCCTCGTCATTCATCGCCATGCGCCCGAATGTCTCGCGGATGTCCCGGGCGGCGGCCATCGGATCCGGGTTTCCGTTGGGTCCTTCAGGATTGACGTAGATCAGTCCCATCTGGACCGCACCGAAGGGAGTGGCGAGTTCCCTGTCGCCGCTGTAGCGCTCATCTCCGAGCCAGATGTCCTCGGGCCCCCAGAAGATTTCCTCGGGTTCCCAGATGTCCTCTCGGCCGAAGCCGAACCCGAACGTCCTGAACCCCATCGATTCCATGGCACAGTTGCCGGCGAAGACCAGAAGGTCGGCCCAGGAGATTTGCCGGCCGTACTTCTGCTTGACCGGCCAGAGCAAACGGCGCGCCTTGTCGAGGCTCGCGTTGTCCGGCCAACTGTTGAGCGGGGCGAAGCGCTGAGCGCCGCTGCCGCCACCGCCCCGGCCATCGGCGACACGGTACGTGCCCGCGGCGTGCCAACTCATCCGGATGAAGAGCGGCCCGTAGTGGCCGTAGTCGGCGGGCCACCAGTCCTGCGACGTCGTCATCACCTCGAAGACGTCTCGCTTCAGCGCGTCGAGGTCGAGGGTCGCGAACTCTCTCGCGTAGTCGAAGTCCTCGTCCATCGGATTGGAGCGGGACGAGTGCTGGTGGAGAATCTGAAGGTCCAGCTGATTCGGCCACCAGTCCCGGTTTGTCCTGGGCCGAGTCTGCGTGGGGGTCGGGGAGGAGATTGCTGGGTTCTCGCTTTCGCTGCCGGACACGTACGTCCTTCTTTCTGTCTCGGTGTTTCCGCGCACAATGCCGATGATCGTGATGTGTCGGCGTCCGTATGGTCGCGCACCGTGCACCGCACCGCTACGAAACACGCAGAGCACCCCCGCATAACAAACGTGCGAGAAGCGGCAGCTTTTCTGCTCGTCGATTTCCGACCCAAGCGGAATCTGGTCCCGGGTCTTCTCCTGACAACAATCCGTCAAGGAAGTGGCCGGGGACTCACAACCTCCTGGCGGCCATGGTCCCTGCTCGGTCAGCCGAGTTTGAGGAGGCCGGCTTCGACGACGGCGCGGCCGAAGGGGCCGGCGAGTTCGGCGAGACGTTCGCAGTCG
Source organism: Streptomyces sp. T12 (assembly GCF_028736035.1). Lineage (NCBI taxonomy): Bacteria > Bacillati > Actinomycetota > Actinomycetes > Kitasatosporales > Streptomycetaceae > Streptomyces > Streptomyces sp. T12. The sequence continues at coordinate 10,332,889 of NZ_CP117866.1, forward strand.
CTGTCACCCAGGGCGCCGTATGCGGGAAGGGCCAGGAGGTCGGTGCGGTCCTCGATGTGCCGGCGCAGGCGTACGCCTTCCGCGCTGAGGGAGTCACCGTCGAGGAGGCCTCGCGTGCGCAGGCGCTCCTCGGTGTCGGCCCATGCTTGCGCGGGCCATGCGCGGCTCGCCTTGAGGAAGTCGACGGGAACCTCACCGGTGGCAGCGTGCAGAATCAGGGATTCCAAGCCACCGACGCCCTCGCTCAGCAAGCACGCCACGTGGCCGTCACCGCGGAACTCCCGGAGCAGCGTCTGGGCGTGCCACAGCTGCAGCACCGGTTCCTCCGGCCAGGGCAGGGCGGCATGCGCGGCGAACAGCGGGCGGCCCGCCGTGTGTTCGCAGGCGGCCTCGGCGGCCCTTCGGGTCAGCGCCAGCACCTCGTCGAGAGCGGACAGCTCGTGGATTCCCGCCCGCCGCAAGGCCTCGTCTGCGGCGGCGTACCGCGCGTCCAGCACCTGCTGCGGTGTCGTCGCGTCCCAGACCCCGTCGACCGCCTGCCGTACGAAATCGGGGTTGAAGTTGTAGAAGGTCGCTATGACCAGCTCGGCGGATGCCCGGCCGAACGCGGCGCTCCGGGAGGCGAAGTACCCGGCGCGGCCGCTCAGTCCGAGGTCCGCGTACCGTCGCCTTCCCTCGGGGACGAAGTAGATCATGCCGTGTACGGGCTCGAGGCGGCGCCAGGCCGCGCGCGCTGTCTTCACGGGGTCACCTTTCAGGGGAGGTCGACGAACGGGGGTATTCGCTGCGGTTCAGTACGCGCCGTGCGTTCGCAGATGGTCGAGCAGCAGGCGGTTCAGCGTTTCGGGCGCCTCCTCGGGAACCCAGTGGCTGACGCCCTGGAGGGTCTCGAACCGGTACGGCCCGTCGACCCACCGTCCGGTCTCCCTCGCGGCCGCCGGGCCGAACGCGCCGTCCTCCGTGCTCCAGAGGTACAGCGTGGGCACCTCGATGACGCCGATCGCGCCGTCGGGACGGCCGGCCCGGTACCAGTTCAGCGCCGCGGTGAGAGCGCCCGGCCGGGACAGGTGCCGCACGTAGGCCTCGGCGCTGTCCGGTGGGACCTTCCCGGCGTAGAAGCCACGTAGCTCTTGGGCATCGTGGGCGAGCATGCGCTCTTCGGTCGCGGGTGTTTCGCGCCAGTCGATCATGTAGCGAGAGCGTTCACGCTGATCCTGGTCGGCGCGCAGGGTGGTGGCCAGGGCACCGGGGTGCGGGGTCGAGACAACCGTCAGGGTGCGTACCCGGCCGGGGTGGGCGTGCGCGGTCCACCAGGCCACCGCGCCTCCCCAGTCATGGCCGACCAGGTCGAAGGCCGCCCAGCCCAGTTCTTCGGTGATCGCGATCACGTCGTCGACCAGAAGGCCGATGCGATAGTCCTCGGGCCGCTGGGGGCGGGCGCCGGGGGAGTACCCACGCTGGTCGGGTGCCACCACTCGGTAGCCGTGCGCGGCCAACCCCGCGATCTGCCGTCGCCACGCCAGCCCCGTCTGCGGGAAGCCGTGCAGCAGCAGCACCGGTCGGCCCTCGGGCGGACCCGCCACGATCGCGTCGAACACGCCCGCACCAGTGGAGATGCTCAGAGCGGTCACGGCCCACCCCTTCATACCGACTGGTCGGTAGACTTCAGGTAGAGGGGCGGGCTGTCAAGGCATGAGTACGGGCCACCCTGGTTGAACCTGACGCCGAATTCAACTATAACGGGCCCGGAGGCCGGCTCCCATCACCGCCTGCGGCAGCGCCTCAGTTGGCGTTCGGCACCACCTACCGGCATCGAGCCCGGCTCACGGAGCTCGGAGTTCCGGCCCCGAAGCTCCCGGACGAACCGGACCAGCAGGAAGCAGTGAGGCGACATGAGGGAAGCAGTCATCGTTTCGACGGCGCGGACGCCGATCGGAAAGGCGTACCGCGGCGCGTTCAACGACACGCAGGCGCAGGAGCTTGCTGCGCATGCCCTTTCGCATGCGGTGCAGCGTGCCGGGCTGGAGGGAGGCGAGGTCGAGGACGTCGTCTTCGGCTGTGCTGTGCAGCAGGGATCCGCCGGTTTCAACGTCGCGCGCCAGGCCGCCCTGCGCGCCGCACTTCCGGACACCGTGTCCGGGATGACCATCGACCGGCAGTGCTCGTCGGGCCTGATGGCCATCGCCACGGCCGCCAAGCAGATCGTCGCGGACGGCATGCAGGTCGCCGTCGGCGGCGGCGTCGAGTCGATCTCCCTGGTGCAGAACGACCACATGAACACCCACCGCATGACCGATCCCTGGCTGGTCGAGCACAAGCCGAGCATCTACCTGCCGATGTTGCAGACGGCGGAGATCGTCGCCGAACGCTACGGCGTGAGCCGGGAACGCCAGGACGAGTTCGCGTTGCTGTCACAGCAGCGCACCGCGGCGGCGCAGGAGGCCGGCCGGTTCGACCAGGAGATCGTCGCGCTCAGCAGCGTCAAGAAGGTGCTCGACAAGCAGTCCGGGGAAGTGCGGGACGAGGAGGTCACCCTGACCCGGGACGAGGGCAACCGCGCCTCGACGACGCTCGAAGGCCTGGCCGGGCTGGCGCCGGTACTGCCCGACGGCCAGGTGAGCGCGCACTCCAGCGTGACGGCGGGCAACTCCTCGCAGTTTTCGGACGGGGCTTCGGCGTCGGTGCTGATGGAGTCGAAGGAGGCCGAGCGCCGCGGACTGGAACCGCTGGGCGTCTACCGGGGTATGACCGTTGCCGGTTGCGGTCCGGAGGAGATGGGCATCGGTCCGGTGTTCGCCATCCCGAAGCTGCTGAAGCAGCACAACCTCACCATCGACGACATCGGCCTGTGGGAACTCAACGAGGCGTTCGCCTCCCAGGCGCTGTACTGCCGCGATGAACTGCACATCGACCCGGAGCGGTTCAACGTCAACGGCGGCGCGATCTCGGTCGGCCATCCGTACGGAATGACCGGTGCCCGCCTGGTGGGGCATGCCCTCGTCGAGGGGAAGCGCCGAGGTGTCCGGTACGTGGTGATCTCGATGTGTGTCGGCGGCGGAATGGGCGCAGCCGGACTGTTCGAGGTCGTCTGATGGAGACGGAAACGGAGAAGGAGAAAGGGCAGAGGGAGCAGGAGAAGGAGCAGGAGAAGGAGAAGGAGAAGGAGAAGGGGCGAACCGCGGTCCTGGTGGACTTCGGCGGGGTCATCACCTCCAGCGTGCTGCGGGCTTTCACCGACTTCGGCGCCTCGCTCGGCGGCGACCCGCGCCTGCCGTTGGAGCTCCTCGCCCGGGACCAGCCCTCACGCACCCTCCTGGCCGACCATGAGTGCGGCCGCATCGACGCCGAAGCCTTCGAGCGAGGATTCGCCGAGCGCCTCCGCGTCCACGGTGCCGACGTACCGGCCGAGGGGCTCACGGCCCGGATGCAAGCGGGAATGTCGATCGACGAGGACATGCTCGCGCTGCTCGGTGAGCTTCGAGCCGCCGGTTGCCCCGTCGCGCTGGTGTCCAACTCGTTCGGTACCGGGACGTACGACGGTGTCGACCTCGCCGCTGTCGCCGATGTGGTCGTCATCTCCTCCGACGTCGGCATCCGCAAGCCGTCCCGGCGGATCTACGCGATCGCATGTGAACGCCTCGGCATCGGCCCCGAAGAGGCAGTCATGATCGACGATCTGCAGCAGAACCTCGACGGAGCGGCGCGGATCGGTATCGGGGGAGTGCTGCACACCAGCGCCGCCGACACCCGCCGCCAACTCGCCGAACGCTTCCGTATCACCGCCTGACCGATCGATCGGACCGGGCGCAGTGAGGCGCGTCATCCGGCCACCCCGGCCGAGGAGTTGATGGGGAGGCACGGCCAACTCAACCGGTCGGCGAGGGCGAGACCCGCACCGACACCTGCTCACACCCTCGGAAGGCACCGCTCATGACCAGCGTCTTCGATCCGGTGTGCCGCCACGCGGCCGCCACCCCCGACAACATCGCCCTGCGCGGCGCCGCGGACCAGTGGACCTACCGTCAACTGCGCGACGCGAGCGCACGGTATGCGGGGGCGCTGGCCGCCGCAGGGCTGTCCCCCGGGGACCGGGTGCTGCTCGCAGCGCCGTCGGTGCCCGAGTTCGTGGTGGCCTACCTCGCGATTCAGGCCGCGGGCTGTGTCGTGGTGCCGGTCAACACGATGTCCACCCGGGCCGAGGTCGAGTACGTCCTCGGCGACGCCGGGTGCTCATCGGCGATCGCCTGGCACGCCCTCGGTCCAGCCGTCGCCGAGGCGGCCGCGGCGCTCTCGGTGCCGTTCTGGACGCTGTCCCCGGGCGCGTCGGTCGCCGGTGCGGCCCCTGCCGACGTCGTCGACCGGGACCGCGACGAGACCGCGGCCATCCTGTACACCTCGGGCACCACAGGGCGGCCGAAGGGGGCCCAACTCACGGTCGGCAACCTGCTGACCGCTGGGGAGATCGGCGCCGAGTGCAGCCGCGCTTCGAGCGCCGACCGTACCGGCACCGGACTTCCGCTGTTCCACGTCTTCGGCCAGGCATCGGTCCTGATGGCGACCCTGACCGCAGGCGGCTCGATGTCGTTGCTGGCCCGATTCGACCCGGCGTCGATGCTGGAGATGCTGCGCCGCGACCGGCTCACCATCATGGCCGGCGTGCCGACCATGTGGAACGCGATGCTGCACGCGGCGGGTGATGCGAACCCGGCGGACTTCGCCCAGCTCCGCGTCGCCGTCTCCGGCGGCGCCTCGCTGCCCGGGGAGATCGCCCGGGCCTTCGAGGCCCGCTTCGGCTGCACCATCCTCGAGGGATACGGACTCACCGAGACCACCGCGTTCGGCACCTTCAACGACATCGACCGCGGCGGCAAGACCGGGTACACCGGCCGGGCGGTCCCGGGGCTGCAGGTTCAGGTGCGTGACGACGACGGCAACGAGTGTCCGCCGGGAACCGTCGGCGAGGTCCACATCAAGGGGCCCACGGTGATGCGCGGCTACTGGAACCGCCCCGTGGACACCGCCGCGGCCATCTCACCCGACGGCTGGTTCCGGACCGGCGACCTCGGCGAAACCGACACGGACGGCGGCCTGCGCATCGTCGACCGCGTCAAGGACCTGATCATCCGCGGCGGCTACAACGTCTACCCCGGTGAGGTCGAGGAAGTTCTCTACGAGCACCCCGACATCGTCGAGGCGGCCGTCATCGGCGTTCCCGACGACCACTACGGCGAGGAGGTCGCCGCGCTCATCGCGGCCCGGCCCGGTTCGGAACTCGGTGCCGCCGAGGTGTCCAGCTGGGCGCGAGAGCGGCTGTCCGCCTACAAGATCCCGCGCATCGTCCGGTTCGTCGACGCGCTGCCCAAGGGGCCGTCGGGGAAGATCCTCAAGCGGTCCATCGACCGTACCGCGCTGACCCGCGACACCGCGCTCGGCGACGTTGCCGTCCACCACCCCTGAACCTCGCCCCTGAACCTCGGAGACCAGGACATTCAACCCACCTGCCTGCCCCTTGGGGTTTGTGACTATGGCGTCGGATTCAAGTAAAGTCCCCGAGATGGACACCACTGCGCCCGAGGAGATCGACAGCGAGAAGGCACCGCCCGTGGCGCCCTTCTCGCAACTTCGCGAGCCGCCCACGACACAGCGCGGAGCGCGGACACGGGCCGCTTTGGTGAAGGCCGCGCGGAAGGTGTTCGAACGGGACGGCTACCTCGACACCCGCCTGACCGACATCACCAAAGAGGCTCGATGCGCGGCGGGGTCCTTCTACACCTACTTCGCCAACAAGGAAGAGGTGCTTGCCGCCGTACTCCTGGAGGCGCAGGAGGACATGATGCACCCCGGCATGGGCCGGGTGCAGGGCACCGACGATGCCTATGCCGTGCTCGAGGCGAGCAATCGCGCGTATCTCGCGGCATACAGACGGAACGCGAAGCTGATGGCGCTGCTGGAGCAGGTCGCACAAGTGGAGCCGGAGTTCCGTGAGTTCCGACGGCGGCGCGGGGACGCGTTCATCCGCCGCAACGCCCGCGGCATCGCGGACCTGCAGGCGCGGGGTGTCGCAGACGGTGAGGTCGATCCGATGATGGCCTCCCGTGCGCTGTCGGGGATGGTCAGCGTCATGGCCTACAACGCCTTCGTGCTCTGTGAAGGGCAGGAAGAAGAAGGTGCGCCGGTGGACTTCGAGGAACTCGTGTCCACGGTGACCCGGCTCTGGGCGAACGCCCTGCGGTTCCCCGAACACCGCTGATCCGCCTGCTCCCCTGACACTCGGTACCGCCGGGTGTCTTTTCTTTTTCTCGTCTGCTCCACGGACGTGACGACCGCGGCCGGCGTACGCCCATCTCTTGAAGTTGACGTCAGATTCAATTATACAGGGTGAGGCAAGAGCGTCCCGGCACGGAGAGGTCCGCCTGTGAACGTTGCACAAAGAATCGCCATCGTCACCGGAGGGGGCGGCGGCATCGGCGGCGCGCTGGTCGCGCGGCTCGCTCGCGAGGGTGCCCGGGTCGTCGTCGCGGACCTCGACGCGGAGACCGCGCGGGCGGTGTCGGAAAGGGTCAACGCCGACCATCCGGGAAGTACGGTCAGCGCCGGCGGGGACGTGTCGGACACCGGCCAGATCCAGGAGCTGATCGACCTGGCCGAGAGCACGTTCGGTCCGGTCGACCTCTACTTCGCGAACGCGGGCATCGCCGGGGCACCCGGCCTCGACGCGAGCGAACCGGACTGGGACCTCTCGATCGACGTGAACCTGCGAGCCCACATCCGTGCGGCAAAGCTGCTGGTACCACGGTGGCTCGAGCGCGGTGAGGGCTACTTCGTCAGCACCGCCTCGGCGGCCGGGCTGCTCACCCAGATCGGCTCCGCCACGTACGCCGTCACCAAGCACGCGGCCGTCGCCTTCGCCGAGTGGCTGAGTGTCAGCTACGGCGATCGCGGGGTCCGGGTCAGCTGTCTGTGCCCGATGGGCGTGAACACGAGATTGCTGTTCTCCGGAGAGGACTCCGGGGACGCGCTGGGAAGGGCAGCGACGCGGGCCGTCACGTCCGCGGGTGACGTCCTGGAGCCGGCCGACGTGGCCGACGCGGTCCTGGCCGCGATCGATGACGAGCGCTTCCTGATCCTGCCGCACGAAGACGTTCTTGAGATGTACCGGCAGAAGGGCTCGGACTACGACCGGTGGCTGCGCGGGATGCGCCGCTACCAGAGCTCCCTGCTGGCGCAGCCGTGACCGGCACGCCCGGCGTGCGCTTCCTCGCCGCCCGCCCCGAATGTCCCTCCCTCCCTGTCAGGAGTACGCATGTCCCTGTTTGAGACGTCGGACCGCGCCAAGAAGTACCGGGCGGATCTGCTCGACTTCATGGATGCGCACGTCTACCCCGCTGAGGCCGTGTACCACGAGCAGATGCACGCCTCGGGTGACCCGCACTTCCAGCCGCCGATCATCGAGGAACTCAAGGCGCAGGCGCGCCGGCGCGGGCTGTGGAACCTCTTCCACCCGCACCCCGAGTGGGGCCCGGGGCTGACGAACCTGGAGTACGCGCCGCTGGCCGAGATCATGGGGCGCAGCCACATCGCCTCCGAGGCGTGCAACTGCAACGCTCCCGACACCGGCAACATGGAGGTGCTCACGCTGTTCGGCAGCGACGAGCACAAGGAGAAGTACCTCAAGCCCCTGCTGGAGGGGACGATGGCCTCGGCGTTCGCGATGACCGAGCCGCGTGTCGCCAGTTCGGACGCCACCAACATCGAGTTGCGGATGGAGCGCGACGGCGACGAGTACGTGCTCAACGGCCGCAAGTGGTTCGCCTCGAACGCGATGCACAAGAACTGCAAGGTGCTCATCGTGATGGGCAAGACCGACCCCACGGCGGCCCCACATCGCCAGCAGTCGATGATGGTCGTCCCGATCGACGCCCCCGGGGTCACCGTGGTCCGCAACCTCCCGGTGTTCGGGTACGCGGACCGCGAGGGCCATGCGGAGATCATCTTCGAGAATGTGCGGGTACCGGCCAAGGACCTGCTCAAGGGCGAGGGCGAGGGTTTCGCGATCAGCCAGGCCCGGCTCGGGCCTGGTCGTATCCACCACTGCATGCGGGCCATCGGCGCGGCCGAGCGGGCGCTGGAGCTGATGTGCCGGCGTGCGCAGTCACGGGTGACCTTCGGCAGTCCGGTTGCCGAACGGTCCAACATCCAGGACTGGATCGCGGAAGCGCGGATCGACATCGAGATGATCCGCCTGCTCACGCTCAAGGCCGCGTATCTGATGGACACGGTAGGGAACAAGGAAGCGCGCACCGAGATCGCGGCCATCAAGGTGGCCGCCCCGAACATCGCGCTGAAGGTGGTCGACCGCGCGATCCAGGTGCACGGAGGAGCGGGAGTGACCGACGACTTCCCGCTGGCGATGATGTACGCGCAGCTGCGGACGCTGCGGCTGGCGGACGGTCCCGACGAGGTCCACAAGCGGGCCATCGCCAAACAGGAACTGCGGCAGTACCGCGACGTGGCCGCGGCGGCGGTGAGCTGAGATGACAGGACTGGACCTCACCGGTCGCACCGCCGTCGTCACCGGCGCCTCACGCGGTATCGGGCTGGCGATCGCCCAGGCCATCGCCGCCGCCGGCGCAAACGTCGTCCTCACCTCCCGGTCCCAGGAGGCGGCGGACGCCGCCGCGGCCCAGGTCGGGGGCACCGCGGTCGGCGTCGGTGCGCACGCGGTCGACGAAGAGGCGGCACAGCGCTGTGTGGATCTGACCCTCGAGCGTTTCGGAAGCCTGGACATCCTCGTCAACAACGCGGGGACCAACCCGGCCTTCGGGCCGGTCATCGACCAGGACCACGGCCGGTTCGCCAAGACCTTCGACGTCAACCTGTGGGCTCCTGTCCTGTGGACGGGTCTGGCCACCCGGGCCTGGATGGGCGAGCACGGCGGCGCGGTCGTCAATACGGCGTCGGTCGGCGGCATGGCCATCGAGGCGAACATCGGGTTGTACAACGCGTCGAAGGCCGCACTGATCCACCTCACGAAGCAACTGGCCCTGGAGCTCTCGCCGAGGGTTCGCGTCAACGCGGTGGCACCGGGTGTGGTGCGCACCAAGCTGGCCGAGGCGCTGTGGAAGGAGCATGAGGAGGCCGTGTCCGCCGCGATGGCGCTCGGTCGCATCGGGGAGCCGGCGGACATCGCCTCGGCGGTCGCCTTCCTCGTCTCCGAGGCCGCGAGCTGGATCACCGGCGAGACCATGGTGATCGACGGCGGGCAACTGCTCGGTGACGCGCTCCCGTTCAGGGAAGGAGCAGGCATCGGGATCTGAGGTGGGGGGCCGGGCGTCCGGCGTACAGCATCGCCGGACGCTCCCTCGTCAGGCGCACCGTCGAGCCACCCGCCAGGTGTTTCAGCCGGGCGGTGCCGACAGATGGATCAGGATGCCGCACACCTCGTCCACGATCTCCCGGGCCTCCGTCTCGTCACCGCAGTCGCCCAGTTCGCGCGCCGCCCCTCCGATGACCGTGGTCAGTACGCTCACCCGGACCCGGCCGGCGCGTCGCCGCTCGTCCACCTTCAGGAGCCGGGCGTTGCGCCGTACCCACGCGCGGTCCCACTGGCGGCGCAGTGCGTCGAAGCCCGCCGGGCCGTCGTCCTCCGCGAGGAGCCTGGCGAGCCGCCGGTTGTCCCAGGCGCCCGCCAGATATGCCCTGGCTCCCGCCACGAAGAGGGCGATGGGATCGTCCACGCCACGGCCGCGCTCGGCGGTCACCGTGGCCGCGGTCCGGCGCTCCTGCTCCTCCCGGAACTCCTCCCAGAGGGCGAGATACAGCCCTCGCTTACCGCCGTAGTGCTGGAAGAGGCTGCCCACTGGGATGCCGGAGCGCGCCGCGATCTCGCCGAGGCCGGCGTCGGTGTAACCGCGCTCGGTGAACACCTCCAGCGCGGCGTCCAGCAGCGCACGCCGGACGGTCCGGTCCTGACCGGCGGGGTCCTCCGCCGGACCCCCGCTACCGTGCCCCAGCGGCAGTTGAGGTGCCGCTTCGGTCCCAGCGGATTCGACGATGCCGCTCACTGGCCGTCCTCACCTTCCCCGGCCCCGTCGCGGATGGCGAGGGCGACCAGCAGTTCCAGGAGGTCGGCGATCCGGCGCGGATTGCGGCCGGTGCGTTCCTCGATCCGGCGCAACCGGTAGTGCGCCGTGTTGTGGTGGATCCGCAGCCGGTCGGCGGCCAGCCGCAGGTTGAGATCCGCCTCCGCGAAGGCCCGTATGGTCGCGGCCAGCGTGTCGCCACGTCTGCGGTCCTCCTCCAGCAGCGCCCGCACACGGCAGTCGACCAGCTGGCGGGCGAGGTCGTCGGCGCGCAGCGCCAGGTAGTCGAAGGGGGACAGCCGCGGCAGCGCCGCCACCCCGCCCCCGCTCGGCACCAGGTCGAGGGCGGCGCGTGCTTCCGCGTAGGCGCGGGGCAGTTCGGCAGCGCCCTGGGCGACGGTGCTGATGCCCATGGAGAGCATGGTTCCCTCCCGCGCGAGCCGCCGCTGCACGGCCTCGAAGTGGGCGCAGATGTCCTCCGCGTTCATGCCGGCCCGGACCACGGGCACGGTCACCACCTCCCCGTGGCGCACGACGACCAGGGTTCTGCCGGCCCAGGGCCCGGCGACGCTGATCGACGCGCTGGTGGCGTACCCGTGCTCGGCCGAGGTGAGGTCCCCGGTGCCGGTGTTGTCGACGCACACCGCCACGACCGCCATCATCGGCGAGCGCGGTCCGATGCCGTACGCCTGCGCCGCCGCGAACAGCGGACCGCGCGTCGGTGCCACGCCGGCCAGCAGCTGGTCCAGGAGATCCCGGCGCTCCCGGTCCGCGTCCGCCACCACGTGCTGCTGGTACTCGACATAGGCCTGCGCGGCATGGGTGCTGGCGTAGTCGACGTACCGCATGAGTGGTGTGACCAGGCACAGTGCGGCCTGCTGGGCCTCGGCGGACGTGCCCGCGCAGTCCAGCAGCGAGTCCCACAGCACCTGCCGGCCGACCCGGAAGGCACTGATCCAGTCCTCCAGGGCGAACCCCGCCCGCGCCCTGCGCATCGCCGCCGCGCGACTGAACACCAGGTCCTCGGGCGCGATGTCCCGGTCGCCGGCCAGCGCTGCCAACTGCATCCGGTAGTGCTCGAGCACCTGCTCCCGTACGTCGTCGAAGAACCGCTCGTCCTGCAGCGCGTACGACGGGATCTCCGTGCGCATCACCTCGACGGCGCTCTCCGCCACCTCCTCGATCCGGTCGTGGACGGCGTGCAGGATCCGCCGCCGCTCCCGGTGGAGCGATTCGGAGAGTCGGGGGGCGCCCAGAGCGGGACCGCGAGGCATGGCGCCGATCGTCGCCGCCCGCCTCGTGCTTCGTCAACAGCCTCGGGGTGAGACATCCGCGGGGACCTGTGCGCGGCGCACAGTCCGGTGACCCGGAAGTTGGGTGCTCGCACCCAATGTGCGCCCGGAACACCCCCACCTACTGTGACGCTCGCCCACCCCCCAGCACGTCGGAAAGGGCGTCACTCATGCTCGCGGTCGACGGTATCAGCGTGCGTTTCGGCGGGATCACGGCACTGGACGGTGTCGGGTTCACCGTCGAGCCGGGCACCGCCGTGGGGCTCATCGGGCCCAACGGAGCCGGCAAGACCACCTTGTTCAACTGCCTCACCAGGCGCTGCACCCCCGATGCGGGAACGGTGCGGTTCGAGGGTGAGGACCTGCTCGCCCTTCCGCCGCACGCCGTGGCCGGGCGCGGCATCGCCCGCACCTTCCAGAACCTCGGCCTGTTCCCGCGGCTCACGGTCCGGGAGAACGTCATGGTCGGCGCCCACAGCCGGGGGCGCACCGGACACCTCGCCGCGGCGCTCCGGCTGCCCCGCGTCCGGCGAGAAGAGAGGGAACTGTGTGACCAGGCGGACGAGCTGCTCCGGCGACTCGGCCTGGCGGACGTCGCCGACCACCCCGCCTCCGGGCTGCCGTTCGGCACGCTCAAACGCGTCGAACTCGCCCGGGCGCTCGCGGTACGGCCCCGGCTGCTGTTGCTCGACGAGCCCGTCAACGGACTCAGCCACGGCGAGGTCGACCAATTCGCAGATCTGGTCCGGTCGGTGCGCCAGGACTTCGACCTCACCCTCGTGGTGGTCGAACACCACATGGGATTCGTGATGGGCCTGTGCGACAAGGTGGTCTGCCTCGACTTCGGCCGCAAGATCGCCGAGGGCTCGCCCGAGGAGATCCAGCGCGACGCGGCGGTCATCGAGGCGTACCTGGGGGTGGCCGCATGAGCGAGCCCACCACCGACCGCACCGAGTCCGCGGAGGCCGCGGCCGCGGAGCCGGACTTTCTGACGGTATCCGGCCTGCACGCCGGGTACGGACAGGCCCGCGTGCTCCAGGGCCTGGACTTCTGTGTCGCCCGCGGCGAGGTGTGCGCGATCCTCGGGCCCAACGGCGCGGGCAAGACCACGACGCTGCGAGCGCTGTGCGGCATGGTCCGCGGTCGTGGCTCGGTCACCTTGAACGGTACGGAGCTGCTGGGCCGCTCGCCCGAGCAGGCCGCCCGGCTCGGTGTGGCGCATGTGCCCGAGGGCCGGGGCACTTTCAACGACCTGAGCGTCGAGGAGAACCTGCGCATCGGAGCCCACCTGCGCACCGGTCTCGGACGGCGGGGCCGTGCCGAGCGCGCCGCTGTGGCGGCCGACCTGGAACGGATCTACGGCTACTTCCCCAAACTGCGCCAGCGCTCCCGTCAGGCCGCCGGCAGCCTCAGCGGCGGGGAGCAGCAGATGCTCGCCATCGGCAGGGCGCTGATGCTGCGGCCCTCGCTGCTGCTTCTGGACGAGCCGTCGCTCGGGCTCGCCCCGCTCGTCACCCGTGAACTGTTCGAGATCGTCCGTGCCGTCAACGAGGAGGAACGCACCACCGTGGTCGTCGTCGAGCAGAACGCCCAGCTCGCGCTGGACATCGCGCACCGGGCGCACGTACTGGAGGCCGGCCGCCTGGTGCTGTCCGGACCGGCTCAGCAGATCCGGGAGGACGGACAGGTCGCCGAGGTCTACCTCGGTGTCTCCGTCAGCGCCCGGAAGGCCGGGTGAGCGCCGTGACCGAGCTTCTCCAGCAACTGGTGGAAGGACTGGGCTCCGGCGCCGTGTACGCCAGCCTGGCGCTGGCCCTGGTGCTGATTCACCGGTTCACCGGGATCGTCAACTTCGCACAGGGCGAGCTGGCCATGCTCTCCACCTACGTCGCCTGGCAGCTGGTGGCGTCCGGGATGCCGTTCTGGCTGGCGCTGCCGGTCACCCTCGCGGTGTCCTTCGCCGGCGGCATGCTGGTCGAGCGGATCGTCATCCGTCCCGTGCAGGGCGCACCCGAGCTGACGGTCGTCATCGTCACGGTCGGCCTGTTCATCTTCGTCAACGCGCTGGCCGGCCTGATCTGGTCGTTCACCGTGAAGGACTTCCCGCAGCCGTTCCCCGACGGCGGGCTCGACCTGGCCGGGGTGCGCGTGGACTGGTCGACGCTCGGGATCATCGGCGTGGTGGCCGTCGTGATGGGCCTGCTGTATCTGCTGTTCCAGCACACCTCCATCGGCCTGGTGATGCGGGCGGTCTCCTGCAACCCGGCCTCCGCCCGGCTGTCGGGCATCCGGGTGGGCCGGGTCCTGATGCTGGGCTGGGGGCTGGCCGCGACCGTCGGCGCCGTGTCCGGCGTACTCGTCGCCCCGCTGCTGTTCCTGGAGCCCAACATGATGGGCGGGGTGCTGATCTACGCCTTCGCCGCGGCCACCCTCGGAGGCTTCGACAGCCCGGTCGGCGCGGTCGTCGGAGGCCTGTTCGTGGGCGTCGCCGAGACGCTGACCGGGGCCTACGTCGATGTCGTCGGCGCCGATCTGAAGGTGGGCGTCCCCCTGGTGATCATCCTGGCGGTGCTGCTGGTACGGCCCCAGGGCCTGTTCGGACGAGCGGCGGTGGAACGCGCATGAGCACGATCATCGCCACACTCGGCACGGACCGCGCCCGGCGCCTGCGCGCCGCGCTCACCGTCCTGCTCGCGGCGGCCCTCGCCGTCGGCGCACCGTTCTACTTCGCCCCCTTCCAGGTCTTCCAGCTGACCATGGTGCTCCTGTACGCCGTGGCGCTGGCGGGACTGAACCTGCTGGTCGGCTTCGGCGGGCAGATCTCGCTCGGGCACGGCGCGTTCTTCGCGGCGGGCGCCTACACGGCGGCGGTCATGCTCGACCGGTACGACACCGGCCACCTGGCCACGCTGCCGGCCGCGGCCGCCGGATGCTTCCTGCTGGGCCTCGGCTTCGGAGTGCCCGCGCTGCGGCTGCGCGGCCTGTACCTGGCCCTGGTCACCCTCGCGTTCGCGGTGTTCCTGCCGCCCCTGCTCAAGCGGCTCGAACCGGTGACGGGCGGCTCCATGGGCCTGACCGTGGACAAGCCGCAGCCGCCCGCGTGGAGCGGGCTGGCCGAGGACCAGTGGATGTACCTCGTCGTCCTCGCCGTCACCGCGGTGGCCCTGCTGCTCGCCCGCAACCTGCTGCGGTCCCGGGTCGGCCGGGCCCTGCTCGCCGTGCGGGACAACGAGAGCGCCGCCGAGGTGATGGGCGTACGGCTGTCCCTGCACAAGACGCTCGCCTTCGCGTGGAGCGCGATGTTCGCGGGTGTCGCCGGGTGTCTGTACACCTGGGTGATCGGCTTCGTCTCGCCCGACTCCTTCAGCTTCGTCGTCTCCATCACGCTGCTGGCCGGCCTGGTGGTCGGGGGGCTCGGCTCGCTGTACGGGCCCCTGCTCGGGGCGGCGTTCGTGATGTACGTGCCGAGCGTGTCCCAGGACGTCAGCGAGGCGGCACCGGGAGTGGTGTTCGGCCTGCTGATCATCACGGTGATGTTCGTGGCCCCGACGGGACTGGCCGGCCTGCCGGGCCGTCTCCGGGCCACCGTCACCCGCCACCTGCCCCGCCCCCCAGCCACCCCCGACCGGACGCCCGAGGCCGACTCCGCGCCGAGCACGGAGCCGAACGCCCCGGCTGATTCCGCGGCGAGCACGGAGCCGAACGCCCCGGCTGATTCCGCGGCGAGCACGGAGCCGAACGCCCCGGCTGATTCCGCGGCGAGTACGGAGCCGAACGCCTTGGCCGATTCCGCGCCGAGCACGGTGCCGAACGCCCTGGCCGATTCCGCGGCGAGTACGGAGCCGAACCTCCCGGCCGATTCCGCGCCCGATGCGCAGCCGGATTCACCGGCCGCATCCGAACCCACCGCGACGGATACCCCCGCGGACCCCGCAGTTGCCGATGCCGAACCCGTGGGCGCACCGCCCCGCACGGAAAAGGAATGAACCACATGCGCAAGACCACCGCGCTGCGGGCGGCCGCTGCCGCCACCGCAGCTCTGCTCACCGCGACCGCCTGCAGCAGCCAGCGAGGGCAGGACTCCCAGGACACCGCCGTCGATGGCGCGTGCAAGGGCCAGCAGACCACCGGCATCACCGACAAGAGCATCAAGCTGGGCGGGATCTACCCGCTGTCGGGACCCGCCTCCGCCTACGGCACGATCAGCAAGGGAGTGGCCGCCTACTTCGACCACGTCAACGACAAGGGCGGCATAGACGGCCGCAAGGTGGAGTTCATCGTCCGCGACGACGGCTACCAGCCGCCCAAGGCGGTCGAGGAGGCGCGCAGACTGGTCGAGCGGGAGAAGGTCTTCGCCGTGTTCCAGAGCCTTGGCACCCCGTCCACGGCAGCCGTCTGGGACTACCTCGACAAGCAGAAGGTGCCGCAGCCCTTCGTCGCCACGGGCGCCTCCGTCTGGGGTACGGACGACAAGCACCCCTGGACCATCGGCTGGCAGCCCAACTACGTGTCCGAGGCGCGGGTGTACGCCAAGTACCTCAAGGACGACAAGCCCAAGGCCAAGGTCGCCGTCCTCTTCCAGAACGACGACTTCGGCAAGGACCTGCTCGGCGGCTTCAAGCAGGCCGTCGCCGGCAGCGGCGTCAAGGTGGTCGCCGAGGAGAGCTACGAGGTCACCGATCCCTCCGTCTCGGCGCAGATGACGAGCCTCGCCCGCTCCAAGGCGGACGTGCTGCTCAACATCACCACGCCCAAGTTCGGCAGCCAGGCCCTCGCCGCCGACGCCAAGAACCCCAAGTGGAACCCGCTGCACATCGTGAACAACGTGTCCTCCTCCGCGGCCGTGCTCCAGCCCGTCGGGTTCAAGAACGTCCAGGGCGTGGTCTCGGCGACCTACTTCAAGGACCCCGCCGACCCGCAGTGGGCCGACGACCCGGAGATGAAGGCGTACACGGACGCGCTGCACAAGCACGCGCCCGACTCGGACCCGGCCAACCAGTTCAACGCCTACGGCTGGGCCGCCGCCTCCAGCCTGCACAAGGCACTGGACGCGATGAAGTGTCCGACCAGGGAGGGGCTGCGGGACGCGGTGCGCAACCTGAACGACGTGAAGGTGGACATGCTGCTGCCCGGGGTCACCCTCGCCACCGGGCCCGACGACGCATTCCCGATCGAGACGATGCAGCTGATGCGGTTCAAGGGCGAGCGGTGGCAGCTGTTCGGCAAGCCGGTGGACACCCGAGAGGAGTTCGGCCCGCTCGCCGAGTGAGCCGGCGGGGGCGGTCCCGGTCGATGCCCTGACCCTGGGGACCGCCCCCGCTCGGGCCGCAGGGCCCGGGCACATCGGGACGCCACGCGGTGGGCGAGCTCGCGGCCTTACCGGGTTCAATAGGCTTATATGGGATCAGTAGGTCGACGCGCATTCAAAAGCGCCCAGCCACCGACAAGGAGCATTGGCGACCGAGGACAAGGTGGTGTCCGGCGGTGGAGAAGCGGATGACGGAGCTCAGCGAAAGCCACGACGATCCGTTCGCCCTGCACATCGCCGCCTTGGCGGTGCTCGACGACCGGGGCGCCGTGGTCGGATGGAACCGGCGGGCCGAGGAACTGCTCGGCTATCCGGACACAGCGGTGATCGGTCGGCCCGCATTCGACGTCCTTGTCGATCCTGGCGATCTGCCGACTGCCAGAGAGGCCGTGGCGAGCTGCAGGAAAGCCGGCGGCTGGTTCGGGGTGCTCCACGTGCGGCACCGTGACGGGCGGCTCGTGGAGATGGGGCTCAGGGCCCATCCGTTCTCGCGCGACGGCCAGGTCCGTGAGTGGTTCCTTGCCGGGGCACCCGCGGCTGACGTCCTGGAGTGGCAAAGGGACCGCGCGGTTCTCGACGGGTTGTACCGCCGGTGCCCGATCGGCCTGGTCGTCCACGGCCCCGACCTGAGGCTTCTCCGGGTCAACCGGGCCATCGAACGCTTCAGCGGCATCCCGGCAGCGGACTTTCGAGGGCTGCCCACCGGCTGTTTCCTCCTCCCCGACGACGCACGCAGGGCCGTGGACCGGGTGCGCCAGGTGATGGACACCCGAAGGCCGTCGGTCTACTCCGAGCAGTTCGTCCGCCTGGAGCAGGATCCGGCACGCGAGCGGGTCGCGATGGTCTCCTCCTTCCCGATGGAGGATCCCTCCGGCCGCATCCTGGGCGTGGCCGAGATGATCGAGGACATCACCGAACGCCATCGCGCCCAGCGTCGGCTCGCGCTCCTCGACGAGGCCGGCGGCCGTATCGGCACCACCCTCGACGTGGCGGAGACGGCCCGGGAACTCGCCGAGGTGATGGTGCCTCACCTCGCCGACCATGCGTCAGTGGACCTGCTGCAGCCCGTGACGCGCGGTGAGGAACTGGCGCGGCCCCTGGCAGGGCCGGTGGTACGCCTGGGGGCCAGCGGCGTCGGTGCCCAGCAGGCCGGCCCGCCCCACCCCGCGGGCGAGCCGGTGGAGTTCGCGCCGGGCACACCCCAGGCCAGATGCCTGGCCGAAGGACGGCCCGTCCTGGAACCGGTGCTCCCGCCCGACTGGTTCTCGACGGAAGGCCGCCAGGGAGCCCGAGCCCCGGACCTGGGCGCCCACTCGTTGATCGTGGTCCCAGTCGCCGCACGTGGCCAGGTGCTGGGAGTGATGACCCTGTGGCGTTCGCGCCGCCCTGATCCCTTCGAGGCGGACGATCTCACCCTCGCCCAGGAACTCGCCTCGCGCGCCGCCGTCGCCATCGACAACGCCCGGCGCTTCACCCAGCAGCAGCAGACGGCGTTCACCCTGCAGAGCAGCCTTCTGCTCCGGGCGGTTCCGGACCAGTCGGCCGTCGAGGTGGCCCTGCGGTACCTGCCGGCCAGCGCGGCCCCGGGCCTGGGCGGCGACTGGTTCGACGTCATCCCCCTGTCCGGGGCCCGGGTCGCCCTCGTCGTCGGCGACGTGGTGGGACGCGGCATCCACGCTGCCGCCACCATGGGCCGGCTGCGTACCGCCGTACACACGCTCGCCAGCCTCGACCTGGAACCGGACGAGGTCCTCTCCCGCCTGGACGACCTGGTCAACCTCCTGGCGGCCGAACAGGAAGCGGTCGGCGAACGGCCCGTGGGCGAGCAGGTCATCGGTGCCACCTGCCTGTACGCCGTGTACGACCCGGTCTCCGGGCGGTGCTCCCTGGCTCGCGCCGGTCACCCGCCGCCTGTGGTGACCGCTCCGGACGGACAGGCGGCCCTGCTGGACCTGCCCGCCGGCCCACCGCTCGGCCTGGGCGGCCTGCCGTTCGAGGCACGGGACGTCGAACTGGCCGAGGGAAGCCTGCTGTGCCTGTACACCAACGGGCTCATCGGCGAAGGCCACCTCGATGCCGACGCCGGCCTGGCCAAGCTGCGCGCGGCCCTCACCCGCCCCGGCGACGCGCTGGAACGGACATGCCAAGCGGTGGTCGACTCGCTCGTCCCCTCGCGCCCCAGCGACGACGTCGCTCTGCTGATCGCCCGCACGCGCATGCTGCCACCGGACAACGTCGCCTCCTGGCGTCTGCCACTGGAGCCTGCCAGCGCCGCCCGGGCCCGGGCCCTGGCCGCCGCCAAGCTGACCGAATGGGGGCTGGAGCACTTGGCGTTCAGCACCGAGTTGATCGCCAGCGAACTGGTCACCAACGTCTACCGCTACGCCAGCGGCCCCGCGACCCTGCGGCTGATCCGCGAACGGTGCCTGGTGTGCGAGGTCAGCGACAGCAGCCACACCTCACCCCACCTACGCCACGCCCGTACCACCGACGAGGGCGGACGCGGCCTGTTCCTGGTGGCCCAGATGACCGAACGCTGGGGCACCCGATACACCCGCGAGGGCAAGACCGTGTGGACCGAACAACCACTGGCCGGCATGCTCACCTGACCATCATCACGAGGCGCCGTTACGGGATGGATCGTGCCGTCCAGCCTGACCTGACGGGCTGCCTGCGGCGCCGTTGTGCGACGGGACTTGGGCCGCCGGGCGGACTACGGCGGCGGCCCCGAGGCCGCTCTCGTAGCCCGCCCGCTCCGCCGTGGTCACTCGGCTGCGGCGAGCAGCCGGGCCTCGCTCTCCTCGTACAGCCGCCGGTTCTCGACGCTCTCTGCGGTGCGGCGCCGGCGGTCCAGACGGCTGCCCAGCCAGCCCGCCAGGTAGCCGAACGGGACGGAGACCAGTCCGGTGGACTGCATCGGGAACAGCGCGAAGTCGGCGTCCGGGAAGACGGCGGACGGCGTGCCCGAAACGGCTTGGGAGAAGACCATCAGCACCAGCGCGCAGGCCGCGCCGCCGTAGAGCGTGGCGAGCAGGCCGGTGCGGGTGAATCCCCGCCAGAACAGGGAGTAGGTGAGCGCGGGTGCCACCGCCGATGCCCCGATGCAGATGGCCAGAGTGGTCAGCACGCCGACATCCCAGTTCTGGACGAGGGTGGCGAGCCCGATGGCAACGGTTCCCACGACCACGCTCGTCCACACCGCCACCGTCATCTCCGTACGCGGCTCCGCCTGCCCCCGCCGTGCCACATGGGCGAACAGGTCGTGGGCGAGCGACGAGGCCGCGGCCAGGGTCATCCCCGCGACCGACGACAGCAGGGTGATGAACACCATGCCCGCCACGGCCGAGTAGAGAATCGTCGTGCCCGTCGAGCCGGCTGCCCCGCCGAGCACCTGCGACAGCATGAGCACCGACGTCCTGCCGTGTGGGTCGGCCGCGATGATGGACTGCGAGCCCACCAGCGCCGCCGCGCCCGTACCCATGATGATCACGAGCAGGCAGAACGTGGTGACCGTGCCGACCGCCCACGACATGGAGCGACGCACGGCCGGCACGTCCTGGGCGGAGAACAGACGCATCGTGATGTGGGGCAGGCAGGCCACGCCGAGCACCACAGTGATCTGGAACCCGATGAAGTCCAGCCGCTCGCCGGCCGAGGTGCCCAGCTGAAGGCCCTGCTGGAGGAAGGCAGGGCCCGCGCCGCTGCCCCGCTGGGCAGCCCTGAGTACGTCGCCGAAGCTCCAGTCGAAGCGGTTCAGCACCAGGACGGCCACGACAGCGCTGGTGGCGAGCAGGAACACGATCTTCACCATCTGAACGAGCGCGGTGCCTCGCATACCGCCGAGCGCCGCGTAAATGATCATCAGGCTGCCGACCATGATGATGCTGCCCGTCCTGGCGCCCGCCACGTGCGGGAGGTCCAGGATGAAGGTGAGCAACGACCCGGCCCCGGAGAGCTGGACGATCAGAAAGGGCACGGTCGCCGAAAGCGTCACCACGCAGGCGGCGACCCGCACGGCCCGCCCGGGCATGTTGCGGGCCAGGACGTCGCCCATGGTGAACTGGCCGGCGTTGCGCAGGGGTTCGGCCAGCAGGAACATCAGTAGCACCAGGGACAAGGCGGTGCTGACCGCGAGGACATAGCCGTCGTACCCGGTGAGCGCGACGATGCCGGTGGTGCTCAGCACCGTGGCCGCGGAGATGTAGTCGCCCGCGATGGCCAGGGCGTTCTTGAACGGGGTGAGCGAGCGGTAGCCGGTGTAGAAGTTCGTCAGGTCGTCACGGTCCGGTCCCGCCATCACGCACATGAGCAGCGTGAGAGTGACCAGGACGGTGAACAGGAGAAGGACGGTGGCCTGTGTCCCGGAGCTGAAGTCGTTCATCTCGCCACCCCGGCGTTTCTGCCGGCGGCGACCGCCTGCTCCCTGACGGCGCGGGCCAACGGATCCACCGAGCGTTGTGCGCTGCGCCCGTACCAGAAGACCGCGGCGAAGGTGACGACGAGCTGGAGGACCCCCAGGGCCATGCCCAGGCTCAGCTCGCCGGCGATCTTGGACCCCATCAGGCCAGGGGCCCCGCAGGACAGCACGACATACACCACGAAGGAGCCGAGCGCGGTGAGCGTGGAGGTCCGGCGGAGCAGGCGGTAGGCCGAGCGGAGCGCGGTGAGGTCGGCGCTGTGCCGATGCGTCTCGTGCGCGTACGGCTCGTCCCAAGGGCCCTGCCCGTACGGCTCGTACCGGGCGGCCTGCCCGTACGGGTCGTACCGAGGGGCGTCGTACCCGTACGACCGGGGATCGGTGTGCGGCAGGTGCCACCCCGGTGACGCTGATCGCGGATACCGGTTCTCGTCGGGGTATGTCATCGCCTGGCCTTCCACTACGGCTCGGACCCGTGGAGGGGAACGGGGAGAAATGGTTCAGCGGCGCACCATACCGACTGGTTGGGATGTCTGTAAGTAGGCGGTGGATCACGTTTCGGGGCCGATGCGGATGCGGCGTTCCGCGGCAGCTGACCGTGGGGGGCGCAGGCCGCCGTGTCGGTCAGTGCCTTCTGGCCGAGGTAGCCGAGCGCGCCCCCGGCGTTACGAGCGGGCCCTTTGACCCCGGTCACCTGTCAGTGCTCCTCGCGCACGACCGCGACACCCCCTGCGGGAACGGCGACCGATCCGCTGACGGCCTGGCCGGTGAGGAGTTCGACGCCCTCGGCGGGGACTTGGGCGCCGCTTTTGCTGTGGTCGATCAGGAACAGGTAGTCGGCATCAGTGCCACTGCGTCGGACGGCTTCGATGCCGCGCACCGGGGTGGCAAGGACCGGCTGCACGCCGGCCTCGTCGCAGATTCGGGCCAGCAGCGCGGCGACGGTCGCGGGGTCGGGGCGAGTAGCGACATACCAGGCGGTTCCGTCGCCGGGGGAGTGCCGGGTGACGGCCGGTACGCCCTTCAGCGGCCCGTCGCCGTAGGAGGCGACCGCTTCCGCGCCCGTGAGCCGGACGCGCTCGGACCACAGGGCGGCGGTGGCACCCGCGGGGACCGCCCCGGTGAGGTGGAGCGTCTCGCCGGGCAACAGGGGGAAGAGTTCGTCGGTGCGCACGCCGAGGACGTCCCGGAAGGCACCCGGGTAGCCGCCGAGCCGGACATGGCAGTTCTCGTCGACCGCGCCGCTGTGAAAGCCGACCGCCAACGTGCCGCCGCGCTCGGCGAAGCGCGTGAGGTTGGCCGCGGCCGTATCGCCGACCAGATAGAGGCTGGGTGCCAGCACCAGGCGGTACGAGGACAGGTCGTCGTCGGGGCGTACGAAGTCCACGGCCACGCCGGCTTGCCACAGCGGCCGGTACCAGTCCCGTACGAGGTCCTGGAAGCGCAGCTCGCCGCTGGGCTGGGAAGGCTGTTCCAGGGCCCAGCGGGCGTTCCAGTCCCACACCACCGCGACCTGGGCGGTCGGAGTGCTTCCCCGTACTTCGGCCAGGGCCTTGAGATCCGCGCCGAGTTGTACGACGTCCCGCCAGACCGTGCTGTCGGTACCGGCATGCGGAAGCATCGCCGAGTGCCACTGTTCGGCGCCCGCCTTGGCAGCACGCCACTGGAAGAAGGCGATGCCGTCTGCGCCGTGTGCGACGTGGGCGAGGGCGTTGCGGCGCATCTCGCCAGGCCCCTTGGCGCGGTTGACGGGCTGCCAGTTGACGGCTCCGGTGGAGTGCTCCATCAGCAGCCATGGCCCGCCGGCCAGGGAACGCACCAGGTCGCCGCAGAGCGCGACGTCGATCTCCGACTCCGGGTCGGTGGAGCGCAGGTAGTGGTCGTTGGAGACGATGTCCAACTCGGGTGCCCAGCGCCAGTAGTCCAGTGCGTCGATGCTGAAGTTCACCATGAAGTTGGTGGTGGCGGGGGTCGACGGGGACAGCTCACGCAGGAGGTCGCGTTCCGCCGTGTACAGCGACAGCAGTTCGTCGGAGCAGAAGCGGCGCCAGTCCAGCAGATGGGCCGGATTGGGGTCGGCGCCGGTGGCTCGGGGCGGGAGGATCTCGTCCCAGTCGTAGTACCACTGGCTCCAGAAGGTGGTGCCCCAGGCGTGGTTGAGGGCGTTCAGGTCGTCGGTGTAGCGATGGCGCAGCCAGGTGCGGAAGGCGACGGCACTGACGTCGCAGTAGCAGGCCGCGTTGTGGCAGCCGTATTCGTTGTGGATGTGCCACATGGCGACGGCAGGGTGGTCGGCGTAGCGCTCGGCCAAGGCGCGCGTGATGCGCAGGGCGGCGGTGCGATAGGCCGGGCTGGACGGGCAGAACGTCTGGCGGCTGCCGTACGAGAGCGTACGGCCGTCGCGGTCGACGGGCAGGGCCTCCGGGTGAGCCCGGAAGAACCAGGCGGGCGGCGCGGCGGTCGGGGTGGCCAGGTCGGCGGCGATGCCGTTCTCGTGCAGCAGGTCCAGCAACCGGTCCATGCGGGCGAAGTCGTACTCACCCTCTGCGGGTTCCAGCAGCGCCCACGCAAAGATGCCGACGCTGACCATGGTCACCCCGGCCTCGCGCATCAGGCGCATGTCCTCGGCCCAGACTTCCTCGGGCCACTGCTCGGGGTTGTAGTCGCCGCCGTAGGCGATGCCGGGCAGGCGAAGGCGGCGTTCAGTGCTCACTGGTGGTGCTCCGGGAGGTAGCAGGAATCAGGTGAATGACGGGACGTCAGCCCTTGTTGGCGCCGAGGGTGAGGCCGCTGACGAACTGGCGCTGGAGGAGGAAGTACACGACCAGGACCGGGACGGCGGTGATGAGGGCGCCGGCGGCGATGAGGTTGGGGTCGGTGAAGTACTGCCCGGAGAGGTTGTTCAGTGCCGAGGTGATCGGCATGTTCTCGCCGGTGGAGATCAGTACGAGGGCCCAGAAGAAGTCGTTGTAGATCCAGATGGACAGCAGGGTGCCGAGGGCGGCCATCGCCGGTTTGCACAGGGGGAGGGTGATCTGCCAGTACAGCCGCCATACGGAGGCGCCGTCGACGAGTGCGGCTTCGGTGAGTTCGTGGGGGAGCATCTTCATGTAGTTGCTGAGTACGAAGGCGCAGAACCCGGACTGGAAGGCGACGTGGATGAGGACCAGGCCGAGGGCGGAGTCGTAGAGCTTGCCGCTCATGGTGATGCCGGGCAGGTCGATCAGGAGGTAGAGCCGGTAGAGGGGGGTGATGATGACCTGCTGCGGGAGGAGGTTGCCGGCGGTGAAGACGAGCAGCAGGAACAGGTTGATGCGGAAGTCGAAGCGGCTGACGTAGAAGGCGACCATCGAGGACAGGAAGAGGGTCACCAGTACGGCCGGGACGGCGATGAGCATGGTGTTGCCGAAGTAGTGCGTCATGTCCGACTGCTGGAAGGCGTTCGTGAAGTTGTCGAACGTCAGCGTGTCGGGCCAGGACACGTAGCCCTTCTCACTCGTTTCGGCGTAGGGGCGCAGGGCGGCGTAGACGGCCCACAGCAGCGGGGCGAGCCAGGCCAGTGCCATCGAGGCGAGGAAGAGGTGCAGCAGGATCCTGGCCGGGCGGATCGGGGTGCGCTGCTTGGACGCATTGAGGGGGGCGGTGGTGGTGCTCATGCGCGCCGCTCCTTGCGGAAGGTGGCCACCAGGTAGGGGATGATCACGATCAGGGAGATCAGCAGCAGGACGACGGCGATGGCCGAGCCGTATCCGATGCGGCTGGACTCGCCGATGATGTTGTTGGTGACCAGGATGGAGAGCAGTTCGGTGCCTTCGGCGCCCTTGTTGAAGACGAAGACGAGGTCGAAGGCGCGCAGGGCCTCGATGATGGTGACGACCAGGACGATGGTGTTGGTGGGGCGCAGGGTGGGGAAGATGACGTTCTTGAACGTCTGCCACTCGCCGGCGCCGTCCAGGGCGGAGGCCTCGCGCAGGGCGGGGTCGACGCCCTTGAGGCCGGCCAGGTAGAGGATCATCATGTAGCCGGCGTGGCGCCAGGACGCGGCGACGAGGATCGCCCACAGGTTGAGGTCGGGGTCGCCGATCCAGTCGATGTACTTGCCGGGCTCGTTGGCGCCGATGACGCTGTTGATCAGGCCGGTGTCGGGGTTGTAGACCAGCTGCCAGACGAAGCCGATGACGGCCATCGACAGCACGACGGGCAGGAAGAACGCGGTCTGGTAGACGCGGCTGAAGCGGATCTTCTTGTCCAGCTGCACGGCCAGGAACAGCCCCAGCGGGGTCGGGATCAGGATCAGCACGACGAACCAGACGACGTTGTGCTCGACGGCCGGCCAGAACTGCGGGTTGTTGGTGAACAGCTCGCGGAAGTTGTCCAGCCCGACCCACTTGATCGAGTCGAAGCCGATGCCGTCCCAGGTGGTGAAGGCCAGCGCGATCGACGCCAGCGCGGTGACCCAGACCAGGGCGATGTGCAGGATCGTCGGCAGCCCGGCCATCAGGCCGAGGGTGAGCCGGTCACGGCGGGTCAGCAGACGGCGGTGCCCGCGGGGCACCTTCTTGGGCTGGGCAGCGCCCGAAGGCGGCACAGCGGCCGCCTCGGGGGTCTCCTTGGTGATGTCAGTCGTCATCTCGATCAGCCCGACGCGAAGATCGTCTTCTTCTGGCGCTCGATCGACGACAGCAGGCTGTCGATCTGCTTGGGGTCACGGATGAACTTCTGCAGCGCCGGCTGCATCACCGTGGAGGTGAAGTCCGGCCGGCTGTCACGGTCCATGAACTGCGTCAGGGACTTCGCCCCGGAGATCATCTCGTAGGCCTTCTTCTGCAGCGGGCTGTAGGAGGAGGTGTCGGCCTTGGTGGAGGCCGCCACCACGTTCGGGTCGGACTTGAGGTAGATCTCCTCCGCCGCCGGCGAGCCCAGGTACTGCAGCAGCTTGACCGCACCGGCCTTGTTCTTCGGGGCCTTGGAGAGCATGAACCCGTCCGTGGGCGCCTCCACGGTGTCCTGCCCGTAGGCCGGGTCGATCTCCGGGAAGGCGAAGAAGTCCAGGTCCTCACGGTCGGCCTCGTCGGTGAACTGCTGACCCACAAAGGTGCCGAGCAGATACATGCCGGCCTTCTTCGACGCCAGCGTCTGGGCGGCGTCCTGCCAGGTACGGCCCGTGGCGCCCTCCTGGTGGAAGGGCAGGATCTGCGCCCACAGGTCGAAGGCCTTGCGCACCTTGGCATCGGTCCAGGCGGCCTTGCCCGCCATCAGCTCCACATGGAAGTCGTAGCCGTTGGCACGGAAGTTGATCTGGTCGAACGTGCCCAGCGCCGGCCAGGCGTCCTTGTCACCGAAGGCGATCGGCACCAGGCCGTCCTTCTTCATCTGCTTGCACAGCGCCACGAAGTCGTCCCACTTCGTGGGCACTTCGTAGCCCTTCTCCTTGAACACGCTCTTGCGGTAGAACAGCGCCCACGGGTACGTGTACAGCGGCACGAAGTAGTACTTGCCGTCCTCGCCCTTGGAGAGCTTGTGCATCGCGTCGGGGAAGTTGCCCCCGATGGACTTCCACACGTCATCCAGCGGCGTGGCCAGCCCCTTGGCCGCGAAGAACTGCATCCGGTAACCGGCGAACCAGTTGAACACGTCGTCCGGCGTGCCCTGCAGGTAGGAGTTGATCTGCTCCTGGAAGGTGTTGTGGTCCTTGGTGTTCACGTCGACCGTGAGCCCGGACTCCTTCTTGAACGCCGCGTAGATATCGGCGAACGCCTTCTTCGGCACCGCGTCCGACGCGTTCGAACCGACCGTGACCGTCTTCGGATCACTCGCCGAACCACCGCCACCGCACGCACTCAGCAGCGGGACACCGGCGCCAAGAACAGCGGCGCCGCCCACGCCACGCAGCAGAGTGCGGCGACTGGTACCAGGCATGGACTGGCCGAGGGAGGAGAGGTGCATTTCGGCTCCTGACAGGGCGGCCGTACCCAGGCTTGGCACGTCGGCCCGAAGGGATGTGGCGGGGAAGTGGCCGTGAAGCGACCATAATCAAACGCGATCGCACAAACACGATCGGCCGACGCCAGGAAGAGTGAACGTTTCGCGCGGCCGCTGTCAAGGCTCTGCGTTTGGCGACCTGCACGAAGCGGACTCGGGCAGAGGTGCTCACCTCGCATTCGGACTCTGCTCGCCGGGCTGTCCGGGCAAGCCGAAGCGCCTGGCCATTGGGTGTCTCACCTGCGTCGATACACGCCAGGGGCTCGTCTTGCGAGGTCGTCGTGGCGACCCTCGCCGCATGGTCCCGGTGTGAAGCGGAGCTGTGAGAACTCTTGACGCACGCCCGACTGCTGCGTAGACATGACCGCGCGGTCAGACCGCGCGGTCATATCGCTGACCACGTTCGATGCAGGAACACCAGCCATGGGGAGCCTTCATGACACCAGGAGTGGGGCGCGGCGTGGCCTCGCCTGTGCCGCGCAGTGCGGACGTCGCACAGCTGGCCGGGGTGTCGCGCAAGACGGTCTCCCGGGTTCTCAACAATGAGCCGTACGTCTCGGACGAGGCCCGTCAGCGTGTCCTCACGGCCGCCGAGGAACTCGGCTACCGGCTGAACCACGCGGCCAGGGCACTGGCCTCCGGACGCAACCGTTCCCTCGGCGTCGTCGCTCTGGGAACCGCGGGGTATGGAACCGCCTCCCTGCTCGTGTACATCGAACAGGCCGCACGGGA
Organism: Streptomyces sp. T12; assembly: GCF_028736035.1. Classification (NCBI taxonomy): domain Bacteria; kingdom Bacillati; phylum Actinomycetota; class Actinomycetes; order Kitasatosporales; family Streptomycetaceae; genus Streptomyces; species Streptomyces sp. T12. The sequence continues at coordinate 10,360,702 of NZ_CP117866.1, forward strand.
CGCCGGTTACGCGCTCCGCGTGATCAACACACCGGACGGCGACCCGGAAGGCATCGCAGGCGCCGTGGAGTCACTCCTCGAACAGGGCGTGGACGGCGTCGTCGTCTCCGAACCCATCGTGAAGGGAGAAGTCCCCCTCCGCGTCGACGTGCCGGTCCTCTTCCTCGGGGCGCCCCCCTCCTTCACCGCCACCCGGACGCTGACCGTGAGCGTGGGCGCCCATGAACTTGCGCGGGCGGCCACCGAACACCTGCTGGACCTGGGACACGAGACCGTCCATCACCTCGCCGGCCCGCGGCAGTGGTACGCCACCAAGGACCGCATCGAGGGATGGCAGGCGGCACTTGCCGCACGAAGCGCACACGAACCGCCGCTGCTCAACGGTGACTGGTCGGCCGCCTCCGGGTACGCGGCGGGTCGCGCGCTGGCCTCGGACGGCTCCGTGACCGCGGTGTTCGCCGCGGGCGACGAGATGGCCATCGGCCTGATCCATGCCCTACGGGAAGCCGGGCGGCGCGTGCCGGAGGACATCAGTGTCGTCGGGTTCGACGGCAACCCGGTCTTCGCCTACGTCTCGCCCCCACTGACCACCGTGCGCCAGCCTTTCGACGCTGCCGCACGGGAAGGAATCCGGCTTCTCGTGCACGCCATCGAGAAGCCCGACACCGAGCTGCCGCAGGCGGACGAACCCCCTGTCGAGCTCGTCGTCCGCGGCTCGACCGCGCCCCCGCCGTCCCGCCGAGGCCGGCCGCTGCTCCGCACCCCCTGAGCGCCAGCCCAAACCGCCCCGACCATACGCCCGCACAACTGGGGCACAGCCCGCCTGTCACCCACCGGCCGTCCCCCCTGAGGGATCCGGCCGGGCCGCACGGCGAACGTCACCAGCCCCTCCGGGCCCGACCGACGCACGCACGCCCACTGGACTCCGCCGCTCCCCGGCCCGACCGGTCCGGCGAGCGGCGGGCACCGAAACACTCCCCCTTCCCCGTTATCGGAGCCGCACAATGTCTCCTGCGCAGACAGGCGCCAGACCCGGCGCCGCTCCGCGTCCCACCGCCCTCCTGTTCCTGCTGCTCGCCCTGATCGTCGCGGCGGCGACGCTGGTCGTGCCGGCCGCGGGCAGGGCAGACGCCATCTCGCGCCCCGCCCAGACCCTGTACACCCCGCCGTCGAACGCGCTCTCGCCCGGGACGTTCTATCCGCGCGCGATGCGTCTGCAGCACAACGGCTCGGCCAACGGCACCCTGCTCGCCACGTTCGAGCAGTACCGCGAGGACATGCCGGTCTTCCCGATCTACCGCAGCACCGACAACGGCGCCTCCTGGACGAAGATCTCCGAGGTGGCCGACACCCAGAACGGCTGGGGCATGCGTTGGGAGCCCGAGCTGTTCGAACTGCCCCGCGCCATGGGTGGCTTCCCCGCCGGAACCATCCTCGCCGCCGGCGACTCGGTGCCGTACGACCGGTGGGGCGGCAGCAAGATCGACCTGTACGCCAGCACCGACCGCGGCCAGAGCTGGGACTTCGTCACCAACATAGCCACCGGCGGCCCGGCATTCTCCACCAACGGCTTCACCCCCGTCTGGGAGCCGTATTTCCTGCTGTCCGGTGACCGGCTCATCGTCTACTACTCCGACCAGCGCGACACCGCCCACGGCCAGGAGGTCGTGCACCAGGTCTCCACGGACCTGCGCAACTGGGGCCCGGTCGTGGACGACGTGTCGATGCCCACCTACGCGGACCGGCCCGGGATGCCGGTCGTCACCCGGCTGCCGAACGGCAACTACGTGATGAGCTACGAGTACTGCAACGCTCCTGAGGGCAGGTGCTCCGTGTACTACAAGATCTCCTCCGACCCGGAGGGATTCGGCTCCGTCACCGGCCGGGTGCTGCGGTCGACCGACGGCGTCATCCCCAGCGGAGCGCCCTTCATCACCTGGCTGCCTGCCGGTGGCCCGAACGGCACCCTCGTCCTCAGCGGCGAGAGTCAGGACGACCTGTTCGTCAACACGGAGAACGGGGCCGCGAACGCCTGGACCCGTATGCGCTCCAACGTCGCCGGCGGGTACAGCCGGGGTATGCTCCCGCTGGCCGACGGCCACAGCCTGATGGTGCTCAGTGGCGGGCGGGCGCGCAGCACCGGCGTCAACTCGGTCATGTACAGCGTCATCGACCTGGGCGGCGGGGTCTCCGACGGCGCCACCTACACCGTCTCCAACGCGAACAGTGACCTGAAGCTCACCATCGCGGGCGGGTCCACCGGCAACGGCACCGTCGCCACCCAGCAGAACACAACCAACGCCACCGACCAGCAGTGGCGCTTCGCGCGGCAGCCCTCCGGGTACTTCAAGATCTTCAATGTCGCCAGCGGCAAGGTCCTCGGCGTGGAGAACCAGTCCACCGCCGACGGCGCCAAGGCCCTGCAATGGGACGACAACGGCACCCTCGACCACGAATGGGCCGTAGCTCCCCATCCCGCCGGCGGCTACACCATCACCAACCGCGTGACCGGCAAGTACCTCGAAATCCCCAACGCCTCCACCACCGTAGGCACCACCGCCGCCCAGTGGAGCGACACCGGCTGCGCCTGCCAGCGCTGGGACCTCGACCAGACCGCCCTGCCGCCCCTCGGCACCGGCCAGTACGTCCTCGTCAACAAGAACAGCGGCAAGTACCTGGACATCCCCGGCGCATCCACCACCAGCGACACCGCAGCCAACCAGTGGCGCAACTCCGCCTGCAGCTGCCAGCTGTTCACCTTCCAGTCCGCCGGCAACGGAGCCTGGACCATCAAGAACGTCAACAGCAACCTCAACCTCGACATCCGCGGCTCCTCCGGCACGGCAGGCGCTGCCATCGTCCAGAACACCGCCTCCAGCGCCGACTCCCAGAAGTGGACCCTCACCGACGCGGGCAACGGCTACTTCCGACTCCGGAACGTGAACAGCACCCTCGTCGCAGGTGTCGCCCAGTCCTCCACCGCCGACGGGGCGGCCGTCGTCCAGTGGAACAGCGCCGGCGTCGACGACCAGCTCTGGAAGATCGTCCGTATCAACTGACCTGAGAAAGGGCGGGGTGGCAGGGAGGCCTGCCACCCCGCGCCCGCTGCCCGCAGCCGTTCAGAGCCCTGAACCAGCCCAAATCCCGTTGCAGCGCTGGTGACTGAATCGATTCATCCTCCCGCTCGGGTGTGTCCGACCGAGCCCGGATGAACGACTTCCGGGCGGAGGCACCGTCGACTTCACGCTGCAGACCAGGGCCGACGGCGCCAGTACGTACACCACGGTCCGCACCGTCACCGGCCAGGCCAACCCGGGCGGAGCCGCCCAGACTTACACCCTCACCTCGGCCACCGGCCGCTACCTCCGGCTCCGAGCCACCAAGCTCGGCACGCCCGCCTCCGACGAGTCCACCCGCTACCGCCTTCAACGCGCGGAGATCCACGTCGCACAGCAGGGATCGCAACGCGTGATCCCCTTCGAGCTTCAGCTTTCGATCTTCTACTTCACCTCCACGGGAGTGAGTTCTGAAATGGCAGGATTCCCTACTCGCCGACAAGTGCTGAGCGGGACAACTGGAGGAGTACTGGCCTCGTTGGCGGGAATTCCGACTGCCCGTGCCGCGTCCGCTTCTGCGACGTACACAGCGCCGAATCCGCGGGTGCGCATCGATCTCAACGCAGGGTGGCGATTCGTCAGAGAAGACGTCACAGGTGCGGAGCGGCCCGGGTTCGACGACTCAGGATGGACGTCGGTCAACACGCCCCACACCTGGAACGCTGCCGATGGCGCCGACGGCGGCAACAACTACTACCGCGGAGTGGGCTGGTACCGCCGCCATTACACCGTGCCGTCCGAACTGGCCGGGAAGAGGCTGTACTTGCAGTTCGCCGGGGTCAACCAGGTCGCCGACGTCTGGATCAACGGCACCTATCTCGGGCAGCACAAAGGTGGATACTCCCGGTTCAGGTTCGGCGCCACCGCCGTGCTCGTCCCGGGCGGCGACAACGTGATCGCGGTGAGAGTGACCAATGCCCGCGACACCGCCATCGCGCCGGTGGGCGCGGACTACACCTTCGAGGGCGGCATCTACCGCAATGTGAGCCTGTGGGCCACCGACGATCTCCATGTGCGGATGGAGGACTACGCAGGTCCCGGCGTCTACCTGCGGCAGAGCAATGTGACCGCGGCGTCCGCCACGGTGACCGTGACGACGAAGCTGTGGAACGACGGCAACACCACCAGATCGGTGGTCGTCCGCAGCGTCATCGCCGACAAGGGCGGGACCGTCGTCGCGGAGACCAGGAGCGCCGCGCAGGTCGTCGCCGCGGCCACCGGCGCGGAGATCAGACAGACCGTCAGCATCGACCGCCCACGCCTGTGGAACGGCTTGGCAGATCCGTACCTCTACAACGCCAGCGTTGAGCTCCATGACGTCACCGCGGGCGCGGACAGGATCACGGATGTGGTGACCGAACGCCTGGGCCTTCGCTCCATCGCCGTGGACGCCGACACCGGCTTCCACCTCAACGGCAGCCACCTCGGTCTGCACGGCGTCAACCTGCACCAGGAGCGGGCCGGCAAGGGCTGGGCGATATCCGACGCCGACCACACACAGGACTTCGACCTCATCCGGGAGCTCGGCGCCAACACCATCCGGATGGCCCACTACCAACACGACCAGAAGGACTACGAACTCGCTGACGAACGTGGGCTGGTCGTGTGGGCGGAGATTCCGCTGGTCAACTCCGTCACCGACTCGACCGCCTTCACCGCGAGCACCCAGAACCAACTGCGTGAGCTGATCCGGCAGAACTACAACCACCCGTCGATCGTCTTCTGGGGCATCGGCAACGAACTCACCGACTACAACGGCACCGCCACGAACACGCTGCTCGCGTCACTGGCCGGCATCATCGAAGCCGAGGACCCGGACCGGCTCTCCACCTACGCGGTGCGCAGCGAGGACCCCGACAGCGCACAGGCCGGACTGCACACGCGGACAACGGGCTTCAACAAGTACCTCGGCTGGTACTACGGTTCCAAGGACGGCGAGCTCGGTGCATGGGCCGACAACCTGCACGTGAACTCGCCGTCCCGCCGTATCGCCATCTCGGAGTACGGTGCCGGCGCCAACACCACCCAGCACGCCCTCAACCCGCCCAAGCCCGAACCGGGTGGAGCCTGGCACCCCGAGGAATACCAGTCGCTGTTCCACGAAGCGGCCTGGAAGCAGCTCGCCGGCCGTCCGTACATCTGGGGCGCGTTCGTCTGGGCCATGTTCGACTTCGCCTCCGACGGCCGCAACGAAGGAAGCCGACCTGGAATCAACGACAAGGGCCTGGTCACCCACGACCGGCAGATCCGCAAGGGCGCCTTCTACTGGTACAAGGCCAACTGGGCGAGCACTCCGACCCTTTACATCACCAGCCGCCGCTGGACCCGGCGAACCGAGGCCACCACCGAACTGAAGGTCTACTCCAACGCGGACAAGGTCACCGCCACCCTCAACGGCACGTCCCTGGGGACCCTGAGCAGCAGCGACCACATCTTCCGGTGGGCCGACGTCACACTGAGGCCGGGGCAGAACACCGTGACCGTCACCGCGACCATCAACGGCTCGACGTACACAGACAGCGTCGATTGGACCCTCGGTTGAACGGGGGGCGGTTCGCGGTCGTTCGCCGCGACTGACGACACGTCTCGTCACCATCCGCCCTGATGCCTCATCCCCTGGCGGTCTGTCGGCCCGTGCCCTTGATCCGGCTGTCCGTCTCCGCGACGAACGGGACCGCGCACCACTGCGTCATGATCGGCACCGAGCCACTGACGGTGTGCGCCACGCACTCGGCCGTTCTGGCGTCGCCGCCCGCACGCAGGGCCGCGGCGAGGAGGCATCACCCGTCCCTGGCGCCGTGGCGAGGAGCCACCCGTCCCCGATGCCGTGCCGGAGAGTCACCCGTCCCCGATGCCCTGGCTGATCCGTCGTCCGCACGCGACGGCGTGGTCGGGGTGGGCCAGGCCGCGCCCGGTGCCCTGGCCGGTCTGTCGTCGGCACGCGGTGCCCTGGGCGGACCGTGACCGGTACGTGGTGCTCGGTCGGGCCCGTGACTCGTACGTGGTGGCCTGGGCGGACCTTGACCGGTACGTGGTGCTCGGTCGGGCTCGTGACTGGTACGCGGTGCACTGGCTGGACCGTCACCGGTACGCGGTGCTCGGTCGGGCTCGTGACTGGCACGCGGTGGCCTGTCGGGCCGTCACCCGTACGCGGTGCCCAGGTCGCTCGGGGCTTGGGGGCGCGGTTAGCGTCCGGAAGGGAGCACCGAGCGGCCGTTTCCCGTCCCGTGGCGTGCGGCCCGACCCTTCCTGGAGGCTCGTATGAGGACCACACGCCCGGCGCCCCGCGGTGCGAGACGACGTACCCGCCTGGTCGCACTCGCGTCCGGACTGACCGTCCTGGCGGCGACGGCCCTGGCCGGGACCGCGGCCCACGCAGGCCCCGGCGACCCCAGCCCGACCACCATGTACAGCAGCGCGCAACTCGCCGCGGTCGAGAAAGCGGTCGCGAGCGCCGATGTGGTCGGCACCGCCTGGAGCGTGGACGACACGACCGGCAGGGTGCTGCTCGCCGCCGACAGCACCGTGTCCGCCGCCGCGATCGACGCCATCAAGAGGGGCCTGGGCGCCGACGGCGGCGTGCTGCGCGTCGAGCGCCTGCCGGGCAAGCTCACCAGGTACCTCTCCGGAGGGGATGCCGTCTACAGCAGCAGCGCCGACGGCACGTTCCGCTGCTCGCTGGGCTTCAACACCCGGGACAGCGCCGGAAACTACTACTTCCTCACCGCCGGTCACTGCACCAACGGAACCTCCGACTGGTACTCGGACCGGTTTGTCACGCACATCGGCACCACCACCCCCGGCTCCAGCTACCCCGGCAACGACTACGGCCGCGTGGCCTACGACCCTGGCCAACCCGTCCCGCCCGGCACGGTCGGCGACCAGGAGATCACCAGCGCCGCCGACGCCCAGCGCGGCCAGGCCGCCTGCCGCCGCGGCTCCACCACCGGCACCCACTGCGGCCGGGTCACCGGCGTGAACTGGAGTGTGCGCTATCCGGACGGCGTGGTGACCGGCATGATCCGCACCAACATCTGCGCCGAGCCGGGCGACAGCGGCGGCCCCCTCTACGCCGACACCCGGGCGCTGGGCCTCACCTCCGGCGGCAGCGGCAACTGCGCCACCCCGCCCAGCACGACCTTCTTCCAGCCGGTCACCGAGGCCCTCAACGCGTTCGGGGTGCAGGTGTACTGAGCACCGGCACGGAAACCCCGACGGGGCCCGGTGCAGGGGCGGGATCACGCACCGGGCTCCGCCGCCGTCTCCTGACGTTCAACCGCCGTCACAGGAGACACCATGTCGCTCACCCGCGGCTGGACCCACCCGCCGGAGTACTGCGAGAGGCCAGAGTGCCGTCGAGAGGTGGGGCGAGCATGGGTACGAGCCGCCCTTGAGAGCAGGGCCGCGGCCCCTGAGAGCAGTTCCTTGGTGATGGCCCCCGGCAAAGGGCCTTCATGCCGGGATGGACCCGCCGCACGGGGACGTCGGGCCGTGACGCAGGATCGCCCCGTGAACAAGACCAGCAGACGCACCGTCCTCGCTTCCGTCGCCGCCGTCGCCGCCGGCCTGCCCACCCTCAATGCCGTGATGGGCAGCGGCGCCACGCCGGCCGCGGCAGCCGACCAGTACGGGTCCAACACCGAGTTGTACACCCGTACCGCGGCCAAGGAGGGCACCGACTGGATGCGCCGGTTCCGCATCGGCGCGCCGGTGCAGGTCACGGACAATGCCCGCAGCACGAGCAGCCCCATCAGCAGCACGGCGGTGATCGCGCCGCACGGCGGCGGGATCGAGGCGGGCACGAGCGAGTTGTGCATGGCCATCGCCGGTTACACGCCCTTCGACGTCAACACCGACCCGGCGAGCGCGGCGGTGCCGGGGGAGCCGCAGCGGGACTACTGGATGTTCGAGGCCCTGGCCAACTCCGCCGCGCAGCACGTCACCTCCACCCACTGCGACGACCCGGCCGCCCTGGCCGTCTGCGCCGGCAGCCTGTACGCCGTGGCCCTGCACGGCTTCGACGACACAGCCACGAAGAAGATCATCATCGGCGGTCGGGACGAGCGGCTCAAGCGCAACCTGCTGGCGGCCTTCACGAAGTACGGCCTGACCTCCCCCACGACCAACGCCGATTGGGACGTGGCCGTGGTCCTCGCGGGCGCCACCGACCCCATCAACGGCGACGACCCGGCCAACATCGTCAATCGCACCCGCACCGGTGCCGGCGCCCAGCTGGAGCTGTCCACCGCGCTGCGCAAGGCGATGTTCGGTGACTTCTCCGGCGCGGCCAAGCGCAGGACGACGGCCGGCGTGCCGAGCGGCGACAGCCCCTACGCCGACCACTTCTGGAACGGTTTCGTGAGCGCCGTCCTCGAGGCGATCAAGAACCACGAGCTCGGCCTCGACTCCCTCTAGAGCCGCTCACAGAACGGCTGCCCGGCTCGCGACGCCTGCGGGGCCGTGCAGGGCAGCTTCGGCCATGTGCCGTTGACAGCCGCGCTGCTGTCTCGCCTGGCGAGGCCGCCGGCAGATCGGCCACCCCGGCGCCCGCAGGAAGGACGTGTCACCACTCGCTCCGAGCCTCCGATTGCACGCGGCCCGGGAGGAGTTGGCCGCCTGAACGGGGCGGGCACAGCACGCGCTCTATCGCTGACTTGTCATGCGCACGTACCGTGTCCTCGGTTCGCAGTCAGGAAGGCCAACGTACGGGGGAGAGGGAATGTTGCCACCCAGACGCTTATCGAAGCGCGCACGATCACTGCTCATCGGAGCGGTCCTGCTCGCACTGCCGGCGGTCACGGTCACACCGTCCTCGGTCGCCACCGCCGCCGAACATCCCGGGACGCAGCAGCGACCGGCCCAGGATCAGCCGGATCTGCCGTACCCCAACATCGACGTACGCGGTGACAAGCGCGTCGCGCCCACAGCCGGGCAGTTGCGCGCCGCTCAGGAACTCGACGGCACGGCGGTCCGCTGGAGCCGGTTCGGTACACCGAAGCGGCTCACCCCGCAGGGCCGCAACGCCCTCACCGCCACCAGCACCGCCGACCCGCGTACCCTCGCGCTGGACCACATACGCGACCACGCGGCCCTCTACGGCCTCTCCGCCGCCGAGTTGGGCGCCCTCGAGGTCGTCAAGTCGTACCGCACCAAGCACAACGGCGTACGGCATGTCTTCATCGGCCAGAGCGACCGGGGCGTCCCCGTCCACGGCGCCCGCCTCTCGGTCGCCGTCGACAAGGCCGGCCGTATCCTCACCGTCACCGGCAGCCTCGTCCCGGAGGCCCGCGCCACCGGGACGGTCGCCCTCGACAAGGGCGACGCGCTGGACCGGGCCGCAGCCTCAGTCGGCACCGACAACCCGCCCGGCACCGCCACCGCCACGCGGGTCACCTTCCCGCTCGCCGACGGCACCGCCCGCCCGGCCTGGCGGACCACACTCACCGCCGCCAACCACCACCTGTACGACGCCGTCGTCGACGCCGGGAACGGCACCGTCCTCCTGCGCACCGACCTCACCAGCAACGAGGGCCCCGAGGGCCGGGTCTTCACCGGCCAGAACCCCACCCTCGGAAGCGCGACGACCGTCCCCTTCAGCGGCCTCGGCCGTTCCTGGGTCAGCGGCCGGGTCACCACCGGCAACAACGCCGAGGTCTCCCAGGACCTGGAGGGCGACGAGACGCTCGGCCACCAGCCCCAGACGCCGGCCGCCGGAGACCCGGCGTACCAGCACTTCAACTACACCTTCACGGACGCCTTCCGCACCAGCGGCGGCACCGACCTCACCACCGACCGGGACGCGGTCGTCACCCAGGCCTTCTACTACACCAACCGCATGCACGACCACCTCTACGGGCTCGGCTTCGACGAGGCGTCGGGCAACTTCCAGGAGGACAACCTCGGGGGCGGCGGCTCCGGCGGCGACCGCGTCGACGTCTACGTCGACTTCGACGCCAGCGGGGACTCCGCCTGCAACGCCAACTTCAGCACCCCCGCGGACGGTCAGAACGGCACCATGCGCCTCTTCGTCGGACGCACGTCCTGCGGCAACCACAACACGCACCGGGCCATGAACGGCGACACCGTCGCCCACGAGTACAGCCACGGCCTGTCCAACCGGCTCGTCGGCGGCGGTGACATGGGCGACGGCGAGCAGACCGGCGCGCTCGGCGAGGGCTGGAGCGACGCGGTGGCCACCTCGCTGTGGAACGACCCGGTGTACGGCGAGTACAACAACGGCTCGGCCACCGGCGTGCGCCGCGTCGCGTACAACGACAGCGACCTCACCTACGCCGACCTCTGCGACGGCGGCAGCTGTGAGGTGCACGACGACGGCGAGATCTGGGCCACCGCCATGTGGGACATGCGCACCGCGCTCGTCGGCGCGTACGGCTACGCCACCGGAAAGCAGCGGCACGAGCAGCTGATGGTCGACGGCATGAAACTGACGCCGTCCTCACCCGACTTCCTCGACGCCCGCGACGGCATCCTCGCCGCCGACCGGGCCAACAACGGCGGCGCCAACCAGTGCCTGCTGTGGGGCGTGTTCGCCCGCCGAGGCATGGGCGCGAGCGCCACCTCACCCAGCCAGAGCCAGGCCAATCCGGCGACCGACTACCCCGCGAGCTGCCGGCCCACCGCCGACGCGGGCGGGCCGTACTCCACCGAGGAGGGCGCCGACGTACGGCTCGACGCGAGCGGCTCCACCGTTCCCGGTGGCGGCGGCAGCTACAGCTGGGACTTCGACGGCGACGGCGCCTACGACGACGCGACCGGCGTCAGCCCGCTCTTCGACCGGGTGGGCCAGGACGGCACGTACACCGTCGGCCTGCGCGTCGGCAATGCCGCCGGGGCCGACACCGACACGGCGACCGTGACCGTCACCAACGTGGCGCCCACGGTGGCCTTCACCGTCCAGGGCCCGCGTGAGGAGGGCGGCAAGCTCACCGTCGCCGGCACGGTCACCGACCCGGGCTGGCTCGACCCGCTCACCGCCACCATCGACCCCGGCGACGGCAAGCCCGTCGCCCTGCCCGGACAGCTGGAGAACAACCGTCCCGACGCCACCCTCACCTTCAGCCGCGAGCTCGTCTTCGGCGACAACGGCACCTTCACCGTGAAGGTCTGCGGCAGCGACGACGACACCACCACCTGCCGCGACGCGGAGATCACCGTCGCCAACGTCGACCCGACCGCCGCCATCGACAAGAGCGGTGCCGTGCAGCTCGCGGGCGGGCGGACACTGGTCGTCCACGCGGGCGAGGAGAAGCGGTACACCGCCCGGGTCACCGACCCCGGCAGCGATGACGAGACCATGAGCTGGGCGTGGGGCGACGGGACACCGGACACCACGACCACCTCGCTCGTCAACCCGCCGGACCCCGACCCCGCCCGCAGCCCCAGCGTCCAGCCGCGCGACGTGACGGACGCCCAGGCCCACACGTACGCCAAACCCTGCCTGTACGACCTGTCCTTCACGGCACGCGACGACGACGGCGGTACGGGGACCGACGCGATGCCCGTCATCGTGCAGGGCAATGCCCCGCTGTCGCTGCTCGCCGACGTCTGGTACGTCAAATACCTGACCGGCGACCTCACCGGGCTCGGCAAGAAGACGCTGGACTGCTATCTGAAGATCGTCCAGCACGCGAGCGCGGTGTTCTCCGAGAAGGTCGACGTGTCCACCCAGGACAAGGCCGCTGACGTCCTCTTCCTCAACCTGCTCCTGGACCCGAAGCGTTCGCTCGACCGCCAACTGCTCGCCGCCTGGCTCAACTTCGCCAACGGAGCCTTCGAGCCGAACGAACTCGTCGACACCGACAGTGACCTGAAGGCGGACACCCCCTTCCTGGAGGCCGTCCAGAACGCCGAGAAGGTACGCCTCGACCCCAACGCCACCACACAGCAGCTCAAGGCCCAGGCGGCCATCCTCACCTGCATCAACATCCCGCTCGTATGACACGGATGACGCTCCTGCCGCGCGCCGCCGCCACCCTGCTCCTCGGGGTGGCGGCGGCCGCCTGCACCGACAACCCCCCACCGCACCGCCCGACCCCGCCCGCCCATACCGCCACCCCCACCCCGACCCCCGCGGCGACAACCCCCACCCCCACCCCCACCCCTGTGCCGCCCGCCCCGGCCGTCCTCACCCAGGACGACACGGGCCGCACCGTCACCCTCCCCGTCGGCGACACCACCCAGCTGCGTCTCTCCGGCCGTTGGCGAGATGCCACCCCCACCGTCGACGGCACGGCGATCGTCCTCGTACCGGTCGACTACGAGACCGATCCGGGCTTCCGCGCCTGGGACATCCGCGCCGCAGCACCGGGCGAGGCGGTGCTGCACACCACCGGACATCCGGGCGTGCGGCCGCTGCGGATCACTTTTCGGATCCGGTGAGTACACAGCCGACAATCGGCCGCTATCCGCGCTGCTCGTAGCGCCGCCACTTGTGGCCGCCGTCGCGAGAGATCCACAGCCCTTCGCCCGTCACCAGGTCGTACGTCGGCGTCGTCGTGTCCGCGATGCCGTAGAGCGTCGTGCCGTCGACGGTGAACGACGTGAATCTCGCCGGCGTCTTGAGCTCGTGGAAGGCGCTGTTGGTGCGGTCGTCGGCGAGCCAGTAGCGGCCGCCTTCCTCGCCGACGAGCAGCCGCCCGTCCGCAAGCAGCTCCAGGACCAGCGACTCCGGGCCACGCTTGAGGTCCTTCCAGGGAATGCCGCCGCCGAGGGCCGTCCGCCAGTGCCCGCCGCCGTCCGTCGTCACCAACAGGCCGCGCACGCCCTCGCCCCGGATGAGGGACAACGCCGCGGTGCCACCCCGCGCCGCGAGGATGCCTCCCGCGTACGGCTTCGGGACGACCGTGGAGCCAAGGGTGCGACCGTCGCGCTGCCAGACGACGCGGTGGGGGTCTTCGGTCAGCGGCTGGGTCAGGCTCCAGGCCGTGCCCCGCTCGTCGACAGCGAGGCCGATGGTGTCGTCCGGCAGGCCGGCCGGGGACGCCACGGTGCGCGTGGCGGGACGGTAGATGAGGGTCGGCTCCAGTTCGGCGAGCAGGAGGTCGCCGGGGCGGGTGCCCAACGGGGTCTCGGCGACGGTGACCCCGTGCCGCTTGCCGTGTACGTCGAGGGCGTACACACCCTCGGCCCCCTCTCCCGGCGGCACCCGCACGAAGCCCCCGCGCACCCCCGTGAACGTGGCCGGCGTCGCCTCCGCGTCCGCGTGTTCCGCGTGCTCGGCGACCGTACGGCCGTCGGGGCCCACGATGCGCCAGGCGGAGGCGGCCGACCCCTCGTCGTCCTCGACGTTGCCGGCGTCGTACGTAAGGAGCAACGAGCCGTCGTCCGCGCGGACCACGTCGGTGGGTGCGCCTGCCGCCTCGATGACGTCGGCGGGGCGCGGGTGAGGGTCTTCGATGACGCGCTTGTACTTCGCCTCGCGGTCCCCGGAGTCCCCGTCGTCGGAGCCGCCCGGGCTGCAGGCGGTCAACGCCAGCGCCGCACTCGCCGCGGCCACGAGCCCGACCGACCGCCTCCCGGGTTTCCTCAGCCACGCCATTGCCACATCCTCACATGAGGCGGCGGCCCACTTGGCCCAAGGCTCGGCTCTGAGGGTCGGTCACTTTTGGTCGGGCGCCGCCAGGTTGTCCACCAGCATGGTCAGGGCCGACCGCGGGACGGTTCCGCTCGACCCGCTGTTCGTCTGCCCCCAGGACGGGCTCGAGTCTGTGAATCCTGAGCCTGTGGTGTCGTTGACACCCTGGAAGATGCCGAAGTCGATGGGCCCGTCGTCCGCTGAGGCGGGGAGGGCGGCCGTGAGGAGAGCGGCACCGGCAAGTGCGGCGGCAGCGATGATCTTCATGCCTGGTCAACGATGAGACTGACATCAGGATGTTCTGTTATGCCCCTTTTGGTGGCAGGCTTCGGTGACCCGCGCTCTGATTGAGGGACGTCGTCACCAGCCAGGAGGGAAAGCCCCCCGCCCCACACCGCGAGCATCACGGTGCGGGGCGGGGAGTGAAACAGTGGCCCAGCGGTCAGCGGCCGATGGTCCGGTCGAAGCCAAACGCGTCCTCGTCGAAGCCGGACGCGTCCTGGTCGGAGCCAGATGCGCCCTGGTCGGAGCCAGGCGCGCCTTGGTCGGAGCCGGACGCGACCGGGCCGAAGCCGGACGCGCCCTGGCCGAAATCGGGAGTGGCCGGAGAGGTGTTTCCGAAACCGGCTCCCGCGCTGTTCATGTCGTCGCTGTCGTAGGCAAGGGCCTGGCCCGCGCCTCCGAGCAGAACGGTCCCGGCGAGAACGGTGGCGGCCAGCAGGGTAGGTGCACGCACGAGCGTCTCCTTCGGTAGGTGTGTGCTCGCCAGAGGTATGCCGCCGGCCCGCAGGCGAGATGCGCTGACGTACACACAGGCACTCGAATAGGCGGCGCACTTGGCGGAACCCGCACCGGTGCCCTCGTCGAAGAAAGCGACTCGTAGTCCTTCGAGATACGGCGCCGGCGCCCCAGCCGGGCAAGCGACCCGCTCGACCACCCAACGACGCGGGGCATCCGCGAAGTTGGGCGGCTCAGAGTCTGCGGCGGCGCCAAGGCTCGCGAACCTGTGCCGGATTCTTCAGTCGGGCAGTCCTCGCACGTACCCGGCGAGCAGGATGGCCACCGCTTCCGGAGTCTCCAGGGTCATGATGTGGGTGGCGTCGATCCGGTTGACGCTGATCGTCGACCGGGTGCGGGAGAGCGCGGCCAGCTCATCGGAGACCTCTCGTGCGAACCGGGCACTGAAATCGTCGAACCACTCCATGCCAGGCGCAGGCGACAGCCGTCGGCCGGCCTGTACCAGCAGCAGCGGGCAGTCGATCCCGTCCAGCCACTCGGTGACACCGAGCGCGCCGAGCTTGTGGAGCTCGTCGAGGATCTCCAGCGCCGCGGCCCGCTCCGGCAACGTCTGCCACTTGCCGTCGGGCAACGGGCGTGCGGCCGCACGAGTGGTGGCCTCCGCACGGTCGGCGGGAATCCCGAAGCGGGCGGAGTTGGTGACCCGCTCCTCGATGTACTCGGGTGGCGCGATGGCCCCGGCCGACGTCAGCAGCGCCTCACTCACCCGTTCGGCGCCGGGGTACTCGCGTCCCCACCAGAAGCCGTCGAGATTCACGGCGGCACGGGCACGGGCACGGGCACGGGCACGGGCAGGGTTGGCTCGGGCGTACTCGACCGCGATCAGTCCGCCGAGGGAATGGCCCACCACAACGGCCTCCGGCACGCCATGCGCGTCGAGTGTGTCCGCGATGTGCCGCACCACGTCGGGGACGGTCCAGGGGGAGATATCGGGAGAGCGGCCGTGCCCGGGAAGGTCGACGGCGAGGACACGGTGCCCGGCGGTGAGCAGGCCGGCCGAGGCGTCCCAGTCAGCGAGCGACCGTCCGAAACCGTGCAGGAGAACGAGTTGCGGGCCATCGCCCCCATAGTCATGAGCATGTAGGAGTGTCATATGGGCTTCACTGTAGGGGGCACGCAGTAATGCGAACACCGGATTAAAGAGCCCCCCGACGAGATACGCAGCAAGTCGGCTGTCCAAGAGTCCAAGATCTCTCTACGGTTGGTGCCCGACTGCCTTGTGGGACTGGATCGGGCGAAGGGGGCTGTGTGGAGGCCGAGTTGGCGGCTCTTGCCGCGTCGGGGGCGACGGCGCTGGTCGGGCTGATGGTTTCCGAGGCGTACGAGCGGACGAAGAGCGGACTGACCCGGTTCTTCGGACGGCGCGCTTCGGAAGGCGCCGCCGAGGAGGAACTGCAGGCGGCGCGTGACGAGTTGGGCAGAGCAACAGCTGCGGGCGATGCCGGTGCCCGGGCAGAGGTCCAAACCCGCCTGCGGCAGCGCCTGGAAGGAATGTTCCAGGCGGATCCGGGCGCCGCGCAGGAACTGTCGCGGCTGTTGTCCGAGCTGGCGCCGGAGGCGTCGCGTACCTTCGTCAACCTGGTCAGTGGCGGGGTGAACCACGGCCCGGTCTTCCAGGGGTCGCCCATCCACGGCGACATCCATTTCCACGTTCCGCCGGCACCCTCGTACACGTCGGACCGCCCCGTCAGACCTGACCAAGTACCCGTCGTGACCGTGCCGTTCAGCAATCGGACGGCCGAGCTCGCGGATCTGGACGCACGGCTCGGCACGCGAGCGGGCGGCGCCGGCTCCGTCGGCGTGGATGTGCTGGTCGGGCTTCCGGGAGTCGGCAAGTCGGCCATGGCATGGCGGTGCGCGGAACGGGTCAAGGGACGCTTCCCGGACGGGCAGCTGTACGTGGATTTCGCGGCTCTGCGTGATCAGGTCACCCCGCTGACCGGCCCCGGTGGGGACGTCTCCGAGGCACTGGCCATGTGCCTGAGGTCGCTGCCGGGAGGCGACCTCGGCATTCCGGACTCGCTCCTCGACCGGACCAACCTGTTCCGCTCCCGCACGGCCAATCTGCGCATCCTCCTCGTCCTCGACGACGTCAACCAGGCCGCACAGGTTCGTGCGCTGATTCCCAAGGGGCCGGGCAGCGCGGTACTGGTCACGAGTCAGGGCAGGATCGGTGAACTGGCCGCCCAGGACGGCGCCCGATTGACGCCCGTGAAGCCGCTGGACGCGCACGGCGGGCTGGAATTGCTCAGGGACCGATGCGGTGAAGAGGCGGTCGAGGCCGAACGGGAGGCCGCGCAGCGCCTGGTGGAGCTGTGCGGCGGGCTGCCGGTGGCCTTGCAGGTCGTGGCGGCACGGCTGGCCACCGACGACGGCCTGAGCATGACGGAACTGGCCGCCGAGCTCGACGACGAGGCCGGCCGGCTGGCCGGACTGGCACTGGACGGGGAGGAGTCCTCGGTGTCCGCTGTTCTGGGTCCCTCCTATCGGCTGCTGCCGCCCGACGAGGCCCGGCTCTACCGGCTGCTCGGATGGCTGCCGTTCGGCCTCTTCGACGCCGGCGTGGCCGCGGTCGCCGGCGACGTCGACACGACAAGCGCGCAGCGGCTGCTGCGTGTGCTGGCGAAGGCCAGCCTGGTGGAGGCCGCAGGCGACGGCCGGTACCGCATGCACGATCTGGTACGTCTGCATGCCCGGGAGCGTGCGGCCGAGGAGGAGCCGGAGACCGAGCAGGCGGCGCTCACGGATCGGGTGGGCACGCACTACCTCGTCCTGACCGCGTTCGCCGACCGGGCGCTCAGGAAGGAGCGGCTGCGGATCGCCGACCTGGCGGGCCTGCTGCGGGAAGCCGATGACCCCTTCGCCGCGGTCGGCGGACCACCGCCGCTGGAGTGGCTGGACACCGAGCGCCCGGCCGTCCTGGCGGTACTGCGCACGGCTGTCCGGCACGAGCTGTACACCCTGGCCTGGCGACTGGCCGAGGCGTTCTCGGTGCTGTTCCTGTACCGCCGCTACCTCAGGGCGTGGACGGAAGCACTGGAGCTGGGCATCGAGGCGGCTGCGCAAGCGGCGGCCTCGGCGGACACGGCAGGCGAGATCGAGGAGGCCACGGCGGGCGAGGCCCGACTGCGCAGCCTGCTGTCGCGCCCGTTGCTGGACCTCGGGGACACCGGCCGCGCGGGCGAGCAGGTGGAACGGTCCGTCGCCCTCGCCGAGGCGACCGATCGCCTCGACCTGCGTGCCTCTGTTCAGGAATTCCTCGGCCGATACCTGGAGGTCGTCGAGCCGCCCCGAGCGGTCGAGGCGTATCGGCGCTCCCTCGAACTCAACGAGCGTGCCGGGGAAACCCGCGGAGCCGCCCTCGCCACCTTCTTCCTCGGGTGCGCCCTCGACGCCCGAGGCGATCACGCGGATGCCTTGGCCCTGCTCCGTCGGGCCTTGCGGGACCTGGAGAGCCGTCAGGAGCCCGACCGGCGGATGGCGGCCCGGGTGAAGGCCGCGATCGGCGTCGTCCACGGCCATCTCGGCGACACCGGACATGCGATCCGCGACCTGCGCGAGGCGGTCCGGGAGCTGGCGGGGGTGGCCGACGGCATGCAGTACGAGGCCCAGGCCCGGGTGCGGCTCGCCGACGTCGCGCAGCGGACGGACGGCGGCCATGAGGAGCTGGCGCGCGAGTGCCTGAGCCGGGCCGCCGACATCTACCACGCGCTCGGCAACCTCCGCCTGGAGGAGGAACTGCGGCAGCGGTTGAACGATCTCGACCGCTGAGCCCGGTTCCCCGCCCGGGCAGGCGGCGGCTATCCGGTCGGCAGCGCGGGACGAAGGCGTAGGACGACGTCCTCGTCCCGCAGGTCACCGATGTGCAGCGTCACTCGGATGTCGTCCAGGGGGAGCCCGGCACGCAGACAGGCGTAGACGACCGCGGCCGGCAGGCCCGGATCCAGTTCCGGGCCGGTGGCCGCCGCCTCCACGACCCGGCCGTCCCTGAGCCCGACCAGACAGCCGCCCCCGCGCACAGCCGATGCCGCGAGAAGGCTTCCGGGCAGCTGGGCGAGTGTCTGCTCGATCCAGCGCAGCGCCCCGACCGACGTGGGCGTGGGGTTTCGTCGGACGAGGACCGAGGCGCTCTCGGTCAGCCGGAGGTCGCGCTCGTCGTCCGCGCAGGCCAGATGGGTGAAGTGGGCGGGGGAGTCCGGGAGCGCTTCGCCGTACGCGGTGACGGTCGCCGGGAAGCGGCGCACGGTGACGGTCGGCGCGGTGTCGTCCGTGGTGACGCCGGTGGTCACCTGCCACGAGGTGACCGGGGCGGCGGGCGGATCCGGAACCGGCAGCATCAGGGGGGTCGGAGGCGGGGAGGACGGTTCCGGGAGTTTCAGCAGGTGGTAGAGGGCGGTGCGGAGCCTGGCCAGGGCATGTCCCGGCTCGGCGAAGGCCTGCGCCGCGACCTCGGCGTACCGCTGGGGCGTGTGCTCGTGTACGACGTCGTCCACCTGCTGTCGCAGATCCCCGCGTGGATCGAGCCTGGGTGCGACGGCCGCCAGCTCGTGCACCGCCGTCCCTGGCACCGCGTCACCGCCGAACGCGGCCAGCAGCAGCGGTTTGCCCGCCGACGCCCCGTACAGCGTCACCGAGCCGTGATCGCCCAGGAGGACATCCGCGGCGACGAGCGCGGGCCGCCAGGCATGGACGGCCGGCATCAGCAGCAGTCCCGCCTCCAGGGCGGCGGCCTGGAGGGTGCGGATCTGCCAGGCACCGTGGGCCGACCACACATTGGGGTGGATGATCGCGCCGACCCGGTACTCGTCACAGGGCAACTGGGCGAGCAGACGCGGAAGAAGGTCCGGCTGAGCTCCCAGGAGCGAGGTGGGCCCCCAGGTCGAACTGACCATGATCAGACGCTGATGATCCGCGAGGCCCAGCGCCTCGCGGTACACGCTTCTGCGCGCCCCGCTGCCGACGATCTCGTCGAAGCACGGGTCACCGACCAGCAGCGTGCGCCCGGCCGCCTTCGGGTGGGTGGCGAGCAGCTGCTCCTCCTGCGCCGGATGCGAGATTGCCAGCCAGGCGCGTCCCGACTCCAGCAGGGAGTCCGGTACGACCCCGGACAGCCTGTCGTGCGGACTGCGTGAATCCGGCACGAACTTCTGGAAGCCGACGCCGTGCGGCAGCACCAGCACCGGGCAGTCACCCTCCGGTACGTCGACGTTCTCGCTGGCGGAGAGGATGAGGTCAGGGGAGATGCGGCCCAACTGCTCCCAGGGGGCGACCCGGCACCCCGCGGCGTGGAGGAGGTCGAGGACACCGGCGTTGAAGGCGGACGTGGGGTCATGGGCGAAGACGACGGTCACGCGCGTGTCGTCGCGCAGCAGCGCCGGCAGTGTCTCCAGGACGCGTACGGTCGAGGTGACCGTACGGGCGGCGACGACGAGGGTGCGCTCGCCGTGGAAGGTGCTCCAGCGGTGAGCGTCGTGCCCCACGGGTACGCGAAGCGGCCGGCTACCGAACAAGGCGGCCGCCTCTGACAAACCCAAGCCACCAGCCGGCTCGCGGCTCGCGGCTCGCGGCTCGCGGCTCGCGGCTCGCGGCTCGCGGCTCGCGGCTCGCGGCTCGCGGCTCGCGGCTCGCGGCTCGCGGCTCGCGGCTCGCGGCTCGCGGCTCGCGGCTCGCGGCATGGTCTCTTAGCGCACTTCAAGCTGGTCAGCAATCCCTTGGGTCGCCTCGTAGCGGTACGAGTTCGGTGTCTGAACTCGTACACGGTAACGAACCGTACCGACCGCAACGTAGGCGTCGGTCACATGGTCGAGAGCTGGGCGTCGGGGGCGCTCCAGCTGGCGAGGAGGGCGAGGGCCTGGGCGGAGGCGGAACCGGGTTCGGCGGTGTACACGCACACGGTCTGGCCCGGGTCGGCGGGGAAGGCCAGGGTCTCGTGGTGGAGGGTGAACTCGCCCACCACGGGGTGGTGGAAGTGATGCGTACCGTGGACGCACTGGGCCACCCGGTGACTGTCCCACCAGGCGCTGAACTCGGGCACCTTGACGACGGCCTCGCCGATGAGTTCGTTGAGCAGGGCGTCGTCGGGGTGGCGTCCGGCTTCCAGGCGCAGATCGGCCACGACGATCTCCGCGACCTCGTCCCAGTTCCCGTACAGCTCGCGGGCGGTGGGGTCGAGCAGGACGTAGCGCGCGAAGTTGCGTTCGCGGTACGGCAGGGCGTCCCAGTCCGTGATCAGGGCGCGGGCCAGCTGGTTGGCGGCCAGCACGTCCTGCCGGTGGTTGGCGACGAAGGCCGGTGAGACGCCGTTGAGGATGTCCAGCATCTGATGGACCTCGGGGCGCACGCGCTGCACGCGTTCCGCCCGGCGGCGCCGGGGGCGGGCGGCATGGGGCCGGGCGAGGTCGAAGACATGGCTGCGTTCGTCGTCGTCCAGACGCAGGGCACGGGCCACGGCGTCCAGGACGGCCTCGGAGACGTTGGGATGGCGGCCCTGTTCGAGGCGGGTGTAGTAGTCCGTGCTCACCCCGGCCAGCCGGGCGACCTCCTCGCGGCGCAGGCCCGGTACCCGGCGGACACCGCCGCCCGGGGCCACGCCCGCGGCGTCCGGGCTCAGACGGGCCCGGCGGGTGCGAAGAAAGTCTCCCAGCTCTGCGTTCTGCTCCATTCCCCAAGTATTCGCTGCGGGCGGAGCGGCCACCTGGTTCAGGGTGGCCCAGCTGGACCCAGGCTCAGCTGGGCCACTTCTGCGGGCTGACCCGCCTTGCGGCGCCGCGAGTCTGGAACAACGCGGTCCTGGTCCCGCCGGCCCGCCTTCTGCCCCCAGCAGCACCCCGCCCGCCCGGCCATGTCCTCTGGAGCACCCCCACCATGCCCTTGATCATCTACATCCTCGGCTTCGGCACCTTCACCCAGGGCACCTCGGAGTTCATGCTCTCCGGGCTGCTGCCCTGCGTCGCCGGTGATCTGGACGTCTCCCTGTCCGAGGCGGGGCTGCTGGTCTCGGCGTTCGCCGCCGGGATGGTCGTCGGCGCACCGCTGCTGACGCTGGCCACCCTGAGGTTGCCTCGTCGCGCCGCACTGGTCGGTTTCCAGGTGGTGTTCGTCGCCGGGCACGCGGCCGCCGCGCTCGTGCCGCACTTCGGGTTCCTGCTGGTCATGCGTGTGGTCACGGGCATGGCGTACGCCGGGTTCTGGGCGCTGGCCTCGGTCGCCGCGGTCTCCCTCGTGCCCGCGGACCGGCGCGGGAAGGCGATGTCCGTGGTCGTGTCCGGGCTGAGCCTGTCCATGATCCTCGGCGTTCCGGCCGGCACGCTGCTGGCGCAGCACACCGGCTGGCGGGCGGCGTTCTGGGCGGTGGCCGTGATGTCCGCGCTGTCCGCGACCGCGGTGCTTCTCGCCCTGCCCGGCGGACGCGGCACCGGGGCATCGCAGTCGAGGCTGCGTACCGAAGTGCGCTCCTTGGCGGTGCCCCGGCTCTGGGCCGCCTACGCCACCACCGCGCTGACCGTCTCCGCCACCATCGCGATCTTCTCCTACCTGGGCGCTCTCCTGCAGGACGTCACGGGCATCGCTGAGGGGCTCGTGCCGGCGGTGCTCGCCCTGTACGGGGTGGGCGCGCTGGCCGGCCTCACGGTGGGCGGCCGCATCGCCGACCGGGCCCCGTTCGGTGTCCTGCTGACCGGCATGGCCACGGTCGCGGTCGTGGCAGCCGCCCTCGCGCTGACCGCGGACATCCCCGCGGTGGTGATCCCGCTCGCCGTCCTCCTCGCGGCCGGCGGCTTCATGACCAACCCGGCGGTGAACGCCCGGGTGTTCGGCATTCTGGGCGAGACCAGGACGCTGGGCGGCGCGGTGAACATCGCCGCCTTCAACGTCGGCATCGCCGTCGCTCCCTGGGTGTCCGGCCTGGTCATCGACGCGGGCCCCGGCCTGGCGGGCATCGGCCGGGTCGGCGCGGCCTTCGCCGTGGCGGCTGTCGCGAGCACGCTGCTGGACAGGCACCTCACCCGCCGCCACCGGCGCACCACGCCCACCCCTGCCCCGGCCCTGCGGGACGCCCCCGAGTCCGCCGCCTCCCGGTGAGCCGACCCCACCCGTGGCACGCCGGAGAATGCGGCGGAAGCGGGGTCCGTCCGGCCGTTTCCCGCCGCACGGACCCCGCTGAGTCCCCACTCCCGTCGTCAGGCGCTCTGTTGCAGTCTGCGCAACGAAGCGACGAGCTGGTCCACCTCCTCGGATGTGTTGTACAGCGCGAGGGACGCGCGCGCCGCCGACTCCAACCCGTAGTGGGCGAGGGCTGGTTGGGCGCAGTGGTGACCGGCGCGGACGGCGATGCCGTCGCGGTCGAGCCAGTCGGCGACGGTGGCCGGGTCCTGTCCCGCGAGCGTGAAGGTGAGCACCGCGATCCGGTCGGCCGCCGAACCGATCAGCTCGAGCCCGGGTACCGTGGCGAGGGCCTGGAGCGCATACGACATGAGACCTTCCTCGTAGGCCGCGACAGCCTGGCGGTCGAGGGACGTCAGCCAGTTCACGGCGGCGAGCAGCCCCATGACTCCGGAGATGTGTCCGGTACCGGCCTCCAGCTTGTGCGGGACGGCCGCGAACGTGGTCTCGCCGAAGTCAACGGACTCGATCATGTTGCCGCCGCCCTGCCACGGCGCCATGGCGGCGAGGAGTTCCGGCTTGGCGTACAGGGCGCCGATGCCGGTCGGGGCGAAGAGCTTGTGACCGGAGAACGCGTAGAAGTCCGCGTTCAAGTCCTGTACGTCGACGGGGAAATGAGCGACGGCCTGCGCACCGTCCACCAGGACCTTGGCACCGTAGCGGTGGGCGAGCGCCGTCATCTCCTTGACGGGCGGGACCGTGCCGAGGACGTTCGAGGCGTGGCTGAGCGCGACGATCTGGGTGCGTGAGGACAGCAGATCCGCGTACGCGTCCTGGTCGATCTCCCCGTCCGGCGTGAGCGGGACCGGAACGAGCCGGGCCCGGGTCTCCTTGGCGATCATCTGCCACGGCACGATGTCCGAGTGGTGCTCGAGGACCGGCACGAGGATGTCGTCCCCGGGCCCGAGGTTGGCCCGGCCCCAGGTCTGCGCGACGAGGTTGACCGCCTCGGTGGTGCCGCGCACGAAGACGACGCCGTCCGGGCTCGGGGCGCCGAGGAAGTCGGCGACCGCCGCCCGCCCCGCCTCGTACGCCTCGGTGGCCTCCCTCGCCATGGTGTGGGCCCCGCGGTGGATGTTGGAGTTGGCCGCGCCGTAATAGGCGGCGAGCGCCTCGATGACCTGACGCGGCTTCTGGGTGGTGGCCGCGTTGTCCAGCCAGACGAGGGGGTGGCCGTTGACGGTCCGGTGCAGGATCGGGAAGTCCGGCCGCACCGACTCGGCGGTGAAACCGCCGGGTTGGCGCCGCAGCGCGGCAGGATCGGGGGGAAAGGCCACCAGACCTTGAAGAGCCGTACCCGACTCGGCAACAGCCCTGTGTTCCACTGCTGTCGGCGTCGGCCACGCCGTGACGTCAGGCGTAGTCATGGTACTTGGACACCTCGACGTTCTGGAGTACGGCGATGGCGTCGTCCACCAGCACGGCGGTGTTGAAGTAGGCCGTCATCAGGTAGGACGTGATGCCCTTGCGGTCCATGCCCATGTTCCGCATGGACAGGCCGGGTTCGACCTCGTCCGGCACGGCCGCGGGGCGCAGTCCCACCACGCCCTGCTCGGCCTCGCCGACCCGTACCAGCAGGATCTCGGTGGTACCTGCTGCCTCGCCCGAGCCGCCCGGGCAGGGCACCTTGTCGGAGGGCAGCAGCGGCACGCCCCGCCAGGTCAGCAGCGGACTGCCGAACCTGCTGTCCGTCACCGGGGGCACCCCCCGCCGCGTACATTCGCGCCCGAACGCGGCGATCGCCCGCGGGTGCGCGACGAAGTAGGCGGGCTGCTTCCACACCTTCGCGAGCAGCTCGTCCAGGTCGTCGGGGGTGGGAGCGCCGGTGCGCGCCTGCACGCGCTGACCGGCCGGGACACTGTGGAAGAGCCCGAAGTCGGGGTGGTTGAGCATCAGGTTCTCCTGCCGCTCGCGCAGGGCCTGGACGGTCAGGTTGGCCTGGGTCCGGGTCTGGTCCATCGGCCCGTTGTAGAGGTCGGCGACACGGGAGTGCACCATCATCCGGGTCTGGGCGAGCGTCATGTGGTACTCGCGCGGCACGTCCTCGTAGTCGACGTAGGTGCTCGGCAGGTCGACCTCCCCCACATGACCGCCGCTCAGGTCGATGGGCGCCTCGGTGCCGGGTGCCGGCATGCCGCCCGCCGCGTACGACTCCACCGCCCCGCGCAGCGCCCCGTCGCGCTCCATGAGCCCGGCGAGGGCGGAGCGCGCGGCACGCAGGGCGACGCCGGGGGTGACGGCCTTGACTGCGTACGGCATGGGCTCGCCCTTGGTCCACGCCTCCAGGTCGAAATACTGCCCGTCGCCGATGACCTGGATCAGCGCCTCGTCGCCGTACCGCCCGGCGGCCCGCTTCTCGGCGCGGCCCCGGACGATCACCCACAGGTCCTCGGCGGTGTCGCCTTCCTGAACGAGTACTTGCCCGGCCTCGAAGCTCGTCTCCGTGAAGGTGTCGGCCAGTTGGCCGAGCAGCGCGTCATCGGTCTCGCGCAGGTACGGGATCTCACGTAAGTCGCCCGGGATGACGCGCGGACTTCCCTCGTCGGTGTGCGTGCTGATGCGGTCGTCGCCGAGGACGTAGGTGCGGCGCCGGTTGACGCGGTACACACCCGATTCGACGTCGACCCAAGGAAGGGCGCGCAGGAGATAACGAGGGGTGATGCCGCGCATCTGCGGTGTCGTCTTCGTGGTTGTCGCGAGTTGCCGAGCGGCCTCGGGGCTGAGGCTGATGCGGTCGGTCGTCACAGGGGCCTCCTTGAGTGGACTGCCTTGAGCGGACTGCTCCGGGAGCGGACTTCTGTGCGAGCGAGCCGATCGTGCAGGTGGCAACCGGGCCTCACAAGGTGCACCGGACACCGCTCGGCGGAGCCCGGGCCGAAAACGCTCTGCTCGGGGCAGGACGGGCGCGCCACACTGGGCACGTCGGCAGGCGGCGCCACCAAGGGCGAGGGCGGGCGGACGACCTTCCAGGCGCAGCGACGACGAGCGGCCAGACGCTCCGCTCATCGCCTACGGACGGCTTGATCTGGGCCCGTATCACTGCTTTTAGCCTCTTAAAGGAGCACTTATGTGACCCCTCATCGGGCCGTGTTTATCTGAATCGGCAACTACGCAACGGCCCGGGGTGCGATCCCCGGGCCGTGTGCTTCAGCGCACCTCCCGCGCGTACGGGGCGACGGTGATCCGGTCGATCAGCGGGGCGTTGCGGGAGCGGAGCAGCACCCCGGGGAAGGTGTCCGAGGCGTAGGTGGTGCCGTCGAAGTTCGGCAGTTCCTCGGAGCGGAAGGCGATCGTGTTCTGCCCCTCCTTGAGGTGGACGGGGACGGTCAGCTCCCAGAAGTTGTTCTGGTGGAAGCTGTGCGGGAAGCCGACGCGCCGCGCCGCGCCGCCGTTGACGCTGATGTCGGCGTGGCGGGCGAGCGGGTCCGGGTTGTAGTGCGTGGCCTCGGACTGCTCGGGGTTGGAGTAGCGCACGCGCAGCGCGTACAGGCCGCTGCGGTCGGCGGTCACCTTGAACGTCGCGGTGTTGCCGTTGCCGGGGTCCCCGCCGATGCCGGTGATCGCCGTGCCGTCGGTGGCCAGCGAGAGCGGGGCGAGGGTGGCCGACCCCGCGAGCTCGGCGGCTCCGGCCTCGTACGTACGCATCGGCAGCGTGCCCTCTGTCGGCGTGACGGTCAGCCGGTCGACGAGAGTCGTGGACGAACCGCCGGTCACGGTCACCTTGTTGAGGCCGCCGGAGAGGGAGACCGCCACACTGCTCCTGCCCTTGGCCAGGCGCAGGACGTCGTGCCCGTTGACGGAGAGCCGGGAGCCCGTGCCGCCTAGGGTGTCGACGCCGAGGGTGGCCTCGCGGTCGGCGGGGGAGTAGACCCAGAACGTGGCGGTCTGGCCCTTGGCGAGCCGGGCCGCGCCCGAGCCGGTGGCCGCCTGCTTCGACAGGTCGTAGACCGGCCGTGCACCGCCGCCCAGCCAGGCCAGTTCGCCCTCGTACACCTGGGTGGCGGCCGAAGCCCCGGGGAGGGAGAGGGTGAGGCGGTCGACGATGGCGTCACCCTTCGTGGCGCGCTTGCCGTCGAGGCTCTTCGCGGCCAGCGTCAGGGTGTGCTTGCCCTTGGTGAGGCGCACCTTGGTGTCGGTGTGGTCCCACACCACCCACTTGTAGCCGAGCGGCAGGTACAGCTCCTGCTCGCTGTCCGCCTTTCCGTCCACGCGCAGGAAGACGTTGGTGGGGCCCTGCTCCTTCACCTTGTCGAAGGTGTTGAGGGAGTTGGCGAAGGCGCTCACGTCGTAGGTGCCGTCCTGCGGGACGTCCACCGTGAAGTCGAGCGTGACGTCGGAGCCGGTGCGCAGGCCGCCCACGTCGTAGCCGCCGGAGGTGTAGAACTTCGACACGTCGCGCGGTGAACCCTCCGGACCGTTCCTGGAGTAGCCGGACCCGGTGTGGACGGCGTCCTCCGCCTCGTACGACGCCTGCCAGCGCACCGGCGGGGACTGCGTGCCCTTCGCCTTCCCGGCCGGGCTGAGGACGATCTCGTACGCCGAGGACTCCCTCAGCGTCGGCAGCGCGCCGTCGCCGAAGTCGACGACGACCGTGCCGTCGCCTGCGACCTCCAGGTTCTGCTCGGCGAGCAGCTTCGGGCCGGAATTGTCGCCCACCTGCCCGCTCCACTCGATCTCCTTCACCCAGGCGTGCACACGGTCACCGAAGAGCCTCTTCGGGACCCCCGCGAAGGTGATGTGCCCCTTGCCGGTGGACCCGCCGAAGAGCAGCCGGGCCTGCTTCTTCTTCTCGTCGAGCGTGGCGACGCCCTGCATGGTGTAGTTCTCGCCCGGGAACGGCGGGCTCACCCGCACCGTGTGCCCGCTCATCGAGGCGTACGAGTTCAGCAGCCACCACTGGCCGTTGCCGCGGTTGGACTGCACCGCGGAGTCGGAGAGGTTGCCGTCGATGTTCCAGTACGCGATGTCGGCGTCGACCTTGGACTCCTCGATCGCGGACACCCACTGGATCATCTGGCCGGGGACGGAGGTGTGGTAGTTGAAGGCGTACTCGTTGATGTTGACGGGGAGTCGGGTGCCGGCGCGGTCGGTGCCCTGGAACAGTTCCTCCTCCCACGCCCGGTACTTGGCGACGCTTTCGCGCACCGCCTCCGGGTGGCTCAGCTCGTGCCAGGTGATGACGTCCGGGAGGGTGCCGGCGGCCAGGGTGTGGGTGAGGAAGCCCTTCACCTGGTCGTAGAGGACGCTGGTGTTGGGGCCGGCGATGCGGGCGCTGGGCATCTTGCCCTTGATGAGCTGGTACGCGTCGTCCCAGGCGGCGAAGAAGTCGTCCGGGTCGTTGAGCCAGCTGACCTTGTCGTAGCTCCACTCGCCGGTGCCGAACATGTTGCCCTCGGGCTCGTTGAAGGGCACGAAGACGACGTTGTCCTGGTACTGCTCGGGCAGTTGCAGGACCTGATCGACCTGCGCCGCGATCTTCTGCTCGTAGAGCTTGATCTTCTCCTCGGGAGTGGCGCCCGGCCACTGGTACGGGAAGCCGCGGTGGATGTCGGTCATGTAGATGTACACGTCACCGTCGGTGGAGTCGGCCAGCGGCTTGACGACCTCCAGCGCGTCGGCGCCGGGGTGCTGCGGGCCGTCCTGCGCCTTGGTGGAGACCGTGCGCAGGCCCATGCCCTCCATGAGGTTGTTGGTGGGGACGTCCGGTCCGTACACGCCGTACAGGGTGCCGGAGGCGCCACCGTGGAACGCGCCGGTGGCGGAGCCGAGGTCGGCCGTGAGCTGCCCCTCGCGGACCACGGTGACGGTCGCCTTCACGGCGCGTCCGGCCGCCGTTCCCGACACCGTGAACGTCCCGGGCCGGGCGTACTTCTCGGGCGGTACGGCGTCCCAGGTGAGGGGCGTGTCGCGGTCGTAGCCGTCGGAGAAGGAGGAGCGGACGGCGCTCGGGAGCAACGGGGCGGTCCCGGTCGTGGTGCGGACGTCGAAGGACGTCTTCGACAGCTCCCGGACGGTCGGCACGGTCCCGACCGTACCGGCCACCTGCTCGGCGCTGAGCGCCGCGTGCCACACGGTGAAGTCGTCGATCGCGCCTTTGAGCAGGGGGTCCGGCCAGAGGGACTTGCCGATGTAGCCGGCGGCCGTGGCCGAACCGTCCAGCAGATCCTTGGCCTTGATACCGGTCGCGGCGGAGGAGACCGCCACACCGTCGAGGTAGGTGGTGAGCCGGCCCGCGGTGGTGTCGAGGGTGACGGTGACCGTCCGCCACGCGTCCGCGGGAAGCATCGCGTAGCCGCGGACCTGTGATTCCGCTCCGCCTCCGCCGGTGGTCACGGAGGTCTGGAGCAGCCCGCCGCTGTTGTACGGGGTGGTGAAGAGGTACTTCGTGGTGTCGGTGCCCAGGTCGAAGAACCGCTGCCAGGGCGACTTGTCACCGCTCCACTTCACGCGGGCGGAGACGGTCAGATCCGTGGTGTCCGCGAGCACTTGGCGCGGCAGGCGCACGTACGCGCCGCTGGACGTGGGGGCCCCGCCGGGCAGGGCCAGTGCCTTGCCGCCGTCCGCGCCCGCGACGGACTGGGCGGTCGAGCCGTTCACCAGGGTCGCGTTCAGGCCGTTGCCGGAACTGTCGGTGATGCTGCCGGAGGCGAGGTCGTCCTGGTCGAAGGTATAGCGGGCGGCGGGCTGGGGCGCCTCGGCCGCCTGCGCGGGACCGGCGGGTGCGGCCAGCAGACCCGCGCCGAGGGTCAGGGCTATCGCGGCCGGGGCTCGGCGCCGCGTCGATCTGTCAGCGGATGGCATGGATGGCGTCCTCAATCGTCGAGTAGCGGGTGCGGGGTCCGGTGGGCCGACCTCGGTGAGGAGCGGGTTCCGGTGGGCCCACCTCGGGCGGCGTGCTCGTCGAACCGGTTCGATTGTGGCGATGGAAGGGGAGGGGCTGGGTCAGGTTGGCAGGCAGGCGAGTCCGCAGTTCGCGGGCGTGGCATGCGTATCCCGCCGCTTCACGGGAGAGAGCCGCGCGTCGAACCGGTTCGGGGAAGCTAGCACTGGGGCTTACCGCCAGCAATCCCCTCGGCGGCAGGATCTTGGCGACAACCCTGTTCGGCGGGAAACCGCGTTCCGGGTGTTGACAGGCGCGCGGTCACTTCCTACGTTCGCTGTCATGCGAACCGGTTCGACAATCGGTCCTCGCTCCCCGTACCCCTCCACCCCCTCATGACCGGCGGGCGGCCCCTCTACCGAGGGTGTCGAACCGGTTCGAGCAAGGAGCCGCCGTGAACATCGGTGAGATCGCCCGGCGAGCCGGTGTCTCGCGGAGCACCGTGTCCTATGCCCTGAGCGGCAAGCGCCCGGTGTCGGAGGACACGCGCCGGAAGATCCAGCAGGTCGTCGACGAGCTGGGCTACCGGCCCAGCGCCAGCGCCCGCGCCCTGGCCAACGGGCGGACCAGCACCCTCGGCCTGGTCTTCCCGCCGGCCGGGAACCACTACACGGGCATGCAGCTGGACTTCATCGGCAGCGTGGTGGAGGCCGCCGCGACCTACGACTACGACGTGCTGCTGTCGCCCAGTGGTGTGGACAGTGACCGTTCCTTCCAGCGGCTGCTGGGGGAGCGGCGGGTCGACGGCGCGATCCTGATGGAGATCAGGCTGGAGGACGACCGGGTGGACCACCTGGCCGCACTGGACTTCCCCTCCGTCGCCATCGGCCGTACCGCTCGTCCCGCGGGCGGTTGGTGGGTGGGCCTGGACCACACCGCGCTGGCGGCGGCCTGCGTTCACCACCTGGCGGACCTCGGCCACCGCCGGGTCGCCTTCGTCAACCGCCCGGAGCAGCTGCTGCGGGCCGGTTACGAGTCCGCGCACCGCGGTCTGGACGGCTTCACGAAAGCCGCGGTCGAGCGCGGGCTGACCGTCCGGACGTACTGCTGCGGGGACGACGCCGCCTCGGGCCAGAGCTGCGTGGAACGGATCCTGCACGACGACCCGGCCACCACGGCCCTGGTCACACTGAACGAGGCCGCGCTGGGCGGCCTCTACAGAGGGCTGGCCCTGGCCGGCCGCCATGTGCCGCGCGACTTCTCCGTCACCGGGGTCGTGGCGGCCCGCTGGGCGGAGACGGTGACCCCGCAGCTCACCGCGGCGGACGTACCGGCGGCCGAGCTGGGCCGACTCGCCGTCGACCTGCTGGTGGAGCGGCTCGACCAGCCCGGCGCGCCGCCTCGGCACCACCTGCTCACGCCGCCGATCTCCCTGCGGGCCAGCACTGGGCCCGCGGGCGCCATGCCCACCACGGACGCAGGGTTCGCTACGACGCCCTGACCGTCCGCACGCAGCCCCTCACCCCTTCTTCTCGCACCTTCTTCTCCCACCTTCTTCTCCTACCTCCTTCCCTCACCTCGCCGGACGCTCGAACCGCACGTCGGTGCCGTTCGACGTGCCCGCCCCGCGACCCCTTCCCGGCCGCGACCCCTTGCCTCGGCACCCGCATGCCAGAAACAGAGGAACCCGCGATGAACAGCTCCTCCAGACGGCGCCGTCCGACCGCCGCAGTCCTGATCTCCCTGGCCGTCGCCACCGGTGTCACCGCCTGCGGCTCCGGCTCGGGCAGTACGGGGACGAACGCGGCGGACGAGGGCACGTACACCATCTGGGACCCGTACCCGCAGTTCGACAAGAACTCGGCCTGGGTGAAGCTGCTCGACAGTTGCGGCACCGAGGCCGGCGTGAAGGTCAAGCGGACCGGCTTCGACACCAGCGACCTGGCCAACAAGACGCTGCTCGCGGCACAGCAGGGCAACTCCCCGGACCTCCTCGTCGTCGACAACCCGGTGGTGTCGACCCTGGCCGAGGCGGGCGTGCTCACCACGACCGACGACAACAAGCTCGACACCTCCGCCGCGGATCCCAACCTGCTCGCGGCCGGCCAGTCGGGCGGCAAGACGTACGGCACCCCGATCGGCGCCAACACCCTCGCCCTCTACTACAACAAGAAGGTCCTGAAGGAGGCCGGGGTGGACGTAGCCTCGGTGAAGGACTGGAAGTCGCTGACGGCAGCCCTGGAGAAGGTGAAGGCGGCGGGCAAGAAGGGCATCACGTTCTCGGCGATCGGCACCGAGGAGGGCAGCTTCCAGTTCCTGCCGTGGTTCTGGGGATCCGGCGCCGAGCTGACCGAACTCGACTCGTCCGAGGCCGCCTCCGCGCTTTTCCTGTGGAAGGGCTGGCTGGACAAGGGCTATGCCCCCAACTCCGTGCTCAACAACACCCAGACCACCAGTTGGCAGGAGTTCGCGACCGGCGACTACGCGTTCGCGGAGAACGGCACCTGGCAGCTCGCGGCCGCCAAGAAGGCGGGCTTCGACTACGGCGTCCTGCCCGTCCCCGCCTCCGGGGGAGGCAACGCCGCGGCCCCGACGGGCGGTGAGTTCGTCACCGTCCCGGTCCAGAGCGACACCGGCCGCTACGCCACCACGAGCAAGCTCGCGACCTGCCTGACCAGCACGCAGAACCTGTACGACACCGACACCACCCTCTCCTACGTCGCCCCCACCACCGAGGTGCAGGACAAGCAGGTGGCGGCGGACCCCGAACTCAAGCCGTGGGTGGCCGCGGTCAAGTCGGCCAAGGGCCGCACCAGTGACAACCTGGGCACGAAGTACCCCAAGATCTCCGAGCAGTTGTGGAAGGCCGTACAGTCCGCCCTCAGCGGCTCGACATCCCCCAAGGACGCGCTCACCACGGCCCAGTCCGCGGTCAAGTGACAGCGTGACAGCGAACCAGGGCCCTCCGATGAGCATGAGTCGCACGACGCAAGTGCCGCATCGCCGCACCGCACCGGACCACCCCGGTGCGGCCCCGGCGGCCACCCGGCCCCCGGCGCGGCGCCGACCCGGCTCCCAGCAGTGGGCCGCCTGGGCCTTCCTCACCCCGGTGACCCTCTACCTCGTCCTCTTCTACGCCTATCCGCTCTGCCGCAACATCGACCTGAGCCTGCGCAACTACACCGTCCGCTCCTTCGTCCAGGGCGACGCGCCCTTCACCGGCCTGCAGAACTACCGCACCGTCCTCGACGACCCGACCTTCGCCCCGGCCCTGCTGCACACCGTGGTGTTCACCGGCGTGTGCCTGGTCTTCCAGTACGCCATCGGTCTGGCGCTCGCTGTCTTCTTCAACCAGCACTTCCGGCTCTCCGCCACGCTGCGGGCCCTGTTCCTGGTGCCCTGGCTGCTCCCGCTGATCGTGTCGGCCTCCACCTGGTCGTGGATGCTCAACAGCGACTCGGGCATCGTCAACGCCTTGTTGGGTGTCCTCGGTATCGAACCGGTGAACTGGCTGACCTCGCCGACCTGGTCACTCACCTCGGTGATCATCGCGAACATCTGGATCGGGGTGCCGTTCAACCTGGTCGTGCTCTACAGCGGCCTGCAGTCCATCCCCGCGGGCCTGTACGAGGCCGCCGCCCTCGACGGGGCGAACGCCTGGCAGCGCTTCTGGCGCATCACCTTCCCGCTGCTGCGCCCGGTGTCCGCGATCACCCTCCTCCTGGGGCTGGTCTACACGCTCAAGGTCTTCGACATCATCTGGATCATGACCAAGGGCGGCCCGGCGGGATCGTCCACGACCTTCGCCACCTGGTCCTACCAACTCGGCTTCGGCAACCTGCTGCCCGCCTTCGGCCCGGGCGCGGCCGTCGGCAACCTGCTGGTGGTGGCCGCCCTGGTCTTCGGCCTCCTCTACGTCCGGGTGCAGAGAAAGCAGGCGTTGTCATGAGCCGAGACGGCAGGCGTACGTGGATGAAGTCGACGATCGGCGTGCTGCTGACCGGGGTCATGCTCTTCCCGGTCTACTGGATGCTGAACGTGTCCCTCACCCGCGACCAGGACATGCGCAAGACACCGCCGGACCTCTTCCCGGTCCACGGCACCCTGGCCGGCTATCGCACGGTCCTGGAGGAGCAGTTGCCCTACCTCGGCACCAGCCTCGTCATCGGCCTGGGCACTGTCGCCCTGACCGTGGCCGTGTCGGCCCCCGCCGGCTATGCGCTGGCCAAGCTGCGCCCGCGCGGTGGCGGGATACTGAGCTTCCTTCTCCTGGCCGCCCAGATGATCCCCGGCATCATCATGGCGATGGGCTTCTACGCCATCTACCTCCAGCTCGGCCTGCTCCAGTCCGTCCCCGGCCTGATCGTCGCCGACTCCACCCTGGCCGTCCCCTTCGCGGTGCTCATCTTCACCGCGTTCATGTCCGGCATCCCCGGCGAGCTGCTCCAGGCGGCGCGGACGGACGGCGCCGGGGCGTTGCGCACCTTCTGGTCCGTCGTCCTGCCGATGAGCCGCAACGCCGTCGTCACGGTGTCCCTGTTCGCGTTCCTGTGGTCCTGGTCCGACTTCGTCTTCGCCGGCACCCTCGCAGGCGGCGGCGCCCACGAGCCGATCACTCTCGGCATCTACCACTACATCGGCAACAACAACCAGGAGTGGAACGCCATCATGGCCACCGCCGTCGTCGCCTCACTGCCGGCCGCGGTCATCCTCGTCCTGGCCCAGCGCTATGTCGCCGCCGGCGTGACCGCCGGCGCGGTCAAGGACTGACCTCCCTGCTCGAGATCCGACTTCCTGCTCGAGAACCGATCTCCCTGCGCGAGAAACGAGTGACACTTCATGACCGCCGACCGATCCGGCCCGGTCTTCTCCGTCCAGGACATCCCGTTCAGCACGTACGGGTCCTGGTTCGGCATCTCCCCGGTGCTCGCCGAGAAGACCCGCGCCGAGGACCTCCACCTCGTCTCGCACCAGAACGGCATGCACCCCGTCCTGAGCCTCGTGCCGCTGGACTCCTCGACGGGCGAGCGGGCCGAGACCCGAGTGGAGGCGACACCGGGCCTGTTGAGCTGGATCAGCACGGCCGGCCGCGTCGACCTCGCCTACGAGTCGCCGGACACCGTACGCCTGCGCGGCACGGGACCCGCGCTGCGCGTGTCCGCGGCCGCCCGGACCCTGACCCCGTTCAGCGGCACGTACTTCTTCCACGACGCGGCCACCGACGCGTACGTCTTCACGTCGTACGAGACCGGACGCCGCTACCGCGTCACCGTGCTGTCCGGCACGGTGACCCACACCTACGGCGATCAGGCTCTGGGCAGTGCCGACCGCGGCCTCACCGTCGCCGCCCACTCCCCTTGGGAGATCGCGGTGGAGGAACTGGACACCGCCCGCACCCCGTACACCTCGACCGCAGCCTTCGGCAAGATCGTCGAGGCGGCGCGCAACGCCTTCGCGGGCTTCGTCGACACGGTGGCCCCCTGGCGCTCGTCCGCCACCCCGGCCGCCGAACTGGCCGCCTACGTCCTGTGGTCGGCGACCGTACGCCCGGCAGGGCTCGTCGGCCGTCCCGCCGTACTGATGTCCAAGCACTGGATGGACAAGGTCTGGAGCTGGGACCACTGCTTCAACGCCCTGGCGCTGGCCCCCGGTTGCCCCGAGCTGGCCTGGGACCAGTACCACCTGCCCTTCGACCACCAGGACGAGACCGGGGCGCTCCCCGACTCGGTCACCCACTCCGAGATCCTCCACAACTTCGTCAAACCGCCTATCCACGGCTGGGCGTTCAGCCACCTGCGCCGCCGCCTGCCCACGCCTCCCGATCGGACGCAACTGGCCGAGACGTACGCCAGGCTGGAGCGCTGGACACACTTCTGGCTCACCGCGCGACGCGCCCCCGGCGCGGCACTGCCCCACTACCAGCACGGCAACGACAGCGGCTGGGACAACGCCACCACTTTCTCCCCCGAACGCGTCGTCGTCACCGCCGACCTGGCCGCCTTCCTCGTCCTCCAGCTACACGAACTCGCTTACCTGGCAGCGCAGTTGGACAAGCCGGACGATGCCCGCCGATGGACGCGGACCGCCGAGACGACCCAGGCGGCGATGCTCGACGAACTCTGGGCCGGTGACCGTTTCCTCGCCCGGGGCGCCCGCAGCGGGGAGACCTGGCACAGCTCCAGCCTCCTCGACCTGATGCCCATCGTGCTGGGCGAGCACCTGCCGGCCGAGATGAGCGCCGTACTGGCCGACCGCATCGCGGCCCACCTGACCCCGTACGGGCTGGCCACCGAGCTGCCCACCTCACCGCACTACCTCTCGGACGGTTACTGGCGTGGCCCCATCTGGGCCCCCGCCACGATCCTCATCGAGGACGGCCTGCGCCGCGCCGGCCACCACCGACTGGCGGCCGACATCAGCGCCCGCTTCCGCGCCCTGTGCGAGACGCACGGCTTCGCCGAGAACTTCGACGCCCTGACCGGGTCGGGGCTGCGCGACCGCGCCTACACCTGGACCGCCGGCAGCTACCTCATCCTCGCCGAGGCACACGCAGGCCGCGGCGACTGATTCCCAGGTGGGGAGCGACCACTCTCGCGGCCGGCCTTCGGGCGCGGACCGCATCCAGGGCGGCGGGCAGGGACGTCCAGTTTCTGCGCGGTGCCGGCGAGCAGGGTGACGTCGAAGCCGCGGGTGCCGAAGGTGCGGGCGATGGCCTGCGCTCCCCATGAGGTCGGCCGACAATGGGCAGTGGATCGCATGTCCGGCCCGCCCACGACGCCGCGGCGGTGTCGACCCGAGAGGAACGTGCTGATGGGCGCTGAGTCTTCGCCGGCCGCGCGGACGGGAGCGCCAGGTATGAGGCGGGGTGCGCCGCCCGCGTGCCGCGAGGCGGCGGGCTGCATGATCGCGCAGGTCGTGGCGCCCGATCGGGTCGGGGTTCTCGGCAGGGTTTCGCCGCTCGGCTGGCGGGCGCTACGTGGCGGGCGCCTGCCGTGAAGGGCAGGGCGGAGCGGACGCGGATCCTGCACCGGTCGGTGCGGGTGACCCTCGCCGCGTCCGCGGGCTTCTACACCTTCGTCCACGGGCTCGAAGAACCGGTACTGGCGCTGTACGCCCTGTTCGCGCCGATCTCCCTCGGCCTGCTGTCCCCGATCCCCGGGTCCGGGCGGCAGCGGGCCGAGGTGATGCTCAAGGCGCTGCCCATCGGCCTGCTGCTGGTCGCGCTGGGGACGGTACTGGCAGTGGAGACCTGGGCAGCGGTGCTCGGCATGCTCGTCGTGGGCTTTCTCCTCGCCTTCGCGGCGATCGCGGGGCCGCGCCCGGCCGGAGCGGCGCCGGGACTCCAGCTCTTCTACATCCTGGCCTGCTTCCCGCCGTACGAATCCGGGACCCTCGGGCTACGGCTGGCCGGGCTCGCCTTCGGAGTGGTGGTGCTGGCGCTGTGCGAGCTGTTCCTGCTGCCCCAGCCGCCGGACCCGACGTACCGGACGGCCCTCGCGGACGCCCTGGTGACGGCCGGCGACACCATCGCCGGGCGCACCGTCCTGTCCCCCGAGGCCCTGCGGGAGGCCGGTGCTCGGCTGCGGCTGTCCCACATCCCGCCCGCGGAACGCCCCGCGGGCCCGGGCCGCGCTGTCCGCGGCCTCTCCCAGGCGGGGGCCGCCGTCCGCCGACTGCTCGAACAACTGGCCCATCTGACCGAGACCGGAGAGTTTCGCGCATTCGTCCGGGAGGGCTCCGGGGCGGCCGGCGAATGCGGCGGGGGCCGTACCGCCACGGCGGCCGGGCGGCCGCTGCTGCAGCAGGTGGTGTTCTTGTGCGAGGAGACCGCCGCAGCCCTGCGCACGGGTCGGGCTGCTCCCGGCCCGCAGCCGATGGACAAGGCCATCGACGCCTTCCAGCGGATGCGCGTACGGCAGGTGACGGGGTCCGCCGACGAGGCACCGACCGTGCAGGGACCAGCACCGGCACCTGTACCGGTGCCGGTGCCGGTGCTGCGTCGGCAGGCGGCGCTGCTGGCCGTCGCCGAGTCGGTGCGCATCCTGGAGATCTCCGTACGGGTCGGCCTCGACGGGCGGCGCACCCCGCCGATCGAGCCCCGGGAGCTCTTCTGGTACACGCAGGCCGCCACGCCCCGGCTGTGGGCGCGCCGGATCACCGGCAACATGACGATCCGTTCGGTGCAGTTCCAGAACGCCGTACGGATCGCGGTGGCTCTCGCCGCCGCACGGCTCGTCGCCGGTTCGCTCGACCTGACCCACGGCTTCTGGGTGCTGCTGGCGGTGCTGACGCTGAGCCGGACCACCGTCGGAGAGACCTGGACGGCCATCCGCCGGGCCGTCACCGGCAACCTGGTCGGCGCCGTCGCGGCGGGCGCCCTGCTCATCGGCCTCGGCCGGCACACCGACGCCTACGCCGCGATCCTCGCCCCGGCCATGCTGATCGCCTTCGCGCTCGGGCCGCTGCTCGGCATCGCCTGGGCGCAGGGCCTGTTCACGCTGGTGGTGGCCACCGCGTTCGCCCAGATCGCCCCGGCCTCCTGGCAACTGGCCGAGGCGCGGATCGTGGACGTGGTGACCGGCAGCGCCATCGGTCTGCTCTGCGCGATGCTCGCCTGGCCGGCCGGCGCGCGCAGAGAGGTGCGCAGAACCATGGCGGGGCTGCTGCAGGAGTGCGGCCCGCTGATCAAGGGCACCGTCGACACGCTGACCGCCGTGCCGCCCGGCTCGGTCCCGGCCCCGTCGACACGCCCCGCCCTGCACCGGCTGCGCCTGGCCGAGTCCGCCTACGCCCAGTTCCGCAGTGAACCGGGGGTCGACGCGCCGGTGCGCGCCGACTGGCACGCCGTACTCATCACCGCCCACCACATCGTGCTCGGCGCCCAGTGGCTGCCCCGTTTCGACCTGCCCATGGCCGCCCTGCCCCCGGATGCCACCGACCGGGCACGGGCCGGCGCCCACGCGCTCGCCCAGACCACCGACCGGCTCGCGGCGCTGTGCCTCGGCCGGCAACCGCAGCCGCCCGAGACCGGACCGATGCCCTCGGAGCCGACCGGACTGCCGCTGCCCGCGCTGGTCGACCTCGACGTGTGGCTGCGCGGCCTGGCCGTCCAGCTCACCCGTATCGAGGCGGGGTTGCCCGAGGCGGTTCGCCGGGCAGTGCGTGGCACGACGGACGCCGGGAGCGCGGGGGCCGTGCTCGGACCCGGCGGACAGGGAAGTCGGGGCGTGCCGTGACCGGTCAGAGTCTTCGCTCGGAGCTGCGGCCGCCCTCCGTGCGCGGGTGGGTGTGGTGGCTGCCGCTGGCCGCAGTCGTCGTCGACGTGGCCGCCGAACTGATCGTCAGGGGCCGCGAACCGGTGAGCTTCATGCTCATCGCGGTACCGCCGCTGGCCGCCGCGACACGCGGCCCGCGCGGCACCGCGCTGTCCGCGGTGGTGTGCCTGGGGCTGCAGATGTGGATGGCCGCCCGGCGCCCCGGCCACTTCGACGAGCAGCACCATGTCGCCGTCTACATCGCGACGACCCTCATCGGCATCGCCAGTATCGCGCTGGCCAGGCAGCGGGAGCGGACCCGGCAGCATCTCATCCGGGCCAACTCGGTCGCCGAGGCCATGCAGCGGATCCTGCTGCGTCCGGTACCGCGCAGGCTCGGCCCGGTACGCGCCGCCGGGTTCTACGAGGCCGGGGAGGGCGGCACGCTCGTCGGCGGGGATCTGTACGACGTCTGCGAGACGCCCTTCGGGGTGCGGGCCATCATCGGCGACGTCCGCGGCAAGGGGCTGGACGCCGTCCAGACGGTCGCGGCGGTGCTGGGCAGCTTCCGGGTCTCGGCCCACGAGTGGCAGAGCCTGAGCGCTCTGGCCGAGCGGCTGGAGCTCAGCATCGCCCGCAACAGCCCGGCCGGAGACGACGGCGACCCCGAGTTGTTCGTGACCGCACTGGTGCTGGAGTTCCCGCCGGGCGGCGGCGAGGTGCGGATCGTCGACCGCGGTCACCCCGCGCCGCTGGTGGTCGGCCTGCAGGGCGCCCGACGACTGGTCACGGCACCCGGACTGCCCCTGGGACTGGGCGGGCTGGCGCCGGACGGAGACGACACGACGGTGCACCTGCTCGGACCTTCGGACGTGCTCGTCCTGCACACGGACGGGGTCAGCGAGGCCCGCAACGCGGACGGCGTCTTCTACCCGGTCCTGGAGCGGCTCGGCGAACGGTTCTGCGGCGAGCGCGCACTCGATCCGGAGGCGGTCGTGTCGTTCGTACGGACCGACGCGGAACGCTGGTCGGCCCAGTCCGACGACGACGACCGGGCCGTCCTGGCCCTCACCCTGGGGGCCGTGGCGCCCCCGTGACCGGGCTTCGCCGTGGACCCGATGCCGACGGATCAGGCACCTGACTCGCCCTGATACGCGGACATCGGTTGCTCGGCCCAGATGGTCTTGCGGTTGCGGCCGTAGCGCGTGCCCCACCGCTCGGACAGCTGGGCCACCAGGAACAGGCCACGTCCGCCCTCGTCGGTGCCGCGGGCCTGGCGCAGATGGGGAGAGGTGCTGCTGGTGTCGGAGACCTCGCAGATGAGATGGCCGTCCCTGATCAGCCGTAGCAGCACCGGACCACCGGCGTACCGGTAGGCGTTCGTGACCAGTTCGCTCACGATCAGTTCGGTGGTGAACGCGAACTCCTCCAGCCCCCAGTCGGTCAGCCGGTCCCGCACCAGCATCCGGGCCCGGCCGGCCGCGGTGGGCTCGGTCGACAGCTGCCAGGTGGCCACGTTCTCCGCCGCCAGCACCCGGGTCCGGCCCAGCAGCAGCGTGACGTCATCGGCGGGCCGGTCGGGCAGCATCGCGTCCTCCACCGCCTTGCAGGTGTGCTCAAGCGAAGGGAACGGACCGGCCAGCGTGGAGCGGAGCAGGGCCAGTCCCTGGTCGATGTCGCGCCGGTCGGCCAGGAGGAGACCGTCGCTGTACAGGGCGATCAGGCTGCCCTCGTCCAGTTCGACCTCCGCCGTCTCGAACGGCAACCCGCCCAGGCCGAGGGGCGGTCCGGCGGGAACGTCGATCGGGCACACCCGGCCGTCCGGGCCCAGCACGGTCGGCGGCGGGTGTCCCGCGCGGGCCAGGGCGCAGTGCCGGGAGACCGGATCGTAGATCGCGTACAGGCAGGTCGCGCCCACGATCTGGGGTGTGTGGCCATCGGTCTGCCGCTGTTCGGTGGCCAACTGGTCCACCAGGTCGTCGAGCCGGGCGAGGACCTCGTCCGGGGCCAGGTCGAGGTGGGCCAGCGTGTGCACGGCGGCGCGCAGCCGGCCCATGGTCGCCGAGGCGTGCATGCCGTGGCCGACGACATCGCCGACGACCAGGGCGACGCGCAGTCCCGACAGGGGGATGACGTCGAACCAGTCGCCGCCCACACCGGCGGAGGCATGCGCGGGCAGATAGCGGTGGGCCGTCTCGACCGCCGGGTGGTCGG
Source organism: Streptomyces sp. T12 (assembly GCF_028736035.1). NCBI lineage: Bacteria > Bacillati > Actinomycetota > Actinomycetes > Kitasatosporales > Streptomycetaceae > Streptomyces > Streptomyces sp. T12. The sequence continues at coordinate 10,401,658 of NZ_CP117866.1, forward strand.
GCACCTCGCTCGGCAGCAGGCTGCGCTGCAGGGCCTCGGCGGCGTTGTGCTGCTGGGTGTAGCGGCGGGCGTTGTCGATGCAGACCGCGGCCCTGGCGGCGAACTCCTCCGCCAGGGTGAGGTCGTCCTCCTCGAACGGCTCCGGCCGCTGCGAGCGCCACAGGCAGACCACGCCGAGGACCACACCGCGCGCGGCCAGCGGCACCACCATCAGCGAGTGGACGCCCAGCTTGAGCGCCTTCTCGGCCCGTGCCGCGTCCACGGAGAACCATCCGCGGTTGCTCTCCAGGAGGGGCTCCAGGACCGGACGCCGCTCGGCCAGGCAGCGGGCCGGCGTGGTGTCCTCGGGGAAGGAGAACAGATGGCCCTCGGGATACATCACCTCCAGCGCCTCGGGCCGGATGCTGCGCACCGCCATCCTCAGCAGCGGGCCCCTGGCGTCGGGGGCCGGCTCCTCCCCACGGGGCACGGGCTCCAGCAGATCCACCGAGAGGGCGTCGGCGAGCGCGGGAACCGCCGCCTCGGCCAGCTCGCGCGCCGTCCTGGCCACGTCCAGGGTGCTCCCGATCCTGGCACCGGCCTCGTTGAGCAGCGCGAGTCGCCGACGCGCCCGATGGCGGTCGGTGACGTCCTCGACGATCTCGGTGACACCCAGCACCCGACCCGAGGGGTCCTGCATCCGGAAGGCGGACACGGAGACGATGAGTTCCTTCCGGGGGTCCCGCAGCAACCGGCAGGGCTGCTCGGCGAAGATCATCGGCTCGCCCGTCTCCAGCACCCGCCGGAGCCTTGCCTCGATCAGTTCCGCGTCCGCGCCGAGCAGGAAGTCGGCGGTGCGATGCCCGCGGTACGCCTCGGTCGGCAGTCCGCCGAACCGCGCGACCGCCCGGTTCACCCGCACCACGCGCAGGTCCGGGCCGAGCACCGCGACGCCCACCGGGGACCGGCTGAAGAAGCCGTCCAGCACCGCCCGGTCGATCTCCCACTGGGCGATGTCCTCGGCGAGCGAGCCGATCAGCAGCCACTCGGCGGTGGAGTCCGTTCGTTGCACCCTGCGGGCTCTGAACCCCACGTACACGCGGTGGCCCGCGCGATCAAGGACCGGCAGCAGCCCGAACCAACCGTGTTCCCGCAGGCACGCGGCGGTCGCCTCGGCGATCAGGGCCTCGTCCGCGCTGTCGACGAGGACCTCGCGCACGAGCCGGCCCAGCACCTCGTCGGCCCGGTACCCGAGGAGCGCGGTGGCCTGTTCGCTCCATGCGACGACCCGTCCGCGGCCGTCCAGCACGGCCGACGCGGATCGGTGGACCGAGAACGGATCGTCCGGGCTCTCGCTGAGCGACATAGGTGATGTGTTGTGCATCGCCCACCCATCTCGCGCCGTTTCGCGGGGCCCGTGGTGCGGCGCCCCGGGCGCTCCTGCCGTTCCGCATGCCTGTCTTCGCAGTGGCTCACTCCAGTATCGGCCGTGTGGGCACGGAGCGCTTCGTCGTCGCGGCCGGGGCGGTCGGGTCGGTCGGTCGCGTGCTGCTCGCTACGGCCCGAGGTCCCGGTCCGCGGTTCACGGTTCACGGTTCACCGGGGGAGTGCGCGGGCGAGGAGTACCGCCACGTCGTCGTCCGCGGCCTCGGGCATGACGTGGGCCATGAGCTCGTCGCAGATCTCCTCCAGCGGACGGCCGCAGTGCCGCAGTGCCTGTGCCAGTCGGCGCATGCCCTGGTCGAGGTCCGTGCCGCGGGTCTCGATCAGACCGTCGGTGTAGGTCACCAGGAGGCTGCGCGGCGGCAGGAGCACCCGCTGGACCTCGCGGTCCTGCCTGCCCACGCCGAGCGGCGGGCCCGCGGCTCCGTCCAGGAAGGCGACCGTTCCTCGCTCGTCGGCGATCACCGGAGGCGGGTGGCCCGCCCGGGCGATCAGGCAGTGGCCGGTGGCCGGATCGTGAACGGCGTACAGGCAGGTGGCCATTTCGTTGTCGCCCAGGTCGGCCACGGCGGCGTCCAGGGAGCGCAGCACCTGGTCGGGCGCCGTGTCCCGGCGTGCCAGCGTCCGTACCGCCGTGCGCAGCTGGCCCATGACCGCCGCGGCGTGGATGCCGTGCCCCATCACGTCTCCGATCACCAGGGCGGTCCGGTCGTCCGACAGAGCGATGGCGTCGAACCAGTCGCCGCCCACCTCGTGGTCGCCGGCCGGCAGATAACGCCCGGTGAGTTCCAGTCCGCTGACGGTGGGCAGGGAGGTGTTCATCAGGCTGCGCTGGAGGGTGAGTGCCGCGTCGCGTTCCCGGCTGTACATGCGCGCGTTGTCGATGTTCAGCGCGGCTCGGGCGACCAGCTCGTCGATCAGCAGCGTGTCCTGGTCGTCGAACGGCTCCCGCCCGCGCGTCCGGGTCACCACCACCGCCCCGAGCACGGTGCCCCGGGCCACCAGCGGGACCAGGCGCGCGGCGCCCACGCGGTCGTACAGGTACGCGCGCAGCCGTTCGGCGCCGGGGGTGGGGATCAGCGGGCCGATGTCGCCCAGGTAGAGGTTCATGGGGTGCCCGGCACGGATGACCTGCTCGTACACCGATCCGGGCGGCACCTGCATGGTCATGCCGACCGCGAGGTGGTCGGCCGGCGCGGCCGGATCGGTGAAGGCCGCCGCGGCGCGCCGGACCACGCCGTGCGCCGACGCGGCGGTCTCGTCCGGGGCCATCGCCTCCTCCAGCAACTGGACGTCGGCGGAGTCGGCCAGCCGGGGCACCAGGACGCGCACCACCTCCTGCGCCGTCTGCGTCAGATCCAGGGTGGAACCCATCTGGACACCCGCCTCCGCCAGCAGCGCGAGCCGCTGCCGCGCCCGCTCCGCCTCCAGATGGGCCCGCTGCCCCTCCGTGACGTCGATCAGCGAAGCGATCACCCCCATCCGCTGACCGGCCCCGCCGAGCAAGGGGGCGTAGGAGCACGACCACGTCCGCATCCGCTGCGGGTCCGAGGCGCCGGAAATGTAGCGGAAGTCGACCACCGCCTCACCCCGGTCGAGGACCTGCCGCATCACCGACTCCAGCGCGCCGGCGCCGGGGGCGATCTCGGTCACGCGTCTGCCGACGTGCTCCGCCACCGGGACGCCGTCGATCCGGGACAGGGCCTCGTTGACCCGCAGGAAACGCAGGTCGGGACCGAGCATGGCCAGCCCGATCGGGGACTGGGAGAACAGCCCCTCCAGCGCGGCCAGCGCATCCCGCATCCGCTCCACGGCGGAGGTCTCCGCCGCGATGGCCAGCACACCCATGCGCCCCCGCCCGTCCGCGATCGGACAGTGCCACATCTCCATGTCGACCACGGTCCCGTCGCGGTGCCGGACCGGCAGCCGTGCGACCACCGCCGCGCCCGTTCGCAGCGTCCGGGTCAGGCGGTCGGCCAGCTCACGGTTCTCCTCGGGCACGAGTACGCTCCGCGCGTCCTGGCCCACCATCTGCTCCGGCGTGTGACCGAGCAGGTCCTGCGCGGCCAGCGACCACTGCGCCAGGCGCCCGTCGGCGTCGACCACCCACAGGGCGAGCGGGAGCAGGTCCTGGAACACCCCCGCATGCCCCGCCGCGGACGTGCGCCGGTCCGGCGTTTCGCCGATCGCATCGTGGGCACGTGCACCGCGGTGACTCGCGCCGGCCATGGCGGCACCTCGCTCACATCACCCTTGACCACAGGAGGCTCAAGGACAGCCTAGGTCGCGAGTGGCCCGGCTCACATGGCGTGAAACAGGTACCGCCGACACCATGGGTGCTCCGTCACCGGCAGGCTGAAGGGATCAAGGATGTTCCGCAAGGTGCTGGTAGCCAACCGCGGCGAGATCGCGATTCGTGCGTTCCGCGCAGGCTACGAGCTGGGAGCGCGCACCGTCGCCGTCTTCCCGCACGAGGACCGCAACTCCCTGCACCGGCTGAAGGCCGACGAAGCCTACGAGATCGGCCGGCCCGGGCACCCGGTGCGGGCCTATCTCTCCGTGGAGGAGATCGTCCGCGCGGCGCGGCGCGCGGGAGCCGACGCCGTCTACCCGGGGTACGGATTCCTGTCCGAGAACCCTGATCTTTCCCGGGCGTGCGAAGAGGCGGGCATCACGTTCGTCGGACCGAGCGCGGAGATTCTGGAGCTGACCGGGAACAAGGCGCGCGCGGTGGCGGCGGCCCGCGCGGCCGGCGTGCCGGTGCTGGGTTCCTCGGAGCCGTCCACCGACGTGGACGCCCTCGTCAGCGCCGCCGAGGCCATCGGCTTTCCGATCTTCGTCAAGGCGGTCGCGGGCGGCGGAGGGCGCGGCATGCGCCGCGTCGAGGAGCCCGCCCAGCTCCGGGAGGCGATCGAGGCGGCATCCCGTGAGGCGGCGTCCGCGTTCGGCGATTCCACGGTCTTCCTGGAGAAGGCCGTCGTCGAGCCCCGCCACATCGAGGTGCAGATCCTCGCCGACGGGCAGGGCAACGTCATCCACCTGTTCGAGCGGGACTGCTCGGTGCAGCGTCGCCACCAGAAGGTGATCGAGCTGGCGCCCGCACCGAACCTCGACCCGGCGCTGCGCGAGCGGATCTGCGCCGACGCCGTGCGGTTCGCCCGCCAGATCGGCTACCGCAACGCCGGCACCGTGGAGTTCCTTCTCGACCGCGACGGCAACCACGTCTTCATCGAGATGAACCCGCGCATCCAGGTCGAACACACGGTGACCGAGGAAGTCACGGACGTCGACCTGGTGCAGGCGCAGCTGCGCATCGCCGCCGGCGAGACACTGGCCGAACTCGGCCTCGCCCAGGAGACCGTCACCCTGCGCGGCGCCGCGCTGCAGTGCCGCATCACCACCGAGGACCCGGCCAACGGCTTCCGCCCGGACACCGGCCGGATCAGCGCCTACCGCTCACCGGGCGGCTCGGGCATCCGCCTGGACGGCGGCACCACCCATGCCGGTACGGAGATCAGCGCGCACTTCGACTCCATGCTGGTCAAACTCACCTGCCGGGGCCGGGACTTCACCACCGCGGTGAGCCGGGCCCGGCGCGCCGTGGCCGAGTTCCGCATCCGCGGCGTGTCCACCAACATCCCCTTCCTGCAGGCCGTGCTGGACGACCCCGACTTCCGGGCGGGCCAGGTCACCACGTCGTTCATCGAGCAGCGCCCGCACCTGCTCACCGCCCGCCACTCCGCCGACCGCGGCACGAAGCTGCTCACCTACCTCGCCGACGTCACGGTCAACAAGCCGCACGGTGAACGGCCCGACCTGATCGACCCGTTGACCAAGCTGCCCGCGCTGCCGGCCGGTGAGCCACCGGCCGGGTCCCGGCAGCGGCTCGCCGAACTCGGCCCGGAGGGCTTCGCGAGCTGGCTGCGCGCGTCCCCGACCATCGGCGTCACCGACACCACGTTCCGCGACGCCCACCAGTCGCTGCTCGCCACGCGGGTGCGCACCAAGGACATGCTCGCCGTCGCCCCGGTGGTGGCGCGCACCCTGCCCCAGCTGCTGTCCCTGGAGTGCTGGGGCGGCGCGACCTACGACGTCGCCCTGCGCTTCCTCGCCGAGGACCCGTGGGAGCGCCTGGCCGCCCTGCGGGAGGCCGCCCCCAACATCTGCCTCCAGATGCTGCTGCGCGGCCGCAACACCGTGGGCTACACGCCGTATCCCACCGAGGTGACCGACGCCTTCGTGCAGGAGGCGGCGGCCACCGGCATCGACATCTTCCGCATCTTCGACGCCCTCAACGACGTCGACCAGATGCGGCCCGCCATCGAGGCCGTACGGGAGACCGGAACGGCCGTCGCGGAGGTGGCCCTGTGCTACACCTCCGACCTGTCCGACCCGTCCGAGCGCCTGTACACCCTGGACTACTACCTGCGCCTGGCCGAGCAGATCGTGAACGCGGGCGCCCATGTGCTGGCCGTCAAGGACATGGCCGGCCTGCTGCGGGCACCGGCCGCGGCGAAGCTGGTGTCGGCGCTGCGCAGGGAGTTCGACCTGCCGGTCCACATCCACACCCACGACACCGCGGGCGGCCAGCTCGCCACCTACCTCGCCGCGATCCAGGCAGGCGCGGACGCGGTCGACGGCGCGGTGGCGTCCATGGCCGGCACGACCTCGCAGCCGTCGCTGTCCGCGATCGTGGCCGCGACCGACCACTCCGAGCGGCCCACCGGCCTGGACCTCCAGGCCGTCGGCGACCTGGAGCCGTACTGGGAGAGCGTCCGCAAGGTCTACGCCCCCTTCGAGGCCGGTCTGGCCTCGCCGACCGGGCGTGTCTACCACCACGAGATCCCCGGCGGGCAGCTCTCCAACCTGCGCACCCAGGCGGTCGCGCTGGGCCTGGGCGACCGTTTCGAGGACATCGAGGCGATGTACGCCGCCGCCGACCGGATGCTCGGCCGCCTGGTGAAGGTCACCCCCTCCTCCAAGGTGGTCGGCGACCTGGCGCTGCACCTGGTGGGCGCCGGCGTCTCCCCGGGGGACTTCGAGGCGGGGCCCGACCGGTTCGACATCCCCGACTCCGTCATCGGCTTCCTGCGAGGCGAGCTGGGCACCCCGCCCGGCGGCTGGCCCGAGCCGTTCCGCAGCAAGGCCTTGCAGGGCCGCGCCGAGGCCAAGCCGGTGCAGGAACTGAACGCCGACGACCGTGAGGGCCTCGCGAAGGACCGGCGGGCGACCCTGAACCGGCTGCTGTTCCCGGCACCGACGCGCGAGTTCGACACGCACCGTGACACCTACGGCGACACCAGCGTGCTGGACAGCAAGGCCTTCTTCTACGGGCTGCGCCCGGGCAAGGAGTACGCCGTCGACCTCGAGCGCGGTGTGCGGCTGCTGATCGAGCTGCAGGCCGTCGGTGACGCGGACGAGCGCGGCATGCGCACCGTGATGTCGTCCCTGAACGGCCAGTTGCGGCCGATCCAGGTCCGCGACAGGGCGGCGGCCTCGGACGTCCCGGTGACGGAGAAGGCCGACCGGGCCAACCCCGGCCATGTCGCGGCGCCGTTCGCCGGCGTGGTGACCCTCACGGTCGCCGAGGGGGACGAGGTGGCGGCCGGAGCCACGGTGGCCACCATCGAGGCGATGAAGATGGAGGCGTCGATCACCGCCGCGAAGTCCGGCAGGGTGGCGCGACTGGCCATCAATCGCATCCAGCAGGTCGAGGGCGGCGATCTTCTGGTCGAACTGGCCTGAGTCGCCCGCGTGTCACCCCGCGCAGGTGAGGCACCTGCGCGGGGCGACGGCGGGCCGCAGGCCGTCGGCGACGCAGTGGGGCAGCGTTGCAGTGGGGCAGCGTCATTGAGGTATTTCGTCGATTTCCGGCCTCGACGGACTGGGGGCCGACACTGACCGTATGACCAGGACTCTCGTGGACCCGCACTCCGTCCCCGCCGAACTCCGCCCCTACCTCCAGGAGGTCGTCCACCGCACACGCGCCGTATGCGGATCTCACCTGGTGAGCGTCGTCGCCGTCGGCTCCGTCGCGCTCGGCGACTACCGGCACGGGCGCAGCGACACCGACGTGACCGTGGTCGTGGACGGGTCACTGACCGGGCCGGCGTTGCCCGACCTGGCCGCCGCACTCGCGCACCCCGCCCTTCCCTGTCCCGCGGCGGGACTGGAACTGGCGGTCTACGACGAGGACTTCGTGGCCCGGCCGTCCGGCGAGGCCGGGTACCTGCTGGACCTCAACACAGGACCGCTGCTGCCCGACCGGGTCAGCCTCGACCCGGCGGAGTCCTTGTCGTTCTGGTACGTCATCGACCGTTCCGTCGCCCATCAAGCCGGGCGTGTGCTGTACGGCAGGCCGGCCCGGGAAGTGATCGCCGAACCCGCCCGTGCCGACGTGCTCGCCGCGATCCGCGCCTCGGTCCGTGAGCACGCCGCCGGCGAAGGACACCTCACGGACAACCGAGTCCTCAACGGCTGCCGCTCCGTGCAGTTCTGCCGTACGGGCCGCTGGCAGCCCAAGCGCCGGGCGGCGCACGCGGTCGCGGCGGCCGAGGAAGGCTTCCGACCGCTCCTGAACGCCGCACTGCGCAGCTACGAACGCCCCTCGCGCACCGCGGCGACCGCACTGCCCACCACCGGCGTACAGGCCTTCCTGGCCTGGGTGGCCGAACGCGTCGACGAGACGGCCGACGCGGAGCGGGCCGGGTAGGCCGCCGGCCCGCTCGACAGGCGGGAAAGAGGGTCGGTCACTGCCGATGCTGCTGCGTGTCCTGGGTCGTTGCGACCGGATCCTCCTCGTCCTTGATCGCCCTGGCCTCGGCCTTGAGAATGCGCGCCGACTTCCCCGCGGAACGGGCCAGCTCGGGAAGCTTCTTGGCGCACAGGACGGCTATGACGACGAGGAGGATGATCGCGAGTTCGCTGAGTCCGAACATGGGGGGCCCTGTCCTTCTGGTGAGCTGGGTCCTGAAATCTACAGCACTGTCGAAATCATGGAAGGCGGCCTCTGCTCTCCTTACGATGTACAGCTCGATGTACAGCTCGATGTATCGCACATGACGTGCAGGTCAGCGGAAGGGAGACAGGGCATGGCGGACGACCGGCGGCGTTCCCGGCGCCGGGGGCAGGGTGAGCTGGAGGCGCTGGTCCTGTCGGCGCTGCGGGAGGCGGACGGCCCGGCGACGGCCGGCTGGGTGCAGGAGCGGCTCGGCGGGGACCTCGCCTACACGACGGTGATCACGATCCTGACCCGGCTGCTGGCCAAGGGCGCGGTGACCCGGGAGCGAGCGGGCCGGTCCTTCGCCTGGACGCCGGCGTCGGACCAGGCGGGCCTCGCGGCGCACCGGATGCGCAAGGTGCTGGACGCCGAGCGCGACCGGGAAGCCGTACTGTCCAGCTTCGTCACGGGCCTGAGTCCGGACGACGAGCGGCTGCTGCGCGAACTGCTGGGCGAGTCCCGAAGTGAAGGGGAAGCCCGAAGCGAAGGGGAAGCCCGAAACGAAGGGGAACACTGACGCCTCATGGGGGTTTTCGTCTTTCTGCCGCTGGTCCTGCCGCTCACGGCATGGCCGATCGCGCGCCTGGCCGAGCAGCACCTGCATCCCCGCACCGCGACGCGGCTGCTGACCGGCGTGGCCGTGGTGATGGCGATGTGCAGCACGGTGTGCCTGGGCCTGGTGATGGTGGTGGGCACCGCTCAACTGCCCGGCAACCCGCTGCCCGACGGCTGGTCCGACCCCGAGGTGCGTGCGGCGGTGCCGTACGACGAGGTCGTCGGCAAGGCGGCGATTCCGGCGCTGTGCGCGGTGGTCGTGGCCTGCGGCCGGACCCTGTGGCGGCACGGCCGGGTGCGCCGCCGTGCCCACCGGGCGCTGGCCGGGCTGCGGGGGACGGGAGTTGCCGTACTCCCCGACGAGGCGCCGTACGCATACGCGCTGCCGGGCGGCCGCCGCGACCGCGTGGTGGTGACCACGGCGCTGTTGGACCGCCTCGAACCCGCCGAACGCCGTGCGCTGTTCGCCCATGAGCGGGCCCATCTGGCCGCGCGGCACCACCGCTTCCTGCTCGCCGTCCAACTGGCCGCTCGGGCCAATCCGTTCCTGCGTCCGCTGCGTACAGCGGTGTCCTACACCGCGGAACGCTGGGCGGACGAAGAGGCGGCACGGGCGGTCGGCAGCCGCCGGACGGTGGCGTGCGCGATCGGCAAGGCGGCCCTCGTGTCCCGGGGCACTCCGGTCGCGACGCTCGCCGGCTTCGCGGCGCCGGGGCCGGTGCCGCGCCGAGTGGCCGCGCTGCTCGGGCCCGCTCCGCCGGTACGCCGCTGGCCGTCGCTGTTCACGTCGGTGGGCCTGGCGGCGTGGTGCGCGGCCGCGGGGACGGCCGTGTCGGCGATGTCGTCCGCGAACTCGGCGGTGACGATGGTCCTCATCCTGCGCGCTGCGACGCCCCTGTGAACGAGGGGCGCCCGATCAGTCGTTGACCCCGTTCCGGACCCGGTACCGGTGGCGCTGGTCACCAGCGGTTCTCCCGAGAATTTCGCGTGTTCGTTCGGTTCAGGCAACTGATATCGCCGAGATCGTGGTCTGATCACGGTGAGGGGGCCGGGCCTTACGGCCGTACATCTACAGAGGGGGCGCGGATGAGTGGAACGGGGAAGCGTCGACGTACGTCGGAGGGCGCGGGGAAGGCCGGGCTGACGCGGCGGGGGCGGATCCTGGCGTGGGGTGCGGGGGTGACCTCGGCCGTCGTGCTCGGCATCGCCGGGGTGGGCGCCTGGGTCTACCAGGACCTCAACGACAACATCAAATCCGCCGACGTCGACGACAAGATCGGCGGCGACCGTCCCGTCAACCTCAGCCCGGGCTCGAAGAACATCCTGGTCGTCGGCTCCGACAGCCGCGACGGGGCCAACGCCGAGTACGGCAAGGACCTGACCACCATGCAGTCGGACACGCTGATGGTGCTGCACGTCCCCGCGAACCGGAAGTGGGCCGCGGTCGTGTCGTTCCCGCGTGACTCCTGGGTGGAGATACCGGCCTGCGACAAGGGCGACGGGAGCGACTCCGCCCCGCACCACGCCAAGATCAACGAGGCGTTCGCGCTCGGCGGCATCAGCGGCGAGGTCGCCGGGGCCGCCGCCTGCTCCATCAAGACGGTCGAGGCCAACACGGGCCTGCGTATCGACCACTTCATGTCCGTCGACTTCCAGGGCTTCAAGGGCATGGTCGACGCCCTGGACGGCATCGAGGTCTGCCCCGAGCAGGCCATCCACTCCAAGAAGGCCCGCCTGGACATGGAGGCCGGCTGTCAGACCGTCGAGGGCGAGAAGGCGCTCGGCTATGTGCGGGTCCGCTACGGCGTCGGCGACAACTCCGACATCGGACGCATCGGCCGCCAGCAGGAGTTCATGAACGCCCTGGCCGAGAAGGCGCAGGCCAAACTGACCAACCCGAAGGCGCTGTACGGCTTCCTGGGATCCGCCACCAAGTCCCTGACCACGGACCCCGACCTGGCCGGCATCAAGCCGCTGTACGGACTCGCGTCGGAGCTCAAGTCGATCCCGAGCGACCGCCTGACGTTCCTCACCGTGCCCAACTACCCGCGGGAGGCCGACGTGGCCACCGACAGGGCCAACGTCGCCTGGCAGTACCCGCATGCCGCCGACCTGTTCACCTCCCTGGCCAAGGACAAGGAGGTCGACAAGAAACAGATGGAGGCGGACGCGAAGAACCCCGTGTACGCCTCCTCCGTGCGCGTCCAGGTCCTCAACGGCACCGGCATCTCAGGGCGGGCCGCCACCGTCGCCAAGGAGCTCCGCGAGGCCGGCGTCACCGTCGTCGGCACCGGCAACGCCCCGCAGGACACCGGTACCACGACCGTCACCTACCCGGCGGGCCTGGAGAAGTCGGCCGAGGCGCTAGCCGCCCGGCTGCCCGCAGCCCGGGCCACGCAGGACTCGGATGCCGCGGCGGGCGTGATCACCCTGGTCGTCGGGAAGGACCTCGACCCCGACGGCATACGCTGACCGGCCGCGCCGGGCGGACGCCGCTCGCGTCCGCCCGGCACACGGGATGTCGACCGGTCAGAGGTCGAACTCGTGCGGCGGAAGGTCGAGCGCGTAGCACGCCTCGCGAACGACGGCCTGCTCGTCCTTGTCGAAATCCCCGTCGGCGCCTGCGATGACGATGCCGATCTGGATGACGGCACGCGCCTCCGCAGGCTTCTTCTTCGCCTTGGCGATCTCCTGCATCACGCTCACCTTGCCGAAGTCGAAGTCGGCGGTGAGCCGGTTCAGGTTCTCCTCGAAGCGGCGGCGCAGGTCGTCGGCGGGGAAGTTCTGCAACACCTCGTTGGTCGCGATCAGTTGGGCCACACGCTGCCGCTCGGAAGGGTCGACGGTGCCGTCGGCGGCGGCGACGAGCGCGCACATGGCCATGCTCGCGTCGCGGAAGGCGCCGCTCTTGAGGTCGTTCTTCTTCGCCACCAGCTGGGTCTGCATCGTCGATGCGGACTCCTTGATGCGGTCCCACAGGGCCATGAGAACTCCAAACGCGATAGGGGGCTAGGCGGCCGCCCGGACCGGACGGCCGTAACTTCTACAGTAATGTAGAAGTCAGCAGTCGCTGCTCGGTGGCTCATACGTGTGCGTTCGCACACAGCGCGGTTGAACCGGCGTACGGAGGTGTGCTTAGGGTGCTGGCGATGTCCGCCGACGCCACACCCGTACCCACCGTCACACGCGCACCGCAGCGACAGCAGCAGCCGCTGCCGTCCGCAGGAGCGCGAGCGAGACGGGTCGATCAGCGGGACCCCTTCCTCGACAACGCCAAGTACCTGGCGATCGTGCTGGTGGCGGTCGGCCACGCATGGGAACCGTTGCGGGAGGGAAGCCGGGCCGTCACCACGCTGTACCTACTCGTGTACGCCTTCCACATGCCGGCGTTCGCCGTGATCTCGGGCTACTTCTCGCGGGGCTTCGAGGCGGAACCGCGGAAGATCGGACGCCTGCTGACCGGTGTGGCGCTTCCCTATGTGGTCTTCGAGGTGGCGTACACCCTCTTCACGCGGTGGACCAGCCAGGATCCCGACCGGCCGATCAGCCTGCTGGACCCCCTGTACCTGACCTGGTTCCTGGCGGCGCTGTTCATCTGGCGGCTGACAGCCCCCCTCTGGCGGCTCGTGCGGTGGCCGCTGCCGCTCGCTCTCGCCCTCGCGATGCTCGCCACTCTCTCGCCTTCCATCGGTGACGACCTCGGCCTGCAGCGTGTCCTGCAGTTCCTGCCGTACTTCGTGCTCGGCCTGCTGCTGAAGCCGGAGCATTTCCGGCCGGTCCGCCGCCGTGCGGCGCGCGTCCTGGCCCTGCCGTCCCTCGTCTGTGCCCTCGCGGTCGCGTACTGGGCGGTCCCGCGGATGAACTACGCCTGGTTCTTCCACAGCGACAGCGCCGAGGAACTCGCCGCGCCCGCCTGGTACGGACCCGTGATGACACTGGCCACCTTCGGCTGTTCGGTCGTCCTGGTCGCCTGCTTCCTCGCCTGGGTTCCCGTGCGCCGGACCTGGTTCACCGTGCTGGGCGCCGGCACGCTGTGCGGCTTCCTGCTGCACGGCTTCGTCGCCCAGGCAGCCAAGTACTGGGGCTGGTACGACCCCGCCTGGATCCGGCAACCCGCCGGTGAGCTCACCGTCACACTGGTCGCGGCCCTGGTCATGACCGCGCTGTGCGCTCCTGTCGTCCAGCGGGTCTTCCGCCGCGTGACGGAACCACGGATGGCGTATGCCCTACGGGATCGGGAACTGCGTTTCGGCCACAAACGTCGTGCACGCCGCGGTCGTACAGTGCGGCCACGTTCGGGTGGTTGACCTGGGCCGCCGCGACGCCCTCCCGGTCGAACCGCATGGGCAGATCGGGATCGATGCCGTCGTCGAGGACGAGCAGCTTGAGCGCGACCTCGCGGGCGCAGGTCGCGGTCCCACGCGGCCCACACCTCGCCCATGCGGTGACGAACAGTACCGACGCGTGAGGCCCGGTCACGATCTCGGTGTACTGACCGCGCTCAAGGCCGACCAAACGCGAGACCTCTCGGGCGGCCCGGCGATAGAGTCCACACGTGCGTTGATCTTCCGGGCGGTGGCCGAGCGCCGCCGCAGACGGTCCCGGGCGACCCCTTCAGAGGGGGCCGCCCGGTCGGCATACCCGTCATCACTCCACCGGAGATCACGCAATGACCGCTCAGCAGCCCCTCACCTACGACGCCTTCATCGAACTCGCCGCCGCTGATTCAGCCGTCGTCGGCTTGGTCCTCAAAGGCTCCCGGGCCCACGACGGCATGACCACCGACCACTCCGACCACGACTTGTACGTCGTCCTCGCCGACGGCGCGGCAACGACCCTCACCCGGTTCACGGGGCACCGCACAGCAGAACTCGACCTCGTCATCGTCTCCCTCGACGAGTTCCGCGCCGCCGGAATGCCGGGCTTCGAGCGGTACGCCCTGGCCCGCGCCCGGATCGTGCTCGACCGACTCGACGGCACGATCGCCGAGATCCTGGCCGACAAGGCACGGCTCGACGCCGACGAAGCCTTCCGGGACGCGGGTGCGTGGCTCGACGCCTACGCCAACTCCCTGTACCGCTCGATCAAGAACGACCGCGACGGACATGCGCTCGCGGCCCGGCTCGACGCCGCCGACAGCATCAGGTTCCTCCTGGAGCTGCTCTTCGCTCTCGACCGTCGCCCCCGCCCCTACAACAAATACCTGGAGTGGGAGCTTGCCCGGTTCCCGCTGCCCGGCTGGGACACCGGCATGCTGCTCGACGCCGTGGACCGCATCTCAGAGACAGGCGACGCATCCACACAGCGTCGCCTCTTCGCCCACGTCGAGGCATCGGTCCGGCGGGCCGGACACGGCGCGGTGCTGGACGCCTGGGGCGAGGACCTGCACTTGATGCGTCGGCATCCGCAACGCGAAGCCGGGCGAAACGGCTTGAGAGGCGGCATCGCTTCGTGCGGGTGAAGGACGCACGACCATCCGGACGCCGCCCGCGCGGCGTGCGTCCGGCTTCGGTGCGCGTGGTGTGCCCTGAGAGGTCAGGACGGCTCACGCGTGAAGGAGACACACGGCATGCTCGGACGATCGCAGGCGTTCAGCGGCTTCTCGGTCGACGACCTCGGCGAGGCCCGCCGGTTCTACGGTGAGGTTCTCGGCCTTGAGGTGGAGGAGACCGGCGAGGGGGACATGCGGATGCTGCTCGTCAAGCTCGGCAGCGGCGCGCAGGTCTTCGTCTACCCCAAGGAACAGCACACCCCCGCCACGTTCACGATTCTCAACTTCCCCGTGGACGACATCGAGGCCGCGGTCGGCGAACTGGAGCGACGCGGCGTGACCCTTGAGCGCTACGCCGGATTCGACCACGACGACAAGGGCATCGTCCGGGTCGGCAACGGCGGCCCCGCGGCGATCGCCTGGTTCACCGACCCCGCCGGGAACGTCCTCTCCGTGCTCCAGGAGAACTGACCGACCGTCCGGTGCTGCGCCGGCTTCCGGCATGCCCGGGGACAGCGGCCGTCACAGCGTGAAGTCGATGACCTGTCCGTCGGTCTCGATGGTGGCGCCGCTGATGTTGAGGGAGTCGTAGCAGCCGTGACTGCTGAAGACCTGGACCCACTGGCCGGCGGGCACGGTGACGGAGATGTCCTTCGCCTGGCCGACGGTGAAGTCGCTGTGGCAGGTGTAGACGCCTGCCGTCTGGGTCATGACCGAGTCCCCGTCGGTGATCGTGACGCGGAGGGTGGCGGTGACATCGGCCTGGGCCGCGGCCGACGCGGGTGTCGTGAGAGCCAGCGCGCCTGCCGCTGCGAGCCCTGCGGCCAGGGCGGAGACGCGGGTGCGGCGGAGGGCGGGACGAAGGCGCATGAAGAACTCCGGATTCTCGGCTCCGGGCGCTCTGTTGCGCCGGAGTGGGGGTGCCTCGAAACGGTTGTCGGCGCTGTGGGGAAGCGCCGTCCCGGATTATTGAACATTCCACATCTCGCACGCCACATCAGCTTCGGCCATGTTCCCGTGCAACGGCAGACACGTACTCGCCCCGTGACCGCCACGACCCCCGTCGACGAAACGCCGGGCGCTGGCAAGATCGCGTCGACGGACCATTCGCGTCCATCACGTGGCGCTGCCCCGTGCGGGGCCCCATCCTGTGGCATCGCGGCCGGAAGCCGTGTCGCTCCGGTGCCCCGCGGCCGGGAATCGGTGCGCCGGCGCGCTGGTTGTCGTACGGCATGGAGATCAACGAGCGGGCCGTCGACGCCCCCGATGTGCTGCACTACACCGCCTTCTCGTCCCACCCGGACGGCGGCAACCCGGCGGGCGTCGTCCTGGACGCCGCGGGCCTCGACGACGCCGAGATGCTGGCGATCGCCGCCAAGTTGGGTTACAGCGAGTCCGCGTTCCTTACCGGTCCGCCGGAGGAACTGGAGGGACCGGGTGGGGAGCCTGGGCGGGCCTTCACCATTCGTTACTTCAGCCCTCAGGCGGAGGTGCCCTTCTGCGGCCATGCCACCGTCGCCGCCTCCGTGGCCTTGGCCGAGCGGATCGGTCCGGGCGATCTGGTCTTCGCCACCCGCGCGGGTACGGTGCCGGTGACGGTCACCCTTGAGGCGGACGGCACGCTCCGGGCGACATTGACGAGCGTGGAGCCCCGTGTCGAAGAGATCGCCGCGGAGGAACTGGCCGAGGCGCTGGCGGCGCTGGGCTGGCCGTCGGCGGACCTCGACCCGCTGCTGCCGCCCCGCATCGCCTTCGCAGGCGCCCGGCATCTGGTGCTGGGGGCCGGCAGCCGGGAACGGCTCGCCGATCTCTCGTACGACTTCGAGCGGCTCGCCGCCCTGATGCGGAAACTGGACCTGACGACCGTGCAGCTGGTGTGGCGTGCCGCGGACACCGTCTTCCACGTCCGCGACCCCTTCCCGATCGGCGGCGTAGTGGAGGACCCGGCCACCGGCGCCGCAGCCGCCGCCTTCGGGGCGTACGCGCGTGAACTCGCCCTGGTGCCCGCGGAGTCGGTGCTCACTCTGCACCAGGGCGAGGACATGGGCAGGCCGGGTGTGCTGACCGTGACCCTGCACGCCGGAGACCCGAAGGTCCGGGTCAGCGGCGCGGGCACGCGCATGCCCCGGTAACGCTGGGAGGGGCGGAGCTCCTCGACGTCGTAGGGATCTGCCGGGTGGGTTGGTGCCCGGGAGCGCGTCTCCGCGCCCGGGCGGCCTGGGCACTCCCGGGCACCAACCCCTCGGATCACAGGCCGTCGCGCACCATCGCGGCGACGATCTGGACGTGGCGGTCGGCCGCGGTGTTCGAGAACTCGTTGTCGTAGTTCAGGCCGTACGGCCAGAAGTGGCCACCGCCGGTGGAGATTTTGGCGCTCGCACCGTCGAACTGCCTGACCAGCGCCGTGGCCTGGGCACCGGTCCAGGTGCCGCTGCCGCCCAGGCGGGACCAGCCCGAGCTCGTCCCCACGCCGATGGTGTGGGCGATCTCGTGCAGTGCGGTCCGCTCGTTCATGTAGCTGCGGTTGCCGAAGCGGATGGTTCCGTTGATGTTGCCGTCGGCGGTGGGTACGCCCGGGTCGTAGCGGACGGTGATGGTCTTGCCGAGGTCGCTGAGGTTGTTGTAGCGGGCCACCGCGGCGTTCATGGCCTTGGTGATGAGGTCGTAGGCGGTGCGCTGGTCCTCGGTGGGGTTGCCGGCGCGTTCGAGGGTCCAGGTGATGGTGGCCGCCGCCGATACCTGCCCCTGCGAGGCAGAGGTCGACGCAGATCCCGGCGCGGTCTGCGCGGTGGCCTGCGCGATGCCCGGGCCTGCCAGGACGGCGGCTGACAACGCGGCGACGACCGCCTTGGTGCGCCAGGGTATGGGCGTGCGCCGAGTGGGCAGCGGGGCTCGTCGTGAACTCATCGGGGGTCCTCCTGTGGGGGGTTGGCCGTCGCGTGTGTGTTGGGGGGGGCGACGGTTGATCTGTCGGCCCGCTGAGGATGCGGGCGGAGCCGTTCAGGTGCCGGTCTTCCCGACGCCCGCCCCGGCCCGGACGAGGGAGGGCACGTCGGTCGCGCGGTCCAGCGTGTACGCGTAGTAGGTGCGCGGCTCCGTCACCGTCCCGTTGGTCTCGCAGGCACCGGTCCCGGCGCCGGCGAAGGCGTTGTCGCGCTGGACCAGCCGACCCGGTCCCGACTCGTCGTAGCCGCCGGCCGAGTAGCAGGGGTGGGGGACTGCTTCGAAGTAGTTGCCCTCGACCAGCACGCCCGCGTTCATGGTCGACGCGACGCCGTAAAGGGCGTTGCCCTTGTAGTAGTTGTTGTAGACGTGCACCGGTTCACCGAACCGCACGCGCGGATGCCGCTGTCGCGACCCGTCGAAGAAGTTGTGGTGGATGGAGACCTTCAACTTGCCCGTGTCCTGGCCGCTGTTGGCGTCGGAGTGACCGAGCAGCATGCTCTTGTCGGTCTTGTTGAACCAGTTCCAGGACACGGTGACGTACTGGGAGCCGCGCACGATGTCGACCGCCCCGTCGACCGGGGCGACGAACTCGTTGTGGTCGATCCAGATGTGGTGCGACTCCTGGCCGACGTTGACGGCGTCGTCCTCGGCGGCGGTGAACCTGATGTTCCGCACGATGACGTTGTGGGAGCGGTAGAAGTCCAGGCCGCCGCCGTTGATGACGGCCGAGGAGCCGACTCCGACGATGGTCTTGTCGGGCCGTACGCCCTGCTTGCTGGTGATGTCGATGGTGCCCTGGACCCGGATGACCAGCGGGCCGGTCGTGTCGATGTACTCCAGGAACTGCTCGGTGGTGGTGGCGGTCACGGTCGGGCCGCCGGCTCCGCCGGTGGTGCCGTGCTGGCCGAGCGCGTCGACGGCGGCGAAGCCGGTGGGGGAGGTCTCCGCCAAAGGTGCCGGCCTGTTCTCGGCGGCGGTGCCGGACGGCATCGTGATCGTGCAGAGCAACAGGGCGAGCGTGAGAGCGGGGACGCCGCGTGCGGCGCGTGACGACGACCTCATGCTGTTCCTCCCGGGGCGAGGGGCGGATCTTGTTCGGTCGTGCGAAAACACGGACGGGTACGGCAGCCGGCCAAGTAGGCGGAAAGCGCTTTCTCAGGTTTCCCGGAGATTAATCAGATGCCTTGGGCATGTCAATGACGTCGCCGAACCCCCACGTGCGACCCCAACTCGTCCGCCATCTTGACGAGTTCATTACCGTCCCCGAGCATTCCCTGAGCGCGATTCCTTCTGTTCGGTTCTGTTCAGCTCTGTGTTGTGGAAGGGAGTGCCGTGCCCCAACGGCATCGCATCGTCCGGGCCTTGGCGTCGACGGTTCCTCTGGTGCTCGGCGCGAGTCTCGTAGCCGCCGCGCCGGTGGCGAGCGCGGCGGACCCGGCACCGCGGAGCGCGGTCACCGTGCGGATCGACCCCTCCTACCAGCAGCAGGAGTTCGAGGGCTGGGGCACGAGCCTCGTCTGGTTCGCCAACGCGACGGGCGGCTACCCGGAGCCCATCCGAAGACGGCTCGTGGACATGCTGTTCGGTGCGGACGGTCTCCGCCTCAACATCGCCCGGTACAACATCGGCGGTGGCAACGCCCCCGACGTCCGCAAGGACTACATGAAGGCGGGCGCCACCATGGAAGGCTTCTGGAAGGCCCCCGAGGGGACCACCCAGAAGGACATGGACTGGTGGGACCCGAACAACCCGGACCACTGGAACTGGGACGCCGACGCCGGCCAGCGCTGGTGGGTGGACCAGATCAAGGACAAGGTCACCCGCTGGGAGGCGTTCAGCAACTCACCGCCCTGGTTCCAGACGGTGAGCGGTTACGTTTCCGGCGGCTTCGACGCGAGCGCCGACCAGATCCGCGCCGACCGCGTGGACGACTTCGCCACCTACCTGGTGC